>CAYJIF010000048.1:0-13714 GCA_964370175.1 uncultured Rikenellaceae bacterium
CGAAGGGAATTTCGTAAATTTAAAAATCGCCCCGCCGGCGAGGCGGATAGAGCAATCAATCCTGATTTGAACTAAAAATTCATAATTCAGACCCTCCCAACTCAATTAAACACGCAGTGTTTGCGGGATGCCGCCGCGCCACGCGGCAGACCGCTATACGCTCGTTCCACTCGCTATATAGCACTCTCCCGCCGCCGGCATCCAAAAAAGAAAGTAGTGGAACATGGTAGCAATCGGAATATTAAGTCCAATTTAGTTAAAACACATTGTGCGCAGCATGCGGGATGCCGCCGCCCCAATGCGGCAGACCGCCATTTTCTTGCTATCGCTCGAAAATTAGCACTCCACCGCCGGCGGCATCCGAAAAACACAGAAATTACACTTAGAAATTTGCAACAGCTGTTATTCGTTCAACATATTGTGCGCAGCATTTGCGGGATGCCGCCGCCCCAATGCGGCAGACCGCTGTTTTCTGCACCCTTTCGGGCGCATTCTTCAGCGCTCCGCCGCCGGCGGCACCCGAAAACGCAAAAATTAGATATAGAAAATTTCATCTGCTGTATTTTTTCAACAAATGAGTGTGCGCAGCACGCGGGATGCCGCCGCCTGCCGCACCCCACCACACAAAAAAAGAGAGGAATGTCGATTTTCTCGACACTCCCCCCTCATTACATTTCACTGTGAGGCCTCTACCAGAGCCCCGCATAAACCGTATTATGGAAGCTGAACAACCTCAATAACATTACCTTGATCAAACGCACGTTTTGCAGCAGCTTTCACAGTTGCAGGCGTTACACTATCGAGTAGTTTTTGGTAGTTAGTATAGCCATCCAGTCCCCAAGTGTAGAACTCTTGGATATAGCTCATCCAAGTACCATTCTGGCGAACACCATTATCGAAGTTCTTTTGCATTGCATTGATAATTTTCTGCAATTCTTCAGCAGTAGGGCCATCGGTTGTAATTTGTTCGATTCCTTCGTACACAAGTCCGATAAGTTCTTCATATTTGGTGTCGTCGGTTTGGAACACACATACGTTCACGAACTCTTTGTCAGGACCAGTGATAGACGAGCTCACGTAGTTCGACACGCTATAAACTCCACCAGCCTCTTCTCTAATCGTACGGATGTATAGATTATCGAGGATTTGTCCTGCGATGTCAAGGTTTAGCGCTTCGGCTTGTGTAGCTTTTTTCATATCGCCATTGCTCGCCACCACAACCATTACTTTATCCTCCTCTTGAGGAGTTTCGAAGTGGTTAAGGATTTTACCTTTAGGTGTTTCGGTGATAAATTTACCATAGTTAGGCTTTTTAGCCTTAGCAACTGGTAGTGATCCGATATATTTCTCCACAAGTGGTTTGAATGTATCCAAATCAATTGAACCAACGAAGAAGAATGTCATACCAGCGTTGTTCGAGAAAGTTTTTTCGTATTGAGCCTTGAGAGCTTCCAACGATATTTTGCTCATGTACTCTGCGCCAAGCGTAAGTGCACGTGGATCGTGACCACTCATTGTCATTGCCATAGAGTCTTGGAAAATACGCATTGGGTTTTTGAGTCCACCGTTGATTTGGGTGTTAAGTCTATCAACGAGTGTTTCCCAATCTTCAGCCTCTGCGCGTGGTGCAGTACTTCTTAGGTAGAGGAGTTGTAGCATAGTCTCCACGTCTTTGATTGACGATCCACCGCGGTATCCTTCTGTTAGTCCACCAATGAAAGGAGAAGCGTAGGCATTTTTACCTGCAAGGATTCTTTGAAGTTCGGTTGCAGTGAAATCGCTAAGACCAGCAACGCCACCAAATGAACCGAGTAGTGAAGTTGAGTAAAGCGTACCGAGGTCTTCGATTTTCGAAGTACCACCCAGGCGGGTTGCGTTGAACATAATCTCGTCAGCCTTGTAGTCAGTAGGTTTAACCACTACTTTAAGACCATTAGCAAGAGTCCATTCAGTGGTACCGAATTTACCCTCTTTTGTTTTAGTCACCTTAGAGCCTTGAAGTTTCGACGCGTCAAGAAGTGGGCGAGTGATAACCTCTTCTGTGTAAGGCTCAATATCGCTTGCTTTAACTCTTTCGTAGATTTCTTTTAGTCCCTCAACAGTTGGGATTTCAACCCCCTCTTTAGATTGAAGGCTTGCCTCAACCACAATATTTTTGTCAGTGAGTAGCGATGCAAATTGCGCATTCACCTCTTCCAGAGTAATACCTTCGATGAGTTCTTTTGTCAATTTGTAATCATCCTCTGCCGACATAATTGGGTCGTTGTTGTAGAAGTGAGAATTGTATGCACCCACGAATGCATCGTTCTTGCGGTCGTTGCGGTTGTTGTACGATTGCTCAATCCACGCCAAGTAATCCGCTTTGATACGGTCAAGCTCTGGTTGAGCAAAACCACCACGGATGGCACGAAGAAGCTCGGTGTAAGCCGCCTCGAATGCTTTGTACGCCTCGCCCTCACGAGCAGATGCCGACATTACCAAGATATCGAATGGATCGTAATACGTAGTGTGGTAAGCATAGGCTCTTTGGAAAGGAGAGGAAGCGCTCTTCGACATCTCTGAGTAGCGCTCTCCCAACATTTGAGTAGCAAGGCTGTTAAGAAGGCTTGTCTTTTGCGCAAAAGCTGTGTTGTTATACTTGTCGTTTGTTGGAGCCAGACGGCACGATAGTTCAACAGTTGTAGCCGTTAGTTCTGGGTCAGTGAAAACACCAAAGCGTGGTTCGATGTTATCCTCCACTTTAATTACAGGAGCTTGAGCAACTTCACCCTCTGGCATTTTCACATCTGCCATCAATTTGATAA
Source organism: uncultured Rikenellaceae bacterium (assembly GCA_964370175.1). GTDB lineage: Bacteria > Bacteroidota > Bacteroidia > Bacteroidales > Rikenellaceae > Mucinivorans. Next base: position 2,805 of record CAYJIF010000048.1, read on the forward strand.
GTTTCTCTTCGATAACCGCTGGGTCAATATCCCCTACGATGATGAATGCCTGAAGGTCTGGGCGATACCATTTTTTGTAGAAGTCACGAATATCTTGGTAAGTGAATTTCTCAAGGTTTTCGTAAGCTCCAATGATGTCACGGTTAGCATAGATATTGTCCTCGCCAAAGAGTAGTTTAACGCTCTGTCTGTTCACGCGGGTTGACGCTCTACCTTCGTACATACGCCACTCTTCTTGGATTACGCCACGTTCATCGTCAATTGCCTCCTCTTCGAGCGAGATGAAACCTGCCCAGTCGTGGAGGATCAGTAGCATTGAGTCGATGATACTCTCACGAGTGGTAGGCACACCAGTAATCATGTAGGTGGTAGATTGCTGAGATGTACCAGCATTTAGGTTACGACCAAATTCGACACCAATGCTTTGGCAATACTCTATTAGGTCATTATCTTGGAAGTTCTTAGAGCCATTGAAAGCCATGTGCTCCAGGAAGTGAGCAAGTCCGTCTTGGCGATCTTCTTCGAGCACAGCTCCCACTTTGTATAGGATGTGGAAGTTAGTACGCTGCGGATCTTTGGTATTTTTGCGAATGTAGTATTTCGCACCATTGGGTAGTGTGCCATAGCGAACCTCTGGGTCTTTTGGCAACTCAGACATCATATCCGTTTGTTGTGCAGACACCGAGGTGATTGCCAACAGAAAGGCTGATGCCAATAGAAATAATTTTTTCATAATTTCTTTAAGTTTTTGTTGGTTGTTTATTTTTTATAGATATTTGGTTAGGTTTCTTTTCTTACATTACAGGAGCTGCAAACATCCAAGGAGCTGTTGGAAAATCAAGTTCCAGCTTCACAATTTCCATTTTCATCACCTGTCCCATCACGTTCATTTCCATCACGGTTGGGAACAACACCTCGCCCGAGGCAAAAGACTTGTATTCTTTGAGTTCTGTTTCAACCGCAACACTCTGACCTTGGACGTTCGTCTCTATTTTCATTTTATCCAACAGATTTGTTGTTTTGTTGATGTAGAGGGTAAAGTTACCTTCCGCACCAGCGTCATAGCTCAACACATCGCATTCACCCTCTGCGCCCACATACTTCAATTTAGAAAAATCCGTTACTTTTGGACCCAACTGCGATGTGATATCATTGGTTGGAGCCAGTTGTTTGATTTGCTCTGGGTCGGTAATTTTTTGAGTCTGGCCTTGCACTGTCATATATGCTGCTTCGCCGTCAAAGACAATAAGTATATCTTGCCCCTGAACCGACATATCCATACGGAATTTAGCTGGGTCATCGTGCTTTACCACCATTTTGATTGGCATAGACATCGGCCCTACAGCTACATTGGCTTCAATGAGCTCGCTCCTTCCCTTTCGTGCTTGTTCGTATGCCTCAACGTTTGTTTTAGCTTTAAATTTTTCATAGATTTCCTGTGGGTTTTGAGCCACTGCCGCAACCGCAGTAGCAAGCACTACCGCAATTGTCATCAAAGTTTTTTTCATAAGTGTTTTATTTAGTTTTTTGTTAGATTCAACGCAACAAATATAGCGTTTTTTTTCCACACCCATCACATTTATTTATAAAATAAGAAAAAACACTATATTTGCAAGCTCAACAATGAAAGATTTTACAAGCGGTCACATCGGCAGGCAAATCCTACTCTTTGCCATTCCAATCATACTGGGTAACCTCATGATGCAATTCTACCAGATGGTGGATAGTGCTATTGTGGGCCAATTCATCGGCACGGATGCACTTGCGGCAGTGGGGGCGAGCGGGCCTGTGGTTTTCACTATCATCGCCATGGTGATGGGTATTGGCGGAGGGGCGAGCACCGTGATTTCGCAATATTTCGGGCGGGGGGATATGGAAAAAGTGCGCATCACAAGCGACACACTGCACATCGTACTGCTGGTCTGCGGAGCAATCATCGGACTGGTTGGCTATTTTTATTCGGACGACATTTTGCGCCTCAATGGGCTGCCCGAAGAGCTAATACCGCTGGGGCACGACTACCTCTCGGTATATCTCGGAGGAGTCTTCGTGCTCTTTGGTTTCAACACCATTGTGGCAATGATGCGAGGTGTTGGCGATTCACGCACACCACTCTATTTTCTTGCCATATCCTCGGTACTAAACATTGGGCTGGACTTGCTCTTCATCGTTGTTTTCGGGTGGGGGGTGGCATCTGTAGCTTGGGCAACTGTCATCGCCCAAGGAACAGCATATTTCTTAGCCATATACTATATAAACAGGCGTGACGACATAGTATTCCACATTAATTTATTCAATCTGCGCTTCAACCGCACGATACTAAAGCAGTGCCTGCGCTATGGGTTGCCCACGGGGTTGCAACAATCTTTCATTGCGCTTGGTGCAATGGCGCTCTTTGGCATCATCAACACCTATGGAACCGACACAATAGCAGGAATTTCTGCCGCCTTTCGCATCGACGCAATAGCAGTACTCCCTGCGCTGAATTTCGCTCTGGCACTCACCTCTTTTGTGGGGCAAAACATTGGCAAAGGAAAGATTGAACGCGCTAAGAAAGGAATGCGCATAACACTACTCTACTCCACCATTTTTTGTGTAGTGCAGAGCACTATAATCATCGTCTTTGGCCACGATATTCTCCGACTCTTCACCACCAACATCGAAGTCATTGAAACAGGCAATCGCTACCTCTTCGTGGTGAGTCTTTTCTACTTGATTTTCGCAGTAATGCAAGTATTTATAGGGTTTTTGAGAGGCAGTGGAGCCGTGATGCTACCAATGGTATCGGTCTTCATATCGATGTGGTTGGCTCGAATCCCCATAGCCATTGTGGGCAAGAATTTCACAGACCTCAGCGGCGCAGATGTCATCTCCGGTAGCGTAGTCATTGGCTGGGCAGTGGGGGCAATTATAGTCATCTGGTTCTACTTCAGCGGCAAATGGAAGGGAAAATCAATTTTTGATAGAAAATAATTTTGCACTTAACGAAATTAAGCATATCTTTGTATGTGTATAACCATGTCATATTGATAACTAATTAATAATTAACTATAATGGGTAAAGAAAGACAATTAGAGGACTTACTCCAGCGTAAAAAACGCGTTTTTCTTGGTGGCGGTTCTAAAGCCATCGAGAAACAAAAGGAGATGGGCAAACTCACCGCCAGAGAGCGTGTGGAAGCCCTGCTTGACGACGGAACATTTAACGAATACGATATTTTCGTTCAACACTCTGCCACCGAATTCGGCATGGCAGAAAAAGAACTCGCAGGCGATGGTGTTATCATCGGCACGGGCACTATTTGCGGCAATCCAGTGGCAATTTTCGCACAGGATTTCACCGTATTTGGCGGCTCGCTCGGGCTTAGCCACGCTCGCAAAATTACAAAAATCATGGACTACGCGCTAAACATGCGTATCCCACTAATCGGAATCAATGACTCGGGTGGAGCTCGCATCCAAGAGGGTGTGAACGCTCTTGCTGGATATGGCGAAATCTTCTTCCGCAACACGCTTGCATCAGGAGTTATCCCACAGATATCTGTAATCCTCGGCCCATGTGCCGGCGGCGCTGTGTACTCTCCAGCACTTACCGACTACGTCTTCGTGGTGGACAAAATCTCTAAAATGTTTATCACCGGCCCAGAGGTAATTAAAACCGTGCTCGGCGAGGAAATCACCATGGAAGAGCTGGGTGGAGCACGTGTTCATTGCGAGAAAACTGGTAATGCTCACTTCTTTGCCAACAGCGAGGATGAGTGCTTCTTGCAAATTCGCAAACTCCTCTCGCTAATCCCACAAAACAACGAGGATAGCATTGACGAAGTCAGCGAAGAACCACGCACCAAAGAATACAAAATCAACGAAATCGTACCAGGCGACCCTACTCAGCCCTATGACGTGCGTAACGTGATTCGTGCAATCACCGATGATAGCGACTTCTTCGAGGTTCAAGAACTTTTTGCTGCAAACATCGTTATTGGTTTTGGCCGCATTGACGGCAAAACCGTTGGTTTTGTAGCCAACCAACCACTCGTTATGGCGGGGGTATTGGACTGCGACAGCTCGGACAAAGCAGCACGCTTTATCCGCTATTGCGACTCGTTCAACATTCCACTCGTAACACTGGAAGACCTACCAGGATACCTTCCAGGTGTGCACCAAGAGCACGCCGGAGTTATCCGCCACGGTGCAAAACTACTGTACGCATACAGCGAGGCTACTGTACCAAAAATCACAGTAATCCTTCGTAAAGCATACGGCGGTGGATACATTGCTATGTGTTCGCGCCACCTGCGCAGCGACTTCGTCTTTGCATGGCCTGGAGCAGAAATCGCAGTGATGGGCCCAGAAGGTGCAGCAAATATCATCTTCCGTAAAGAAATTGCAAGCAGCCTCGACCCTGCAGCTACTCGCCAAGAGAAAATCGCAGAATACAAAGAGAAATTTGCTAACCCATACGTGGCAGCATCGAAAGGCTATGTTGATGCAGTTATCGACCCAGTGGAAACCAGAAAAAGTATCGTACACGCACTCAACGTGTCTGGTAACAAAACTGTATACCGCCCGAACAAAAAACACGGTATCCCTCCATTTTAATCGAGCCGCTAACTATACAGAACAAAATCATGTCAGATAATAATAAGAAAAAATGCTGCTGCGAAGAAGCGCCAAAGTTTGACACTCTGAGCACAATTCACGGCACATACACGACAATCGTACCTGCAAGCTACAAGGAGCGCAAACGTTGGGAAAGACCCGACCCTAAAAAAGTCCACTCCTTTATCCCAGGCACGATTACTGAAATCGCCGTAAAGGCGGGAGATAGCGTGAAGGAAGGTGATAAACTCCTGCAATTCAACGCCATGAAAATGAGCAACACCCTAAAAGCACCCATGGATGGAACAATCAAAACTGTCTGTGTGGCTGCAGGTGATGCAGTACCAAATGGTGCGCTTTTAGTAGAATTTGAATAAACAATTCACCTACTGTTTTTTGTAGGTTAAGACAAAACAGAGATGCTAAAGCGTTTTCTAAAATTTGCTGTGGTAGGCTCAATCGGCTTTATTGTCGATTTTGCCACCACAGCCCTTTTTTACGAGGTTGTAGGACTCACGATGCTCATTGCCACAGGCATTGGCTTCTGCTTTGCGGCCACATCCAACTACGTGCTCAACAGACTATGGACCTGGCGCAGCACTAACCCTAACATACGAGCCGAATACATCAAGTTTTTTATAGTGGCACTCGTTGGACTGGGACTCCACTACATTGTCTATCTGGGCTCGATTTCGGCTGTACCCTCATCGCTCACTGTTATGGACTTCACCATCACAGCCGAGTGGCTCTCAAAGCTGATTGCAACGGGAGTCGTAATGTTTTGGAACTTTGGAGCAAATAATTTCTATACATTTAGAACCAACAACAATGAACAAAAATAGGAAACTCCTATTTGCCACGAACAACGCCCACAAAGTAGAGGAAGTACTCTCGGCCTTGGGTGGCGAGTATAGCGTGATGACTCTCAACGAGTATGGCATTGATGGCGATATTGCCGAGACCGAAACAACTCTTGAGGGGAATGCCTCACTGAAAGCTCACTACGTGGCATCTCAACTAAAGGGCGAGCACAATATCACGGTCTTTGCCGATGATACTGGCTTAGAGGTCGAGGCATTAGGAGGCGCTCCTGGGGTCTATTCGGCGCGTTATTCGGGCGGAGGAGCCGCTCAGAATATAGAGAAGTTGCTTGGCGAGCTCAATGGTGTAGAGAATCGCAGGGCACAGTTTCGCACCGTTATTTCGGTCATTGAGCCCGACGGCAGGGAGCACCGAGTTGAGGGCATTGTGCACGGCTATATTCTTCAAGAAGTAAGCCCTGGAAGCGAAGGATTTGGGTATGACCCGATCTTCTGCCCCCAAGGCTTTGATTTGAGTTTTGCTCAGATGTCACTGGAGCAAAAAAATGCTATTTCTCATCGTGGCCGAGCAGTCGCCGCAATGAAGCAACTGCTGGACACTCTGTAAAAATAATCACACTTATTCTTTGTCTTTTGCGGGGAGGAGTTCAAACTCCACAACCACGCTCTGCGAGACTTGAACATCCTCCACTCCCAAGTTTTCGGGGAGTCTTGCCGAGTTGCTATCTGCTGATTTTGCGGCGTACATAATTCTGCCGCCAACATAGTTACTCACTTCGTTGTCGTTGATATATGCCTCAATGCTGATGGCATCACCGATTTGTTGCGAGATGGCAGCAGCAAGTTCTTGTGCAGCTCTCCGTGCCTTTTGCATTGCCTCTTGTCTAACTTCGGTTGAAATCTCCACAATATCAGTGTTACTTGTGCGCACGAGCGTAGCTTCGCTAAGTTTCTGCTCATCCATCTCTGCGAAAAAATCCTTCATCTCTTTAGGCGTTGTCACCGTGAGCATGTAGTTAACGTACTGATATACATCCTTGCGTTTTGCCGTGGTGCTCGATTGCGACACGATCACAAGCGCCTCGTTGGCATCGATGCCTGCGTTTTTGAGCACTGAGGCAAGTGTATTTTGCATCGAAGCTATGGTTGTTCTGCCTTTGGAGGGCTCTTCGCTGAGTATGATTTGTATTTCAAATTTGTTAGGTTCCACAGTGCGGGTTGCCGAAGCATTAATGGTGACTGTGTTTCTCTCGGCTGGGTGCTGAGCGTTTGCATTCACAGCGGTGCATAGAAGTAGGGCTGTGAAAATCGGTAGAAGTGTTCTTTTCATCGTTTCTTATGTTTATTTATTGTGTTATTATTTACCGTAGTTAAGATCGCAAATATATGTTTTTTTTCTCTTAAACTGGTGCAATGCACGTGCTAAATCGCGGGTAATGCGCCCACAAACAGCAGGGGGCGGCAGGAGCCACAGTGTAGCGTAGCGAGCATTAGACTTGGCTTTATTTTATTGAGTAATAATGTTTTGAAAAACAAAAATTAATAAATACATTTGTAGTGTTAATCACTCCGACTTGCTCGGAGTTGCACCTCTCAATAATAACAGCAAAAACAATAAAATATTGCGCAGCAATCGAAACAAACGACCTTCAAACGATATCGCCGCCACATTTACACCAACAAAAAACCTATAAAAAAACGTCTACTCCTTACGACAATCGCAGTTATGTTTTGTGGCTGCTCCACCACACCTCAAACAGCTACATCCGTGAAGACAAAGATACAAAACCATGAAAAGTAAAATTTTTGATGTTGCGCTGACCCAAGTCTCAGGGCTTGGGCATCGTACTATTCGCGCTATGCTCGAACATTTCGAGAGCGCCGAGGCAATTTTCAACGCCAGCGAAAGCGAGTTGCAGGCAGCTGGCATGAGAGAAAAAGTCATATACTCGCTAAAAAATGGAAATGCCTTCGAAAAGGCACGCCCCATTGTCGCCGAATGTGAGGCAAAGGGCGTAAAGATACTGGTGTGTGGCAGTAGCGAGGCTTACCCCGCACTCTTGGGCGAATGTTACGATGCGCCGCATGTTCTGTATGTCTATGGCGATTTTGACTTCAACGCCCACAAGTTAGTGAGCATTGTGGGTACACGGCGGGCGACCAAGGAGGGGGTGAAGAACACTCAAGATATTGTAAAGAGCCTGGCGGAGAGCTACGACAACGTTGCCATTGTAAGCGGACTTGCCTTTGGTATTGACAAGGAGGCGCACAGCGCTGCGATAAAGAATAACATCCCCACAGTTGCGATTCTCCCGGGATGGGTGTTGGATATTACGCCTCGGGCACATATCGAATTGGCACGCTCATTGGTCAGAGCGGGTGGGGCAATAATCAGCGATATTGCCTTTGGTACAAGCATCACCAAGAACAACTTTCTGAGTCGCAACCGCCTGATTGCAGGCATCAGCTCAGCCACTATGGTTATCGAAGCGCCTGAGCGTAGCGGCTCGACATCCACTGCAAATATGGCTCATAGCTACTCGCGTTCGGTCTTTGCCATTGCGGGGCGCACCAGCGACAAGAACGCCTATGGCACAAACATGCTCATCAAAACCTCTCGCGCCATACTCTACCAAGATATTAGCGACCTGTCGGCAGAGCTCGGCTGGGTGCGCAAAACAGTAGTAGAGGTTAGTCAAGCACAGATTTCCGCACTGCCGCACGACCAAAAAAACATCTACGAGGCAATGCCACAGAGCGAACCCATCACGCTCGAAGAGCTGTGCGCCATAACCGAAATAGGGATTGGGAGTTGCTGTTCGGCACTCGTGCATCTGGAGGCCGAGGGGTTAATCAAGTCTATTCCAGGGGGAATGTACATTCGCATGCGTTTCTAACCCTCACACACACACTTTGTGCTTTATATCCTTGGTTCTGTGCAATTAGCGCAGTGGGCGGTGGGCACGTCGCCGTGCCTCTTTCTGTGCCAAGAGCAGCTGCTGCTGATACTCGGCGCTTAGATACGCCGCGGCAAAACGCTCCCAAATGATTTCACGCGCCTGCTCGGTTGGGTGACACATATCCGTGGCGGTGAAGCGGTAATCACGCAGCTCATCGAGCAAAATCTCATTGGCTGCAAAATAGACACGGCGCTCTGGATCAGCCTCGCAAAACTCCGCCAAGGCAAGGCGCAAGGTAGCCTTACTGAGCGAGTTCTGCTCCAACCCATCACGCAAATGACGAATAGGGCTAAGGCTCACCACGAAGCGAGCATTGGGGTATGCTTCATAGATGCGCCTAAGCGCATCTGAGGACTCCTCAACGGTGATTCTACGCCTCTGAAATTCTCTCTCGGGCATCTTGTGACAGTTGGCAACAACTCTACCCTCTCTGAAGTAAACAAACGCCGTTCCGAGCGTCACAACCACAACATCAATATCTGGCACTGTGCCGCGTGAGTTCATATTTAAGAGAGCTTGCTCGGGCGAAGGAGAAGAAAACGAACCGTGGAAATCCATAGAATGCCACAACCCGCCATACTCCACCAAGTCTCTGTGTGAAAAGTGCTCGCCCGTGCGAAAAATCTCGACACTCCGAGCCACAGAAAGAGGATTGTACATAACTCCCGTGGGATTTTTGGTGATTCTTTCGCCATCCAACAGAGCCAAATGCTCGCCAATATTCTCGGCAAAGCACGAGCCAACAACAAGCACTCTGTGGTGAGGCTCAATTGTGAAAGGAGGGGTGGTGATTTGTACAGGGGTGGAAAGTTTCATAGCAATGAATCAAGCTGTGGCACATAGCTGTACTCCTTACAAAAACAACAAATATACTGCCGCACCCGAAACATAACCAATCAATGCAAGCAACGAAAAACGCTTGAGGTAGTATCCAAAGGTCAACTTCTCCATACCCATCACAGTAACCCCAGTTGCCGAACCGATGATCAGCAGCGAGCCTCCAGTCACTGCACAGTATGCCAAGAATGTCCAAAAATCTGAGTTTGCCATATACGTTCCAGCCTCAGCCACTGGGTACATCCCCTGGGTGGCGGCCACCAGCGCAACGTTGTCCACAAACGAACTCATCACCCCTATGACCGAGCTAATGAGCAGCGGTTCGCCAATAGCAGACTCAAGTCCCTTACCCACAACATCCAGCGTTCCTGCAACCTTCATCGCCCCAACACTCATCAACACTCCGAGGAAAAACAGTATCGTACTCATATCAATGCGAGCAATCACCTTCGTGACGTTGAATTGTGCCGAATCGGGGGTTTTAGTGCCGATTTTGCGATACATTAGGTCTGTGTACATCCACATGAGCGCAAGGCCAAGCAAAACTCGCATGAATGGAGGTAGCGACGACCAGTTCTGAAAGATTGGCACCGACACCATTGTCACCACGCCAAGCACCAACAGAACAATGCTATTAGTGTTCGACGCGTTTTTGCCGTAAAGTTCTACTTTCTCTGCTTTCTGAGATTCGCTATGGCTATTATCTTCAAAACTCTTGCCTTTTTTCAGGTAGCACGCCGACACCAAAGTCAATGGCACCACCATACATGCAACCGCAGGCAGGAATAGCGATGTGATTTGGTGCTCAGGGCCGACATTTCCGCCCGTCCACAAAAGTATTGTTGTGACGTCTCCCACTGGCGAGAAAGAGCCACCGGCATTTGCCGAAATAATAATCGTACCAGCGTATATCCAGCGCAGTTCTTTGGAGTCAATGAATTTGCGCAGCAAGGCTATCATAATCACTGCCGTAGCAATATTGTCGATGATTGCCGAGAGGAAAAATGTGATAATACAGACCACCCACAGGAATTTGCGTTGGTTGCGCGTGGTGATTGCTTGGGAAATGACTCTAAAGCCGCCGTGTACGTCGATGAGCTCGACAATCACTAACGTTCCCATGACGAAGAAGAGCGTTTCGCTAACTTCTCCGAGCTGCTCGGCAATAATGTGAGCGCTCACGTCACCGCCACCGAGCGATACGGCTACCCACATTACAACGCACATAAGTAGGGCTGTTGCGGATTTATTTACTCCAATTTTTTCTTCGAAAGCTACCATGGCGATTCCCAGCAAGAAAATCGCCACAAGGATTACTGTTAGTGTCATAATGTTCAATAATATTGGTTACAATGCCTTGCAAATTTAGAAAAATTATCTGGCGGGTGCAAGTTTATTTTCAGGAGTGGGCGGCGGCGGGTGGCGAGTGCCCTCGCTGGGCATTTGTTTTGTTTGCTCAAATGGTGTGAAAATGCATCGAAACTCCATACGATGTGCCCGCAGGCACCGCCCGCGCGGCGACGGGTGCCCCCGCTGGGCGATTGTTTTGGTTGCTCTGCTTGTGTAAAAAATGTATCGAAACTCCATACGGTGTGCCCGCAGGCACCGCCCGCGCGGCGGCGGGTGCCCCCGCAGGGCGTTTGTTTCTGTTTTTCTATCGGTGCAACAAATCAAATGGGTCTCTGACCCCGCCC
>CAYJIF010000049.1:0-4788 GCA_964370175.1 uncultured Rikenellaceae bacterium
AATCTGATCGAAAAGATTGATAGGCGACGCAAAAAGATAGTGATGCAGCTTGCCCAAGGCATTTTTGAAGAGTAAAGGGGGCGAACTGGGGGGGGCGAAATTGAGTGGATGGAATGGAGGGGGTGAGAAGTTGAGGGGAGAAGTTGAGGAGGGCGGAGTTGAGGGGGTGAGAAGTTGAGCTATATCACTACACGAAAAGTGCGCAGTAATAATGCGCCAAATTACATAATTAACAACCAGTTTGCGTTTCTTCGCAACTATTCGCTGGGAGTTGAATCTCTTGCTTCAATTTCTCCAGAATTTCACCTACAGACCGATATATATCACCATAGTCCATAATCTGTGACGTGCCGTAAATAAAGGCGATATGGTAGCCGCTCTTCAGCGCCATGTCTTGTCGCAGGAGTCTAAATGCCTCACGTATTCGGCGTTTGAGTAAATTTCGTTTCACAGCCTTGCGAACCATTTTTTTAGGCACAGAAACCATCATTTTTGAGAGCTCAGACGATGATTCGTCGTCCTTGTTGGTGATAATGTACTTAGCACGCAAATTGCCGCTTTGGAGCGAGCCATCTGGGTTTTCGAATATGTTTGAGATGTCGCCACGCAGCTTTATTCTGCTATGGCTACTGAGTTTGTACATGTGCTCTGTGAAGTGGTAAAACTAAAAATCCACAATCGTAGTATATAAAAGCGGAGGAGTTCTGCACAAAAACAACAACCTCGCAAGGAGGGGGTGTTGTCGTTGCTACTACTATTTAGTCTCTTTTTTTGTGGATTCGCTGCTGCTTGATTCCTTGGTCAAGATGCTCTTTTTAGTAGAAGATGCAGCCGATTGAGGACGCGCGGATGTAGTGCGAGCAGGGTAGCGAGATTTAGTTCCTGTGCTACCAGCAGCTGTTCTTGCTGCAACTTTATTGTTTTTGACGCGGCGTTTTTCTGCCATTTTCAGCAGTTCCTTGTCAGCCTCGCTGCTGAGGCTATCCACGCTAAACTCGCTCAGGTCTCCACCTTTCGCCTTAGCCTTGGCATAGGCTTCGAGTGCTGCCACCATTGAAGGGTATTTGGGGTTTGGCGCCATGATGTCTATTGTGAGCTCTTGTGCGAGTGCTGCTTTTGCTGTTGCCTCGCCAAAGACAGCGAGCTGGCCGGTGAAACCTCTATCCAAAAAAGCGCTCTTGAAGTTGTTCACCTCAATAGGGCTGTATAGTGCGATAATGCTGTAGATTGTAGGGTCTATGTCGCTTGTGTCGCGGCATACGGTGTTCGAAATAACTGCTTTTGAGTGGGGTATTGCAGCATATTCCATTGCCGATGGTAGTTCTGGTTTGTAGGGGCTTGAAAGGGGTAGGAAATATTTTTCTTTGCTGTATTTTAGGATCAGCTCCATTAGGGAGTTAACCGATCCCGCAGCAAAAAATACTTTACGCTTGCGGTACACGATATATTTTTGAAGGTATAGCGCTACGGCCTCCGAGATACAAAAATATTTCATCGTATCAGGGATGCTTACTCGGGCATCTGCCACCAAGCGGAAAAAATGATCAATTAGTGCTCTTGAAGTGAAAATAACGGCAGTGTGTTCCAGGATTTTAACTCGCTGGGAGATGAAATCTTGGACCGAAATTCTCTCGACTGTGATAAGGGGCTTGAAGTCTACGTCTATGCTATATCTCTCGGTAAGAACTGAAAAAGGGGATTTCTTGTCTACTGCAGGGGCCGGTTGTGATATCAAAATTCTGCTATTTGTCATACAATCTATCTTTTTTTTACAATATCTTAAAATGTTTAATTAGTGCCCAAGCGATGGAGATTGGTCCAAGCTCAACGGCGCAAATATACAAAATTGATTGTAAAAAAGAAAATTTTAATGAAAAATTTAGTAAAATAATTCGAATTACGTGTATTGCATAGTACGATAGGAGTATTCCAAGGGCTATAGATTGCGCACCTGGGAGGATGTAGAGCGCTGAAATCGGAAGTGCGAGAAAGTAGGCGCCAACTGCGCTGTCATAAGCACATACGGCTCGAATTGTTTGCCATCTTTGCGGAGCGTAGTCGAAAAGCGAGAGCAGGCGGTTGAGCCCATGGCTTGCAAGTACGCACACGCTAACCACCACAATAGACAATGCGTATAGCAGCAGAAAATTAATGCTCATCTCTGTTGCTAAATATATGTAGCCCGTGGCATAAAGCGAGAAGATTGCCACGGAGAGCTTGCCGCTGTAGCTTACATATTTGCTGAAGTCCAACGATGCGCTATCAATCATTGCCACGGATGCCCGCAGCGAAATGAAGTTGCGAACGCTCCATCGCAAGTCGTTGCCATAACGGTAAAAACCATAGAGGCAGAAAAACAAAATTATGAGAATAAGGAGGCTCGACTCCCACATTTGCACCCAGCCCAGCTGCTCCGCAATGGAGGTGGGGTGACTCTGTGCCGAGGCAACGAATTGTGATGATGTGCCAAAGAGTGAGTCCTCGAAACCTTGTGAGGCTAAGGAGTCTTGTGAAGAGATTGTGTCGGAGATTTCGCTGCTAAAATGAGCGGCATCTGCTGCGACAGTATTTGTTGGGTATTGCTCAAATAAGAGTTCCTCTGCCATCAGCCCATCATCCCTCTCCTTTAGAGTACTTTTTTGAGTGCCGCTTCGAGCTCTTTGCGAGTGGCTATGTCACGAGCTACGATGTTCTGCTCCTCGTCAATGATGAACGATGTTGGCAGGGTGGTGATGTTATAGGAACTCATCATGCGCGCTATGTCAATGTCCTCTGAGGCATTAACGCTAACCCAGCCGTATCGACCCTCTACCACTGCACGTAGCCATGCGGCGCGATTGTCATCGAGCGAGACTTGAAAAATTTCGAAATCCTTGTCTTTGTAGCTCTCGTAAATCTCTGCAATTTCGCGGTTGCGGATTTTCATTTCCGCAGGCAGCAGCGATGTAAAATCAAGCAACACAACGCCTTTGCCCAGCACTTCGCTCAGTTCGCGCGTCTGTCCCTCGGCATCTTTGAGCGAGATGGTAGGCAGTGAAACTTCATTGATCTCTTGCGAGAGTTTTGCTCTGAGTACAGAGTCTTTAGAAAGTTGTTCTTGGCCTTGTTGTAGGTCAGCTCTGAGCGAGACCACGTATGGTGAAGTGGGGTAGTACTTGGCCAGTGAGTCGGCAACAGTGCGGAAGTAGATGATATCGGTAGGTTCGTCAAAGATGTAGCGGCCTCCAGTTATCGGTTGGTAGAGAGGCACTATTGATGCCATTGACGAAGGATTGGTCACCACAAAGCGGATGATATTGCGCTTGAGGTCGATGTACAAGCGGCCGTACTCACGAGTAAGCTCTTGTGCTCGAGTTTGCGGAGTGTTTTCGGTGAATAGGCGTGCAATAGAGTCCAGCTTGCGCATCTGATTGACCGTGGACATGTTCAGCTCTTGGAGCTTCATCGAGCCGTCCGAACCACTGACCTCGTAGTTGTTGTAGACGTTGCCAATGGAAGAAACTTTAACTATTTGCCCCGGCTCCAAAAGTAAAGGGACGTAGCTATTGCCGTTACGGATGTTGATAAACAGGGGGTTGTTGTCTTCGAAGCTAATAGCAAAATTGAACATGCCATTCTCGTCGCTTGTTACCGTATCGACAATCTGCTGTGTTGCTCCGGGAGTAACCTTCTCGATGAGCATCTGCTTGCCTCCGTGGCCGAAAAATTGACCCTCAACTCTTGCCTCGTTTGGTGTGGAACACCCTAAAATCAATGTGCTTAATGCAAATAATCCGTACTTAATGCTCTTCATAGCTGCGAAATACCTCGTTTAAATGTGAAAATAGAAGACAAAGATAACAAAAAAGTTCTGAAACGAAAATAAAAAAAAGTGGGGGAGCGATCTTATTCGCTCTGAAACCCCACTTTTTGAGTAAGAAAGAGATGTTGAAAGGTGCGTACCCTACTATCTAACCATCGGCTTTTAGCTGTGTCAGCTTTAGAGATTTTTCATCGGCGGCTCTTTTGTCTTGTGTATAAGAAGTAGAAAAAGCCCTCTTTTGATGTGTAGTGTGTAGTGTGTAGTGTAGAAGAGAAGTCGAGGGCGCAAAAGTGGCGCACCGTTCTCTCTGCTAACCAGCGTCTTACCTTTTTTATTGGTCAGAGGTTGTTTTTTGTTGTTTTGTACAGCAACGCCCCCCCCCTGGCTCGTAGGCTAATAGCCTCTGAGGTTTAGGAATCATCAGCACAGCTTCCTTACTGTTTGGTTTATTTAGTAATATAATTCTGTGCTGATTTAATCCAATTAGCGTGCCAAAGTGCGTGTGAATCCTCCCACCCCCTCCGAAATTAGTTCGATAGTGCTTCGAGTATTGCTTTGCGGCGAGCACGGAAACTGTCGCCCTCAATGTCATAGAGCGCCCAGTTGAATACCGTCAAACGGCACAGCTCTTTTGCCAGTGCAGGGTCTTTTTTCTCCAACATTTTCAACAAAGTATAATCTGCAATACCATCACGCATAGCCTCCAAGCGTAGCGAACCATAGAGCTTGCCATTCTCGGGATAAACTATCCAACCATCGCCTCCGGGCAGAGTATTGCCGCTCTCTTCATTCATTTTGGTAGTCTCCACATAGGGGTCTTCGCTGTACCAGTAGTTCAGCCCCCAGTGCAGATAACCAGTTGCGCCGTATCTGTAGTTTAGCCAGTGAATCAAACGAGTCTTGATGACAGGTTGGTCGAGGAAGCGGTTCACGTAGTTGCCTTGCGGTGCCAAGCAGGTGTAGAACCATACCTCATCACCGCTCTT
>CAYJIF010000049.1:4888-13713 GCA_964370175.1 uncultured Rikenellaceae bacterium
CGTAGTTGCCTTGCGGTGCCAAGCAGGTGTAGAACCATACCTCATCACCGCTCTTTTGTCTTTCCAAGTAAAAATTGTAATCCGATTGGTAGAAGTTGAGTTGTGGTACCCACACGTCAATCACATTTGCAAGGTCGTTAGTGTGGCAAGCCTCAATGATCTTCACATCAGGAGCAAGTTTCTTGACCAACTGCGAAATAGCAATATAACTCTTCATATTCGCTCCCGTTGGCTCATCGGCAATGTGCTGAGTGTAGATGTCGTAGATTCCCTTCTCCTTGAGGAAATTAACGAGCGCGGGGATAAACTGGTTTAGGAAGTTCGATGCCCGTTCGTCCTCCACAGCGTAGTATTTATTCACCATCTCGCCATTCTCCTTGATAGGAGTGTCCACAACAAATGGACTTGACCAATGGCTCTCGCGTCTTGCAATGTGGCCGCCTTCGAGCATCTTGAGAATGCCCATATCCTCGAATATTGTGATGGCTTTGTCGAAGTTGGTGAAGTCAAAGCTATACTTTCCGTTTGCGTCAATGTCGAATTTGGTGTGTTCGATAGGGTTGATGATAATAGTGTTTTGGTAGCACTCCTTCATCTTCTTGGCGAGCTCGCTCACTTGGTTCCAGTATTGTTCGCTGTATCGCTCCACAGCCTTTCCGCTATTCATTTTTTTCATGTGCTCGTCCGAAGTCGAGAACCAGTTGGTGACCCATAGCGAAGGCTCCTCGAGTACCACGGGGTAGACTTTGATGGCAACCTCTTTTTCAACCTCGAAGCTCTGCCCTCCAACCTCGCCACTTAGGGTGAAAGTAGCGGAGTATACCCCTGGCTTGGCATCTTTGCCAACCTTCACGCTCGCCCACATTGGCTGGGTGATGTCACGCTCAACATCCCATCCCTGCTTTTCGATAATAGGGTCAGGGTAGTAGCGCGATTGTGGAGTGATTGCATCTGGAGCTTCGTCAGGAGTAATCCGACCAACCCTTACGTAGTCGATAAACCCAAGAGTTGACTTGGCGCTGAGCGTGGTGTTATCCTCGGTGGTGAAGTCGCTGAGCGATATGTTAAGTCCCTTGAGGGTCTTGCCGCTTCGCACAGCAAATTGGAATGTTGCATCCTCGCCAGCAGCAATGTCAACAGTGTCCGAGAACTGCGGAAGAAAATTTGATTCCCTAAAAACTTTCGTAAATGGGTCTACTTGTTTGAACGTGAGGATGTCCTCTAAATTGCTGGAACTGCCGCACGACGACACAAAAATCGCCAGAGCGCAAAGCGCGCTTAGGTAAAATTTTTTCATAGTGGTTGTGATTTGTTTGTTGTTATTGGTTGATTATTTGGGTGGTTCGGTGTGGTGTTAAAACAAAAGCCGCCCTGTCATAATAGTATATACATAGCATTATGACAGAGCAGCTCCTTTATTGTTGTATGCGAGTTGTCTACACTTCAGAGAAGTATTTCACGAATTTTTCGTGAGGGGTAGAAACGCACACACGAGCAAATTGCGAAGCGTACTCTTTCTGGCTCTTGGTGAAGAATGCCAAAGAAACGCTGCCAATATACTTTTCGAGTAGTTCGTCCTCAGTTTTGTTAACCACAACGAAGATTCCCTTAGGCGTTGGGCCAGAGTAGAATTCCGAAGCAAGTAGTCCTTTGGAGGCCAAATATTCGATGTTTAGTTTGATGTCATGTGCGGTTGCAGTCTTGAAATCATTGGCTGCTTTCTGACCCTCAGGGGTAGTGAGCAGGCGAAGTACGAGTTGTTGTGCAAATGTGTTGATGCCGTTGGTGCAGTACATCAGGCGAACTCCCAGCTCGTCGTTGAGTTGCTTGTTGGTGGAGTGGATGAAACCAAGTCTTTGACCGCTAAGCCCTACAGATTTACTGAAACTCTCAGTGATAACCACATTTTCCAACTCTGCAAGACGGCTGTAATAGTTGTCGTTGTTGTCGAAGAAGATGCGGCGGTAGGGCGAGTCAAAGAATACGATTACCCCAGCGTCGCTGAGAGTTTTGATGAGCTTGTACTGCTCCTCATCATCGTATTTTTCGCCAAGCGGGTTGCCTGGGTCGCAAATGAGCACGGCATTTCCCTTGAGCTCGTCAATTCTGTCATACAGTTCGCTTTGAGCGTGGTACTCGGCGTTGCCTACCTCACGCACTTGCAACATCTGGAAGTAGCAACCCCAATAGTAAATCGGCAAAAATAGCTTCTCAATACCAATGGTTTGGATGATCAAATCCAGTGCGTTCATACCACCAGCCGTAATCAAAATGTTCTCCTTGGTGGTGCTTCCTCCAAAGTACTCTTGGTTGATTGCCTCACGAAGTGTGTCGAAACCCTTGATGGGCGGATATACTTGAATGTCATTGGCATTAAAGTCGATGGTTGGGATAATCTCGCTAAGGTCGATGTTCACAACAGAGTTGATACCACGATTAAGAGGAAGGTATTCCCTACCATTTTCCTGGGTTAGAGTCTTTAGTTTTTCGCCAATGAGGACGATTTTGCTCGGCGTTGCACCGCTAATACGAACTTTCATAGTCTTTGATTGTTAGTTTGTTTTGGTTTGTATACACACTTTGGTACAAAGTTAAGAAAAATTATTGCTATTTGTGAAATAAAGAGCGAAAGATTTTTTTGCGACAGTAAACTCTCCGAATTTTTCACACAAAAAAAGATACCACCCTCTTTAGAGAATGGTATCTTTTTTTGTGTATCTGTTCTATACCCTCAGCCTATGCGGTAAAGAGTGTAGCGCGACTTACGCCTCTACTTCAGCTGCAGGTTGTGCAACTTCCTCAGCAGCAGCTGGCTCTGGAGTAGCAGCTGCCTCCGAAGAGATAACCTCTACGGTGAGTTCTGCAACAACTTCTTTGTAGATGCGTGCAGTAGCAGTGTACGTTCCAACCTCTTTGATAGAGGCAACTTTGATGTTGCGTTTGTCAACCTCAACGCCTTTGGCAGCGATTGCCTCGGCGATATCCACAGTAGTTACGCTACCGAAAATCTTGCCCGAAGCATTAGAATTTACGGTGATAACCACAGTAGAGCCTGCAATTTTGGCTGCAATTTTTTGAGCATCAGAAACGATTTTTTCTTCTTTGTGAGCTCTTTGGCGTAGGATTTCGGCGTGAGCTTTTTTTGCAGACGCAGTGGCGTTAGCAGCCAGTCCTTGAGGGATAAGGTAGTTATTCGCGTAACCAGCCTTAACGTTTACTATTTGGTCTTTGTAGCCGAGATTCTCGACATCTGATTTTAGTATGATTTCCATTTCTCTTACGTTTATTTCATTAGGTCGGTTACAAATGGTAGAATAGCCAAGTGGCGTGCTCTTTTCACAGCTTGAGCCACTTTTTTCTGGAATTTTTGTGAAGTTCCAGTGAGGCGACGAGGAAGGATTTTACCTTGCTCGTTAAGGAATTTTTTCAGGAATTCAGGATCTTTGTAATCCACATATTTGATGCCAAGTTTTTTGAAACGGCAATATTTTTTCTTCCTAACATCTACTTGTACAGGGTTAAGGTAACGAACCTCGCTACCACCGCCCCCTTGTGTGTTTCTTTGTGTATTCATCTCTTTAAAGTGGTAGCTTATTTAGTTTGATTTAGTTTCTGGCGACGTTTCTCAGCGTACTCAACAGCGTGTTTGTCGAGTCTGAAGGTCAAAAAGCGGATAACTTTCTCATCTCTGCGGTATGCAGTTTCGAGTTTCTCGATGATTTTGCCATCTTCGGCAGTGAATTGCATCAAGTAGTAGTGTCCAGTGCTTTTCTTAGCAATTGGGTAGGCGAGTTTGCGGAGACCCCAGCTTTCGGTGTGCTCCACTGTTGCGCCGTTCTCGGAGAGAAGTCCTTGGAATTTGCCCAGCACCTCACTAAGTGTCGTTTCTGACAGTAGTGGTGAGGCAATGAAAACGGTTTCGTAAGTGTTCATTGTGTTGTTTTATTTAGTTTATTTGTTTATTGTCATGCTTCTTTTTTACGCATAACAGAGCGCAAAGGTACACTATTTTTTTATTTTCTCAAATTTTTTACGCTCTTTTTTCGCCTCACCTCACGTACCTTGTTTTTTATGCACTTTTGTTCGAACGTGAGTTACTCAAATCACCTCTCAAAAAGCTCGATGAGTGCGTCGAGATGCTCACGAGAATTGCTCAGGCGTGGGACTTTGTTCTGCCCGCCGAGCTTGCCGCGGCTCTCCATCCACCTCTGGAAAGTCCCCACGGGTACAAAGTGTACGGTGGGTGCATTCAGAGTGGTGTTATTCTCGCGCTTGGCACCGTAATCGGAGTTGAGTTGTTGTAGGGTAGTGTCCAGCACCCTTGCAAACTCTTCACGGCTTGAGGGTTCGGTGCTACACTCCACCACCCACTCGTGCGCTCCCTTGCTCTTGTTCTCCATGAATATAGGCCCTGCGGTGTACTCCAGCACCTGGGTCGAGGTTGCCTGGCAGGCGGCTCTTAGTGCGCCATTGGCGTTATCCACAATCACCTCCTCGCCAAAGACATTTATAAAGCTCTTGGTGCGTCCCGTGATCTTTAGTTTATAGGGTTTCACGGAGGTGAACTCCACCGTATCCCCAATCATATACCTCCATAGTCCACACGAGGTGGATAGTATAATGGCATAATTAACCCCTGTCTTTACGCCCTCAAGTGGCACTGCCTTGGAGTGATCGTCGAGCGAACTGAGCGGCAGAAACTCGAAAAACACCTCATAATCTAACATCAAGAGCATAGAGCTATCAGTTGGGTCGTCTTGCAGCGCAAAGAAACCCTCGGAGGCGTTGTAGGTCTCCATGTAGCGCATCTGTGCCGCGGGGAATATTTTTTCGTACTCGGCTCTGTAGGGCGTAAAGGCAATCCCTCCGTGGATAAAGAGGCTCATATCCTCCCATACCTCGTGGATATTGCTCTTGCCCGTGTATTCGAGTATTTTGTTCATCAGCACGAGGTTCCACGACGGCACTCCCGCAAACGAAGTGATGTTCTTGCCAACTGTTGCACGACAAATAGCCTCTACCTTCTCTTCGAAGTTGGGGATGAGCGCAATGTTACTTGATGGAGCACGCTTCAAGCCTGCGTACCAGGGAGTGTTCTGGATGAGTATTGCTGAGAGGTCGCCAGTGAGTAGACCTCCCTCTCTTTCGATTTTTGCCGAGCCGCCGAGTGTCAACGATTTTCCACTCAGTGCCTTAGAGTCGGGGTGATTCCTCAGAAACAGCGCAACAGTGTCTTTGCCGCCACGGTAGTGGCAGTTTTGCAGGTAACGCTCAGTGATGGGGATGTATTTGCTCACCGAAGCTGTTGTGCCCGAGCTCTTAGCCGCCCAGCGGCTCTTTGAACCAGCCCACAGAGCATCGCCCTGACCAGCGCGTACCTTATCTATAAAGGGGCTGATGCCCTCGTAGTCGACAATGGGGACGTTCTGCTGGAACTTTTCAATGGTGGAGATATCGCCGAACTGTTTGAGATAGGCGTTAGGGTTCTTGCTTAACAGTGCGAATTGATCTTGCTGCACTTGCATCGGATCGGAACTGTACCTATCGATGGCACGAAGTCTTCCGCTCAGCGATTTTAGTAATATTCTATTTAATAGTGTACTCATATAGTTTGTTTATTCAGGTGCGTAATATTTTACAAACATAGGCTTTTCGAGCTTGATGTCGTGCTCCTCGCCGAGGTATGACAACAGCCCACTCTGAGTGTCACGCTTGTAAATCTGTACAGCATTGTTGTCTCTGCACGCCACAAGCAGTAGTGTGCCATCGGGCGAGAGAGTGAAATTGCGTGGGTGAACGCCAGTGAGGGTGTAGCCCGTTTTGGTGAATTTGCCGCTCTGTTGATCGACCTCGAAAACGCTAATGCCATCGGCCTTGAGGCGGTTGCTGGCATAGAGGTGGCGGCCATCGGGGCTGAGGTGAATATCGCCACTGCCTCCACCACCAACGCTGTCGCTCGGTGCGCTGTGGAACTGCACAAGATTGCCATCTTTGTAGTCGAAACCAACGACCATTCCCGATTTCTCGCCTATGAGATAGGCACGATTACCCTCGTTGTTAAAGGTCATGTGGCGCGGCCCCGTGCCTTTGAGCAACGAAACAGCAGGGTAGAGGCGATTGACGCCTTTGGCACTGACCTCGAAGCGGTAGATTGAGTCCTTGCCAAGATCTGTGGCGAAGAAATATTTGTGGTCGGGCGTGGGGATGATGCAGTGCAGGTGTGACCTCGGTGAGGAGGCTATGGTGTCGTTGAAATCAAATAGTTCCAGAAGTTCCGAATTCTTGAAAAGCGATACATTCCCTCCGCCATAATTTGCCGTAGCCATGTACTCTCCAAACTCCGCAATGTGGCATGGAGAATCGCCTTGGCAGAGCGCCGAAGATAGCTCACTGAGTGTGCCGTCCTTCGAAACTCTATATGTGACAACAGAACTTGACGAAGTGCCTGTCTCCGAGACGCTGTGTAGTAGAGAATCGCTCGGATTAAAACTCATGAACGTAGGCGATGCAAGCGGAGTTTTGCTCAGTTGCTTGTGGCCTTGGTCTGTGAATTCGTAAACGTATATAGCGCCATCTGCCCCAGCCGTACCAATTACAAGCTGTTGTGATTCCTTGGGTGTGGTGCATCCCGCCAAAAAGAGCGAGAACAAAAATAAATATCCCTTTTTCATAGGTTAATTGACTTTAGTGTGGTTTTGAGTGTTGATGTAATAACGCCCCAAAGATAATGTTTTTGTGCCATTTATGTAAATTTATCTTAATGAAATTTGGTCGTTGAGCTATTTTACTATATCTTTGGGACGGATATGGTTTTATGGATTTTACTTACAAACCTAATAAAAAACAAATAAATACGCATTGAAAATGAAAAAAAGAATCCTTACAGCACTCGCATTCGTTGCGCTATCACTCACAGCAGTGTCGTGCGGAGAAAAAGCAGCAACTGAATCTGCAGCAGCTACTCCAAAAGTAAACGTTGAAGCTCAAAATGCTCTGATTAACTCACTAAAAGAAGTTTCGGAAAACTACGCAAGCCTTGCAGAAGTTACCGACTACATCTCTGATAACGCAAATGTAGGTGATTTCAATATTGCATATTACAACCACACTGCGCACTTCAATTTGAGCCTGCAAAAAGCAATCGTAAACGCGTTGGAGGTTGTTGCTGCAAATGACAAAACACACGAAGCTGCTCTGACTAAAGAACGCGCAAAACTTGCAGATATGGAAGCTAACTTCCACGTAGACTAAGCTTTAAGATAATCATACAAAGAGGGAGTGTTAATGAATGAAAATGCACTCTCTCTTTATTTTTTTTGGAACATAGATGAAAACAACAGCATTTACAAAGTATCACATCGAGGCTGGTGCCAAGATGGTTGAATTTGCAGGGTATAACATGCCCGTGGAATTTAGCGGCATCCGTGCCGAACACAACGCCGTGAGAGAAAACATGGGGCTATTTGATGTTAGCCATATGGGCGAAATCTGGGTGAAAGGACCTAATGCGCTCGCGTTTTTGCAACACGTCACCAGCAACGACGTGGCAGTACTCTATGATGGCAAAGTGCAGTACTCATGCTTCCCGAACGGAAAAGGCGGGATTGTTGATGACCTGCTGGTGTACCGTATAGATGAACTTACTTATCTGTTGGTTGTGAATGCCAGCAATATTGATAAAGATTGGGCTTTCTTGTGCGAACATGCTCCGAAATTCAATATCACCCCAGGTGTGGAACTATATAACGCCTCGGACGAAATAGCACAACTCGCCATACAAGGGCCTAATGCCATGGCACTCGTGCAGAAAATCTGTGATGAACCAGTTACGGATATGGAGTACTATACGTTCAAAAAATGTACGGTGGCGGGCATAGAAAATGCAATACTCTCGATTACAGGATACACTGGTAGTGGCGGGTGCGAAATCTATGTTGCCAACGAAGACGCCGACAAGCTCTGGAGCGTGCTCTGGTCAGTGGGCGAGGAAATGGGTTTGAAAAATATTGGCCTCGGTGCGCGTGATACACTGCGCCTTGAGGTGGGCTTCTGCCTCTATGGCAATGAACTCAATGATACAACCTCGCCACTGGAGGCTGGATTGGGCTGGATCACTAAGTTTACGCCCGACAAACAATTCATCGATAGAGAGTATATGGAGGCGCAGAAGGCTGAAGGTCTTAAGCGCAAATTGGTGGGTTTTGAGATGGTGGATAGAGGCATTGCTCGTCACGATTATGAGATTAAGGATGCGAGCGGAAGTGTTATCGGATGCGTTACTTCGGGAACTCAGGGTCCGGCGGTCAACAAGGCTATTGGAATGGGGTATGTGAGCACGGAGTATGCTAAGGTCGGAACGGAGATTTTTGTGGATATTCGTGGACGATTGCTTAAGGCGGTGGTTGTGAAGATGCCTTTTTATAAGAAGTAGTATTTAGGTATTTACTTGTGCGAAATTTGCCTCGGTGTTTAAATAGCATCGGGGCTTTTTTGTGTGTGGATTCGCTGAATTAGCTTGTGGATGTGCGTAATTGCACGTCAGGCGGCGGGTGCCCCCGCTGGGCAATTGTTTGTGTTTTTCTATCAGTACAACAAATCAAAAGGGTCTCTGACCCCGCCCGCGCGGCGTAAGCGCGCCCTCCCCGGCGAGGGGAGCTATAGCAAACTAAAAAACCGCTCAAAACGAAATTCCCTTCGGGTAATTTCGTTTTTATCGTTTTTTTAGTTTGCAAGAGCCAGAGCACTAGCTCCCCTCGCCGGGGAGGGCGATTTTTAAATTTACGAAATTCCCTGCGGGTAATTTCGTTTTGAGCGGTTTTTTAGTT
>CAYJIF010000050.1:0-13435 GCA_964370175.1 uncultured Rikenellaceae bacterium
CGGCACGCTCACCGAATTTTTCGTTGCTCACCACGCCATACTGAATAAAGAGTTTCAGGTCGTCCCACTTCTTTTCATACTCCTCTCTTGAGTTCTTGAAAATATCGCTCAAGCGATCAGAAACTTTTTTAGTGATGTGTGATGCAATTTTTTTGACGTTGCTATCGCTTTGCAGGTATGAGCGTGAGACATTAAGCGGAATATCTGGCGAATCCAACACTCCGTGCAGCAGCGTCAAAAACTCAGGAACAATACCCTCCACCGAATCGGTCACAAAGACTTGGTTGCAGTAGAGTTGGATTTTATTCTTCTGTACCTCAAAATTGTTTTTGAGTTGTGGGAAGTATAGCACACCTGTGAGGTTAAATGGGTAATCAACATTGAGGTGAATATTAAAAAGCGGGTCATCACCGAATGGATATAGCTTTTTGTAAAACTCGTCATACTGTTCGGGGGTGATATCCGCAGGCTTTTGTACCCACAGCGGGTTGGTATCGTTGATTTGCTTATCCTCGAAGTAGATAGGCACTGGCAAAAACGCACAATACTTTTTGAGCAGTTCCTCGATTCTTGCTTTTGTGGCAAACTCCAGACTATCTTCGCTGAGGTGCAACACAATTGTTGTACCCTGCTCGGTGCGCTGGGCTGTGGAGATAGAATAGTTTGGCGAACCATCGCATTGCCACATCACAGCCTCATCCTCAGTGCGGAAAGACTTAGTGGTGAGTTCCACCTTATCGGCTACCATAAAGGCCGAATAAAACCCAAGTCCGAAGTGACCAATTATGCCAGCCGTACCCTCGTACTTTGCCATAAACTCTTCGGCTCCCGAAAAGGCAATTTGGTTAATGTATTTATCCACTTCCTCTTCGTTCATACCCACGCCCATATCCTCAATGGTGAGTGTCTTGGCGTCTTCGTCTACGGTTACTGTAATACGAGGATCGTAGTTTTCAATTGCGGGTGCTTGCGAACGTTTGATGAGTGTTTGGAGCTTGGTGGTAGCATCCACGCCATTAGCAATTAGCTCACGCAAGAAGATTTCGTGATCAGAGTACAAGAATTTCTTGATGATGGGGAATATATTTTCAGTAGTAACCCCAATGTTTCCTTTTTTCATAGTTGTGTTATCGTTAGAGTAATTTTTTTGTATTTTATTCTATATTTTTTGGTACTTTTGCACCACAAAAACTATACCAGCCACACGCATGCTGACATTTTGTCAGCCTTCCATGACACGCCGCAGAGTGCGCAATGGCATAATAATTGAATGTGTAGGGGGCTGAAGTAGAGCTACACTCTGCTAACAAAGCAAATAATTTAAAACATTTTAACTATGAAAAAAATTTTTACGATTTTAACGCTTAGCTTGCTTGTGGGTTCGATGGCAACTCACAAAAGCAAGGCACAGGGACTATGGCTTGTTGATGGCACTGAGCTGATTGTGCCAGGTGGTGATGGGACGCTGGACACAGACGAGGTTATCACCTACTATCTGCTGAACCGCCACAGGGATTACATGCAGACCAGCGACCCGAAGTTTGTTATCACCGACCGCAAAGCTCGTGCAATGTTCACTATCGGTGGATTTGTGAATTTCCGCACAGCCTATGACTTCAACGATGTGAATCCTAACATGGACTTTGTAACCTCGGTCATTCCACTTTCGAGCAATTTGGGCAATGCTCAACGTGCACTCATGGATGCGAGTACTTCTCGACTCTATTTCGAATCAATTTTCAGGACAGACAGCGGCCTACCGCTCACCACCTACATTGAGACCGACTTCCGTGGACCTGGCAACAGCCTACGCCTGCGCCAAGCATACATAGGCTATGCAGGGTTCAAATTCGGGCAAACCACCTCAGCATTCACGGACATCAACTCTTCGTTTAGAACCATCGACTTCGAGGGGCCAAACGCATACTCATATATGCGAAATTTAGTGGCGCAATACTCGGTGGAATGGGACAGCGGACTCGGAATGGGGGTTGGTCTGGAGTACCCATCAGTAGCAGCTGAGTATAATTCCTATACCTCGCCTATATATCAACGAGTTCCAGACATCCCAGTTTACCTTAACTACAAATGGGGCAACATGCAGGACCCAAGCCACATTCGTCTCGCAGCAATCATGCGCAATATGTTCTATACCGATAATCACAACAACGTGAATATTGACAAGATTGGATGGGGCGTGCAACTTAGCTCCAAGATGGCTTTTGGCGATTGGGGGCGTTTCTACGGCCAGTTCCTCTACGGGGATGGTATATCGCAGTACGTTCAGGATTTGGCTGGAATGCCATACGACATGGTTGCCTCGCAAGCCACACCAGGAAACATGTTAGCGGTTCCGACAATGGCGTGGTATGCTGGCATGGAAATCGACCTGTGCGAAAATATGCCTATGAACATTGGTTACAGTCAGGTTAGAGTATACAATCGCGATAACTACATGCAGCCAGATGACTACAAATTAGGTCAATACCTCGTTGCCAATGTATTCTACGACATCAACCATTTCTGGTCGGTGGGAGTTGAGTACATCTATGGAACAAAACACACGATGGTTGATGATTTTGGGCGTTCTAACCGTATTCAAGCGGCAATTCAATTCAATTTCTAAGCGAGCGAACAGAAACAGCGTATAAAAATTAAGGGTGTGGGCTTTTTTTTCAGTGAATGGAAAAAGCCCACACTCTTATTTTGTATATTCATGCCTTTTTTATACCTTTATATTCAGAATTGTAAACCAAAGCAAAATTAAGATGAAAAGACTCATAGAATGCGTCCCCAATTTCTCTGAGGGTCGCGACAAAAAAGTATTAGATGCCATTTCTGCCGCAGTACGCTCCACCGAGGGGGTTAGCCTGTTGGACGTAGACCCCGGGGCAGCAACAAATCGCACGGTATTCACATTCGTGGGTGAGCCTGAGGCTGTGTGCGAGGCGGCTTTCAGAGCTGCCAGAGTAGGTAGCGAGCTCATAGATATGCGCCACCACAGCGGTGCTCACCCACGTATGGGAGCAATGGATGTATGCCCGCTGGTGCCTGTGTCAGGGGTTTCGCTTGAAGAGTGTGCTGAGTTGGCACGCTCGCTCGCAGAACGAATCGCTCAAGAGCTGAATATCCCCACCTATAACTACGAAGCGGCGGCACAAACTCCACAGAGAAAAAACCTTGCTAATGTACGTAGCGGCGAGTACGAAGGGCTTGAGGCGAAGCTCAACGACCCGGCTTGGGCTCCAGACTTTGGCGAGGCGGAGTTTACTGAGCAGGCAGCGCGTAGCGGAGCATCAATTATTGGTGCGCGAGATTTCCTTGTGGCCGTAAATTTCAATCTCAACACCACATCCACTCGCCGTGCCAACGCCATTGCTTTTGATGTGAGGGAGAAGGGACGTACGGTGGATGGCGTGCAAATCCCTGGGACGCTCACGGGCTGCAAAGCCATTGGATGGTTCATCGAGGAGTATAATATTGCTCAGGTCTCTATGAACATCACAGACATTGCCACTACCCCACTCCACACAGCCTTTGACGAGGTGTGCCGAGCTGCCCATGAGCGAGGCGTGAGGGTCACTGGCACTGAGATTGTGGGGCTTGTACCCAAGAGCGTACTGGTTGAGGCGGGTAAGTACTTTTTGGGCAAGCAACAGCGCTCGCTGGGCGTTGGCGAGGAGGAACTAATCCGCATTGCGTGCAGGACTATGAATTTGAGCGAAATTTCGGAATTTGACCCCCAAAAGAAGGTTATCGAGTATCTTATTGCACCCTGCA
The DNA here is from genome assembly GCA_964370175.1 of uncultured Rikenellaceae bacterium. GTDB lineage: Bacteria > Bacteroidota > Bacteroidia > Bacteroidales > Rikenellaceae > Mucinivorans. The sequence continues at coordinate 3,781 of CAYJIF010000050.1, forward strand.
CCAAAGGGCTTGTGGATATGAGCTGTCGTGAATTTGCGGTGGAGACCGCCTCGGAGAGTCCCGCTCCTGGTGGAGGTTCAATCTCGGCATATATGGGCGCGCTTGGAGCCGCTCTGGGAACTATGGTCGCAAACCTATCGAGCCACAAGCGTGGATGGGATGATAGATGGGAATACTTCTCGAATTTTGCACTAAAGGGGCAAACCTTGATGGCCGAGCTACTCCACCTCGTGGACGAAGATACTGCTTCGTTCAACCGCATTATGGACTGCTTCTCGATGCCAAAGAGCACCGAGGGCGAAAAGGTGCTGCGTAACGAAGCTCTACAGAGCGCCACTCTCTACGCCACCGAAGTACCGCTACGCACGATGCGCACTACGCTTGAGATTTTTGATATTGTAGAGGCTATGGCCGCAGAGGGTAATCCCAATTCAGTGAGCGATGCTGGTGTGGGGGCACTTGCTGCTCGTTCGGCGGTGTTGGGAGCAATGCTCAATGTTAAAATCAACGCCTCGGGGCTGGAGAACAAAGAACTCTCACAAAAACTCGTTGACGAGGCCGAGAAGATTGCACAACAAGCCACTCAACGCGAGGAAGAAGTGCTAAGAATAGTAAACTCTAAAATCTAATCACGCCAACACACCAATGAATTTCCACGACGAAATATTAGAGGGCATACCCTCGGTACTACCGCCACGCAGGGAGATAGATCCGTCGCGCAACCACGCTCCCAAGCGCAAAGACATACTCACCAGAGAGGAAAAACAACTGGCTCTAAAAAACGCTCTACGTTACTTTCCACAAGAACTACACAGTGAGCTTGCCCCCGAGTTTTTGAGAGAATTGCAAGACTACGGGCGGATATACATGTATCGCTACCGCCCCGTGAACGAGATTGTAGCTCGCCCCATAGAAGAGTATCCTGCAAAGTGCCATCAAGCAGCTGCTATTATGGTGATGATACAAAACAACCTCAGTGATGCCGTGGCGCAACACCCCTACGAGCTTATCACCTATGGCGGCAATGGAGCTGTGTTCCAGAATTGGGCGCAATATCGCCTGACTATGCAGTACCTGGCATCGATGACCGATGAACAGACCCTGGTGATGTACTCGGGACACCCTCTCGGGCTCTTCCCCTCGAGCAAAAACGCTCCGCGAGTGGTTGTAACCAACGGCATGGTAATCCCCAACTACTCCTCTGCTGACGATTGGGAGCGGATGAATGCGCTGGGGGTATCGCAATATGGGCAGATGACCGCTGGTAGTTTTATGTACATTGGCCCTCAGGGCATTGTGCACGGAACAACTATCACCCTCTTGGCTGCGGCTCGCAGATTTCAGACCAACACCACCAAGCTCTTTGTTTCGAGCGGGCTGGGAGGAATGAGTGGCGCACAACCTAAAGCGGCAGGTATTGCGGGAGTTGTGAGCATTGTGGCGGAGATTAACCCCAAGGCTGCACACATTCGTCATTCGCAGGGATGGGTCGATGAGATTTTCGAAGACCTTGATGCTGTAATCAACAGAGCACTGGAAGCTAAACAAAGTGGCGAGGTGGTTTCGCTTGCGTACGTGGGCAATATTGTGGAGCTGTGGGAGGCGCTTGCTCAGCGTGGTATTGAGGTGGAGATAGGCTCCGACCAGACATCACTACACAACCCCTATGCGGGGGGGTACTACCCCGTAGGTTACTCCTTCGAACAGAGCAACGAACTCATGGCGCACGACCCTGAAGGGTTTAAAGCTGAAGTTACAAAGACTTTGCGCCGTCACTTTGCCGCCGTGGAGAAACTAACAGAGCGGGGGATGTATTTCTTTGATTATGGCAATGCTTTTTTGCTGGAGTGTTCTCGAGCAGGGTGCGATGCCTTTAAGTACTCGTCCTATGTTCAAGACATAATGGGTCCGCAGTTTTTCGACTACGGCTTTGGGCCATTCCGTTGGGTATGCACCTCGGGCAGGGAGGAAGATTTGGCTCTCACCGATTCTATTGCGCTGAATGTATTGAGCGAGCTGTACAATTCCGCCACTCCCGACATAAAGGGGCAACTACTGGACAACATCAAGTGGATTGAGAGTGCTGGCAAAAACAGGCTTGTGGTGGGTTCTCAGGCACGTATTCTCTATGCCGACAGCCAAGGGCGAAGCGAAATTGCATTGGCATTTAACCGTGCCATAGAGCGTGGCGAAATATCGGCTCCCATAGTTCTGGGGCGCGACCACCACGACGTTAGCGGCACGGACTCGCCCTATCGCGAAACCTCTAACATCTACGATGGTTCACAATTCACAGCCGATATGGCGGTGCAGAACTTCGTGGGCGATGCCTTTAGGGGAGCCACGTGGGTGTCGCTTCACAATGGCGGGGGTGTTGGTTGGGGTGAGGTCATAAATGGCGGCTTTGGCATGGTCATAGATGGCAGCGAGCAGAGTGCGCAAAATATCGAAAAAATGTTGCTCTGGGATGTAAACAACGGCATTGCAAGGCGTGCCTGGGCACGAAACAAAGGGGCAATGGATGCCATCGAGCGTGAAATGGCACGAACTAAAGGGCTGAGAGTTACTGTAGCGCAAATTGCCGACGACAAGCTCATCGATTCGCTATTATAAGATTTCAGAAGCATTATACTTAAAATAAAATTGCAAGTTTGATAAAAAAATGGTACACGAAATTAGCCACGAACACCTCTCAATTCAGCGAATTGCAGAGATAATCAAGGGAGGCTACACCCTTAAGCTCAGTGAAGAGGCCATCAAAAAGATAGAAGAGTGTCGAGATTATCTGGACAAGAAGGCCGAGATGAGCCCTGCTCCGATATATGGCGTCACTACTGGCTTTGGTTCGCTGTGCAATATCTCCATCAACCAAGAGGAGCTAAGCCAACTCCAACACAACTTGGTGGTGTCGCACGCATGCGGCACTGGCGATAAGGTATGCGACGAGATAGTAAAAATAATATTATTGCTCAAAATCCAATCCCTCGGCTATGGCTACTCGGGCGTGCAACTCTGCACCGTGCAGCGGCTCGTAGAGATGTACAACGAGGGGGTACTCCCAGTCATCTATGAATTAGGGTCGCTGGGAGCGAGTGGCGATTTAGCACCGCTCGCACACCTCGCACTCCCGCTTTTGGGGCTTGGCGAAGTGGTGTATGGTGGCAAGAGGCTTTCGGCAGAGGTTGTGAACAAAAAATTTGGATGGAACCCCATCACGCTCAAATCCAAGGAGGGTTTGGCACTTCTCAATGGCACTCAATTCATGTGTGCGCACGGGGTATGGAGCGTGCTCAAAGGGCGCGCAATAGCCGATGGTGCCGACCTTGTTGCCGCCATATCGCTGGATGCTTACCTCGGGCGCACAGAGCCTTTTAGCGAAGAGGTGCATATAATACGCCCGCACAAAGGGCAAGTTCGCACCGCTGCAAACATCAGAGCGATACTCGCGGGCAGTGAGATTGCGGCACTACCCAAGGACGCAGTGCAAGACCCCTATTCGTTCAGGTGCGTGCCTCAGGTGCACGGAGCAAGTCGCGACACTCTGGACTATGTGGCTGGGGTCATTGAATGCGAGGTGAATTCCACCACTGACAACCCTAACGTTTTTGTTGAGGAAGATAAGATTATATCGGCTGGCAATTTCCATGGGCAGCCACTGGCATTGGTTATGGATTTTCTCTGTATCGCGATGGCCGAATGGGGTTCGATTTCGTGCCAACGCACCTACCAGCTCATTGCTGGCAAGCGTGGACTACCTCATTTCTTGGTTGCAAAACCTGGACTGAACAGCGGTTTTATGATACCACAGTACACTGCCGCCTCGATTGTGAGCCAAAACAAGGGACTAAGCACCCCAGCTTCGGTCGATAGTATTGAAAGTTCGCAAGGGCAAGAGGATCACGTCTCGATGGGGGCAAATGCTGCCACAAAGCTGCGTCGCGCGGTGCTCAACACTCAGCGCATACTCGCCATAGAACTCTTCAACGCCTGTCAGGCACTCGAGTTCCGCAGGCCACTCAAAAGCTCGCCACGAATCGAAGAAGTCTTCCTAAAATACAGAAAAACAGTGCCCTTTATTAACGAAGACACGTTGATGCACCCACATATCGAGAGTAGTATTAAATTTTTTGACCAGGAGTTATGATAATTACGAACATACGAGGGCTTTATGGGCTTTGGGACGAGCAGACAACTGCCGCCAGAGGGGCACAGATGGCAAATATCCCTGCCCTCGAAGATGCCTTTTTGGTGGTGAAAAATGGCGTGGTGATGGATTACGGGTTGATGTCGGCGCTCAGCTCGGAAGAGACATCAGGGCACGCCACTGTTCAAGATGCTGGAGGGGGTTATGTTATCCCTGCCTTTTGCGATTCGCACACTCACCTGGTCTACGCAGCCGAACGGCAAGCAGAGTGGTGCGATAGGCTTCAGGGGTTGAGCTATGAGGAGATTGCACGCAGGGGAGGCGGGATACTCAATAGTGCCGAGAAAATGCGCAATGCCGCAGAGAATGAACTATACGACACTGCAAAAGAACGCATTGAGGGGATTATATCAACTGGTACTGGGGCTGTGGAAATCAAGAGCGGTTACGGACTCTCACTTCAAAGTGAGCTAAAAATGCTCCGAGTCATAGCACGACTCAAAGAGAGTTGCCCACTCGCCATAAGAGCCACACTACTTGCTGCCCATGCCATCCCTGTGGAGTTCAAAGGCGATGGAGATGGCTATGTAAGACACATCATCGAGGTGATACTTCCTGCCGCCGCTGCTGAAGGGTTGGCCGACTACATCGACTCGTTCTGTGATGAGGGCTTTTTCAGCGTGGAGCAAACACAACGACTGCTCGATGCTGCCGCACGATACAACATTCGCGGAAAAATTCACGCCAACGAACTCGCCCCCAGCGGCGGGGTGGAACTTGGATGCGCCAATGATTGCCTATCTGTCGACCACCTCGAAAGGATGAACGAGAGTGCATACAACGCGCTCGTGCAACACCCCCAAACCATCGCCACTGCCCTACCTCAGGCATCGCTCTTTTTGGGAATACCCTACACTCCGCTTCGAGAGATGATAGACAGAGGTCTCGCCGTTGCACTTGCCTCGGACTATAACCCCGGTAGCGCACCCAGTGGAAATATGCAACTCGTAGGTTCGCTTGGGTGTATTGGCTCAAAAATTCTACCCACCGAGGCACTAACAGCCTCGACCCTAAATTCCGCAGCGGCAATGGGGGTGGCGGAGCTTGGTTATGGAGCTATTAGACGAGGGCAAAAAGCAAACATTGCAATCACTAAGCCAATGGACGGAATTGCAAGCCTCTATTATAATTTCGGTGAGAACAGCATTCGTAGTGTAATTTTAAATAAATAGTATATCTTTGTGAGCTAAATCTGAAAAAAAAGTGTGTATAACTATGTATAGTAACGAAGATTTCATAACACTTCTGAGGAGCGAGGTGAAGCCTGCGCTTGGATGCACCGAACCTATGGCAGTTGCTCTGGCAGTGGCAAGGGCGTGCAAGGAGATTGAGGCGCTGGGCGATAGTGTGGAGCACATCACAGTCGAGGTAAGCCGCAATATACTAAAAAACGGTATGGGTGTGGGTATTCCAGGCACAGATATGGTGGGGCTGGGGGTTGCAGCAGCCGTGGCGATGGTTTGCGGGCGCAGTGACTTGGGGCTCGAAGTCCTCAAAGATGTATGCGCCAAGAGCGTGGAGCGAGCAAAAGAAATTATGGCGAGTGGAGTGATTAAAATTTCTCTATCCGAGCGCGATAAAATGCTGTACATCAAAGCAATATGCCAAGGCACGAGACATGTTAGTGAAGTGGTGATTGAGGATAAGCACGACAATGTTGTCTCTGTCGTGGTGGATGGCAAAGCGCTTATCAACACAAGCGATACGGCCGACAGCAACCCTGAAAAGCAGAGTAATGGGCAAGCGAAAAAAAAATCCATAAAACCTAATTTGCGACAGATATACAACTTTGTAACGAGTGTGGGGATCGATGAGATTGAGTTTATGCGCGGGGCAGCGGATATGAATCTGCAAATCGCTCACGAGGGATTGAACAACAAATATGGCCTGCAGGTCGGTCGCACAATACTAAACACTATGGGTGGAGAGGTTTTTGGCACTGCGCTACTGAGCTACTCGATGGCACTCACGGCTGCTGCCTCAGATGCACGTATGGCAGGCTGTACACGCGTGGTGATGAGCAATTCGGGCAGTGGTAATCAAGGACTCACAGCAACGCTCCCCGTAGTAGCCGCTGCGCAAAAATTCGGCTCCACGGACGAGGAGTTAATCAGAGCACTGACACTCAGCCACCTTGTGGCAATCCACATCAAACAGAACTTGGGACGACTCTCGGCACTTTGCGGCTGTGTGGTGGCTGCCACCGGCTCATCGTGTGGAATTGTACTGCTCAAAGGCGGTGATTTTCAGCACATTGGCTATGCTATCAAAAACATGGTGGCAAACATCACAGGTATGGTGTGCGATGGAGCTAAGATAGGGTGCGCTCTGAAAGTAGCATCGGGGGTCAGTGCGGCAGTACAAGCTGCAATGCTCGCTCTCGAAAACATCAGCACTACCACTAATGATGGAATCATTGATGATGACATTGAGAGAACACTTAAAAATCTTGCAATAATCGGCAACGAGGGCATGAAGTTTACAGATAAAGTGATGCTTGACATCATGACCCATAAGTGCTAAGGAAAAGATGATGTTATACATCCACATTCCGATGTGTAGCGCCAAGTGCCACTACTGTTCGTTCTACTCCGTGGGGCAGCATACTGTACACAGAGAGGCTCTAATTAGAGGGTTGTGCGAAGAGATTGAAGTACGTGCCGCAGAATTGAGCGAAGAAATTGGCGCAAAACCCGAGCTTGAAACAATCTACTTTGGAGGGGGAACTCCATCTATACTCAGCACCACGGAGCTAAAGAAATTGTTGAGCACAATTCACTCAACTTTCAATGTAACAGCAATTAAAGAAGTGACATTGGAGGCAAATCCCGACCACTTAACCCCTGAATTTCTGGGCGAATTGCGCACATTGGGAGTAAGTCGCCTGAGCATAGGTGTACAGTCGTTTTGTGACGAAAGGCTCAAGAATCTCGGGCGTAGACACAGCGCCGAAGATGCTCGACTGGCGGTTAAAAATGCCCGAGCGGCAGGCTTCGACAACATCTCCATTGACCTCATGTTTGGATTTGGAGACATGACGTTGAACGAGTGGTCAAAGAGTGTCCAAAGTGCTGTAGAGCTGGGCATTGAGCATATCTCTGCATATCAACTAACAATTGAAGAGGGCAGTAATTATGCACGTCGCGGAGAGCGATGTGCCAGTGACAAGGAGTGTCAGGCGCAGTACTTGCACCTATGCGCGGCACTTCAGAGTGCGGGCTACGAGCACTACGAAATCTCGAATTTTGCACTACCCCACCACCACTCTCGCCACAACAGTGGCTATTGGCTCGGAGAGAGGTATATTGGCGTGGGACCATCTGCTCACTCGTTCGATGGCAATCGACAGCGAAGTTGGAATGTGAGCAGTATCGAAAAATATTTGAACAAAGTGCCCCGCGCGAATGAAATCTTAGATGACAATGATGTGCACAATGAGTATGTGATGTTGCACCTGCGCACCTCTTCGGGCATCTCGCTGAGAGAGTACTCACTACGGTTCGCAGGGCGAGAACTACCACTCATCGAAGGGTTGAGCGTGGATGAGTCAGGGCAGCGGGTATATCTGAATGAAGAGCATCTATTTATAGCTGACTCTATTATCTGTAAATTATTTATTTAAAGGCAATTACATCAATTTGCGAAAGCATTACCCTACCTAAACAATTACTTTATCGGAAAATCTACTATCTGCCCTATTAATGAGTCATCACCGTCCGTTTCCACGCGGATATAATTTTCGGTGTGCCCGAAGAGTAATCCTGCGCGATTTCGCCCCTCGAACAACACTTTTTGAGGCTTTGCCATCTGGGCAGCGGTAAATTCCGCCAAAAGCTCTTCGCTAAGCTCATTGAGGATTTTCACGCGGTGCTTTTTCTCCTCTTGCGACAGCTGATCGGGGAGTTTGGCGGCAGGTGTGCCTGGCCTTTGCGAGTAGGGAAAGACGTGAAGGAATGAGGGTTTGATTCTTTTGAGCAAGGCGAGTGTTTCTTTGAAGTGTTCGCTGGTTTCGCCAGGGAACCCGACAATCACGTCAACACCAATAAAAACATGGGGAATAACCGCTCTAATGGCTGTCAATTTCTCTTCAAAAAGCTCGGCAGTGTACCTTCTGCCCATGGCTTTGAGTATTGTGTTTGAGCCGCTTTGCAGGGGGATGTGGAAGTGCGGCATAAACTTGGGATTTGTGGCGCAGAATTCAATAATTTCGGCTCTCAGCAGGTTCGGTTCGATAGAGGATATTCTGTATCTATTCACTCCCTCGACTTGTGCAAGTTCTTGGATCAACTCGAGCAAGTTTTCGCCAGTAGAGCGCCCAAAATCACCAGTATTCACTCCCGTGAGCACAATTTCCTGCACTCCTGCCTCGGCTATTAGTTTTGCTTGTTCTACTATTTGATGTATTGGGGCATTTCGCGATTTTCCACGAGCACGCCACACGGTGCAATATGTGCAGTGGTAGTCGCATCCGTCTTGGACTTTGAGGAACGAGCGTGTTCGTTCTCCAAGGCTAAAAGCTGTGAGTTCTTTGGTAGTTTGCACGGTGCTCACGCCTTTGATTGCGAGTATTTCTTCGGGGCGAAGTTTTGCGAAGCACCCAGTAACAACAAGCTCAGTGTTGGGGTTTTCGCGAGCAACTCGCCTGATGAGTTCTTTGGTTTTTCGTTCGCTTTGCTGGGTAACTGCGCAGGAGTTCACAATGACAAGGTCAGCGATTTGTCCACGTCCTGCTTTTTCGAGTTTCTTGGCATCGAGCGATCTTGCAATTGCTGCACTTTCGGCGTAGTTGAGTTTACAGCCCAGCGTATATATTTTATATTTTTGTTTTTCTTCCACGGCGCAAAGTTAGCAAAAAAAAGCAAAACTGCGTTTGTTGCAATTGCATTTACTGGGGTTACAGAGAAAAATTTATAGAGATTCTTGGCGGGGGAGGGGCGGGTGGCGAGTGCCCTCGCTGGGCTATTGATTTGGTTACACTGATGGTGTGAAAATATGGCGAAACTCCAATCGGCGTGCCCGCAGGGCGTTTGTTTCTGTTTTTATATTGGTGCAACAAATCAAAAGGGTCTTTGACCCCGCCCGCGCGGCGGCGGGTGGCGAGTGCCCTCGCTGGGCTATTGATTTGGTTACTCTGATGGTGTGAAAATATGGCGAAACTCCAAACGGTGTGCCCGCAGGGCGTTTGTTTCTGTTTTTCTATTGGTGCAACAAATCAAATGGGTCTTTGACCCCGCCCGCGCGGCGTAAGCGCGCCCTCCCCGGCGAGGGGAGCTATAGCTATGGCTCTTGCAAACTAAAAACCGCTAAAAACGAAATTACCCGCAGGGAATTTCGTAAATTTAGAATCCCGCCCCGCCGGCGAGGCGGATAGACCTCTTCCATTCTCAAATACCACGAGATGCCGCCGGCGGGAGAACGCTATATAGCGAGTGGAACGAGCAGATTGCGGTC
>CAYJIF010000051.1:0-13127 GCA_964370175.1 uncultured Rikenellaceae bacterium
AAAAAAAAAGAGAAGTGCAATCCCTTGCACCCCTCTTAACTTATATCCAAATATTTATGCCGACTACTTCTTGGCCGCAGCAGCAGCCGCAGCAGCAGCTCCACGAGCAGCTCTTGTCATACGCACCGCACAGATCGCAGTAGTAGCAGGAGTAATCATTGTAAGGTTCTCAACAGCGATATCGCCTACGAAAATACTCTTACCCAACGCCAAGTTAGTTACATCAATATCAATTGAGTCTGGAAGGTCTTTTTCGAGTCCCGAAACTCTAATCTTACGTTTTGCAAGTTGGAGCTTACCCCCAAGCTTCACACCCTCTGAGTTACCATAAAGAGTAACAGGCAGGTCGATAACGATTGGTTTACCATCGATTACGCGGTAGAAGTCAACGTGTAGAGGTTCGTCAGTCACTGGGTGATACTGCACCTCGCGCATAACTACTGATTCTTTTTTGCCCTCGATATCGAAAATCACGATATACGATTTAGGAGTGTAGATAAGTTTGCGCAGTTCAGCAACCTCAACTGAGAAGTGTACAGTTTCTCCGCCTCCGTAGATTACGCAAGGTACTGAGTCGCCATAGCGAACTGCTTTTGATGCTTTTTTGCCAAAATCTTCACGTTTTTTGGCAACGATTTCAAGATGTTTCATCTTTTTACTTAATTTTTAGTTAAAATTATTATTTTTGTTGAGATGTTACTCAGGCACTTAAATTCTCTATTGTGTAGTTTCCTACCAAGAGCTGACCCCCATCACACCCCCCTACTTTTTTGTTTCATTTTCGCTCCCCGCGCGGCGCGGTAAGTGGCACAAAATGAGCATAAAAAGTGCGCAAATGTAATGTTTATTATTTAAATTACCAACTTTTTGTGCTTTAAAGTTTGGTAAAAATGAGTAACTTTGTGGATGACTACAGTATTTTAACTCATCCCAAGCTATGCCATACACCTCTCGAATATGTGAACAGAATCGCTCGCTTGTTGTGCTTATCATAGACCGCAGCGGCTCTATGAACGAGCCCTATGGTGGTGTCCTCAAGGGCGGCACAATGCAGGGTGGCGGTCCTCTGCAATCCAAGGCGAAGGTGGTTGCCGATGTCAGCAATATGATTCTCATGGATCTTATTTCCAAGTGTCGCCGTGGGGATGTTTACAAACATTATTTTGATATTTGCGCCATTGGTTATTCGGGGCGAGGTGTTGAACCGTTGCTTGATGGTGGTCGTTGGTTTTTATCACCTGCCGAGTTGGCCAGCACCTCATTGCGTACTACGCGCACCTCGCGCAGGATTAATGATTTGAGCGGTCGGTTGGTGACTCTGTACAACAGCCACAAGGTGTGGATAGAGCCTTATGGCGAGGGCGACACCCCCATGTACAACACTTTTTGCAAGCTCTCCGAGTTACTCTACGGTTGGAGGCATGCTCAAAAAAGCAGCACGCACTTTCCCCCCACAATCATTCACATCACCGACGGCGATATACCCAGCGACGAGCTTTCTCGGGTTTTGGGTCTTCGCGAGCAGATTCTCTCGCTTGGTTCTGAGGATGGAGAGCCACTGATTTTTAATTTCCACCTCTCGACAATGGGTGGGGAGTCTTCGTTTTTCCCGACTTGCCCCAAGGGTTTGAACACTGAGGCGCGCTTGCTCTACGAGCTGTCCTCTACCCTACCGCCGCTGTACAAAGCCGAGATTGCCCGCATAAAAAACGATACTGGGATTGAGAGCAAGGACTATCGGGCATTTAGTTTTAATTCGCCCTATGCCGATTTCATAAACGCCATGTACATCGGCACTGCCACAACGCTACAGCTATGATATACCCCACATACCATGACTATATCAGCGCATTGAACAGCGCCAAGGAGTGCTGCCGCTCACGAAGATTGAAGCAGCTCAAGGTTCTTTGCGACAGCAATGGCGAGGCGATATATTCGCACTACAACGACTGTGTTGTAGTTGTGGTGCGCGTGGGTTCTCGGGACTACAACGCTCGTTTGTTTTTGAGCGAGGAGGCTCAGCAGGCCTATGTACTGGGGAGTGGCAGCGATTACTTCGGGGAGGAGATTCTGGTGGTGAGTTCATCTGGGATGGCGTATTTTGATATGGCATTGGAGCCGAGTTCTTTCACCCCCGCTCTGAGCAGTGGGGCGAGCAAGGAGATGAGGGAGGGTCGCAGGCCATATTGTTGCCAGAGTGGCAAGTGGGGCTACATGGACGAAGAGGGGCGGGTGGTTATCGAGGCTTTGTACGACGATGTCGAGCCTTTCTATGAGGGGAGAGCTGTGGTGTCGCAACAGGGGTGCTATGGGCTAATTGACAGGGAGGGACGCGAGGTCATTGCGGTGGAGTGGGACGAGGTGAGCTACGATGGCTCGCATCTCTGTTATGTGGACGACCAGGGGCGACGAGGGGTGCTGAATCGCAATGGTGAGGTGGTGGTGGATTGTTCGTGGGATTGGATTGCGGAGGAGAGTTGCGGGTTATTTTTGGTGGAGCGGGATGAGTTGCTGGGTTATGTCAATGGTCGGGGCGAGGTGGTGATTGCGGTGGAGTATGATTGGGCTACTTCGTTTTGCGCCGAGGGCATTGCTTCGGTAAAAAAGGGCGGTGTGAGCTATCAAATCGACACTCTTGGCCGCAGGGTATCGCCTCAACGCAGGACGTAGGTGTTGTGAGCCACGCGAGCATGGAGTTCGAGGCATTAAGGATATAGGAATAAAATAAGAATCAACAATATAGTTAAGTATATATACATCAATGAGTGAAGAGAAGAAAGTGCATCTAACCCCACTAATGCAGCAATTTTACAGCATCAAGGCGCAGTATCCTGACGCGTTGTTGCTTTTCCGTGCGGGGGATTTCTACGAGACCTTCGACCAAGATGCCATCAAGGCAAGTGCAATATTGGGTATCACGCTCACCAAGCGTGCCAATGGTTCGGCAAGCAGCGTCCCTCTGGCGGGCTTCCCCTACCACGCCATCGACAACTACCTCGACAAGCTGGTCTTGGCGGGCGAGAGGGTGGCTATTTGCGAACAGCTCGAAGACCCAAAGACTGCTAAGGGGATTGTCAAGCGTGGGGTTACGGAGCTCGTCACCCCTGGGGTCACCTACAACGACTCGATACTCAAACACACGGAAAATACTTTTCTGGCTTCGCTCTACTTCGACCACATGGGCACTGTTGGGGTGTCGTTCATGGATATTTCCACGGGGGAGTTCTACATCAGCGAGGGCAAGACCGATGTTATTGCCAAGTTGTTGGGTAGTTTTTCTCCCAAGGAGGTGCTCTACAGCCGCTCGCAACAGAGCGACTTCGATAGCATCACCTCGGGGCTATCCACCAATCCTTACCGCTTGGACGAATGGGCATGGAACCTGAGCGCTAACTACCAGAAGCTAACCACTCAATTTGGCACCAAATCGCTCAAGGGTTTTGGTGTGGAGTCTATGCGCTTGGGCATCATCGCTGCTGGGGCAATTATGCACTATTTGCAGTACACCAAGCACGACTCGCTGAGCCACGTGAACACTATCTCTCGCCTGGATGAGAGCACTTTTGTGTTGGTGGATAAGTACTCGCTCAAGAATTTGGAGTTGTTCAGCCCTATTTCTGTTGAGGGCACGAGTCTTGTGGATATTATTGATGGCGCCACCTCGCCAATGGGCAAGCGCATGCTACGCCGCTGGTTGGCGCTGCCGCTCAGAGATAAGCAGCGCATTGAATCGCGCTATGATGTGGTAGATTTTCTGCGCCAGCAAGAGGAGCTACGCTCGGAGGTGCAGGACAACCTGCAACGGGTGGGCGATGCCGAACGCATCATTGCCAAGATTGCGGCACAGAGAGCTATGCCTCGTGATTTGGTGCAGTTGTGCCACTCCATTGGGTCGATGGACAATATCAAGAAGTTCACTGCGGGCGTGGAGTGTAAGGCTTTGAGCACGCTCGGAGGCGGCATCGAGGAGCTCTGGGAGGTTCAGAACAGAATCGCCGTGACGCTGCTCCCCGAACCAGCCGCAGCCATTGGCAAAGGCGAGGTTGTGGCAGCGGGGGTTGATGATGAGCTGGATGAACTGCGCCAGATTTCGTCCCAAGGCAAGGCCTATTTGGAGGCAATTGTGGCTCGCGAGATTGAACGTACGGGCATCACCTCGCTCAAGATTGGATATAATAACGTCTTTGGCTACTATATAGAGGTGCGCAATGCTCACAAAGATAAAGTGCCACAGGAGTGGATTCGCAAGCAAACCCTGGTCAATGCCGAGCGCTATATCACCGAGGAGCTCAAGGAGTATGAACATAAGATACTGGGGGCTGAGGGTCGCATTGTGGAGATTGAGGGGCGGATATATGGCGAGCTTGTGGAGTGGTTGCAGCAGTGGGTTGCCCCGCTGAAAAAGACAACGCTGTTGGTTGCAGAAATAGACGTTCTGTTGAGTTTTGCTCTGACCTCGCTGTGCAACAATTACTGCCGCCCAACGCTCAACGAAAAGGGGGTCATAGATATCAAAGGCCTACGCCACCCGGTCATCGAGAGGCGACTGCCTTCATCCGAGGGCTACATTGCCAGCGATGTGAAGATGAACGGCGAGGATACTCAGATTATCTTGCTCTCGGGGCCCAATATGTCGGGTAAATCAGCGCTATTGCGCTCGGTGGCCATAGCCACACTGATGGCTCAGTGCGGCAGCTTCGTGGCGGCAAAACAGGCGGATTTGATTCTCAGCGATAGGATTTTCACTCGCGTGGGTGCCAGCGATAACATCTCCAGTGGCGAGTCTACCTTCATGGTCGAGATGCTCGAAACGGCAAACATTCTGAATAATCTCAGCGACAACTCGCTGGTTATTCTCGACGAGATTGGTCGCGGGACAAGCACCTATGATGGTATTTCCATTGCGTGGGCGATTGTCGAGCATATCCACAAGACGAGCGGTGCCAAGGTGCTCTTTGCCACTCACTACCACGAACTGGGCGAGATGTACAAGAGTTTCGAGCGCATCAAGAATTTCCACATTTCGGTCAAGGAGATTGACGGTAAGATTATCTTTTTGCGCAAGTTGGCGAGCGGAGCTGTGGAGCATTCGTTTGGGGTACAGGTGGCTGCAATGGCGGGGATGCCTCGCAGCGTTGTGGTGCGTGCCCAAGAGATTCTGGGCGAATTGGAACGCCAGCGCACCTCCGACATTAAGGAGGTTGGCGGCAGCAGAGGCCGCAACAAAAAAATCTTAGAGAGTGTGGGTGCCAAAGGCGCTCAAACTCCCGTACAGCTCAGCATTTTCAACATGGACGACCCCTCGCTAAGTGCCGTAGCAGCGCAAATCAGGGACATAGACATTAACACTCTGACGCCACTCGAGGCGCTCAACAAGCTGAGCGAGATTAAGAAGATAATTTCGGGGAGGGAGTAGTAATTTTCTTGCCAAAGTGTAAGAAAGGTTACTTAAATTTTAATTACTACTTCCCCACCCCTAAAATTCTGTTTTTATTTATAGCAGAGCCTTGAGTTTGTCCTCAAGTTGCGCCTTAGTGGCTGCACCAACTTGTTTATCAACAACCTCGCCACCCTTTAGGAAAAGTACTGTAGGGATGCTACGGATGCCGAATTTCGCTGCCAATTCGTTGTTGTTGTCCACGTCACATTTGCCGATAGTTGCACGGCCTTCGTACTCAGCTGCAAGTTCCTCTACGATTGGTCCAATCATGCGACATGGGCCGCACCACTCTGCCCAGAAGTCCACTACTACTGGAAGTTCTGTTGATGTAATTTCTTCAAAATTTGATGTTGTAATTGCAAGTGCCATTTTTTCTTTTTCTATTAGTTTAGGTGTATATTTTATGTTTGCTATGAAATTTTATAGGTAATGTTCTGCATTGCGAGGAGTTTTACTGCCTCGATAAAGGTGTTAGTGAGTTTGATTTTCACTTTGCGAGATTTCAGCGTGACAGCGATGCCTTTTTCCATGTCGTAGATTACAACTTTAACGCCAACGCCTCCAGGATATTGCTCCGCAAGCCCAGAAATTTCGGAAACCACTTCGGCCGAGAGGTACTCGACAGGGATTCTCAGCGTAATCTCTTTGATATCTTTATCGAGCACTTCGCTCAGCGGTTTGACACCCTGGATGGTCGTCATTATCATGCTTTCGTTGTATCTCGATGGGGCTACTTTAACTCTCATTATGATTGAGGCTTGGGGCATGATGTGGTATTTCCACTGTTCCCAGTCCTTGGAGAAGAGTGTAAATTCGTGGCTGCCGCTAAAGTCCTCGATGACAAAGCGTGCGTAGGGTTTTCCCTCTTTGGTCGAGAGGTTTTGCACTTTGGTGATGATGCCACCGACGCTGAGTTCGCGTCCGTTGAGCTCATCGAGTTTTTCGAAGTCCGACACCGTTGCCGTGCAGTACTCTTCTATGACCACTCGATACTCATCCAGCGGATGCGCCGAGAGGTAGATACCAATAACCTCGCGCTCTTTGTCGAGCATCTTGAGTTTGCCCCACTCCTGCGCTTCGGTGAGCTTTGGGAACTCGGGTTTTTTGACCATGGAGCTGGAGCTCAAGTCGCCGAATAGTGAATTTTGCGAGCTCTGTTTTTCGTTCTGCATCAAGCTGCCATAGCGAATGAGCACTTCGAGAAAGTTGCCGCCTCGGCCGCCATTCTCGCCCACTTCGGCAAAGAGCACGTCTCTGGACACGTTAATCAGCGCATCGAATGCCCCCGAGAGAGCCAAACACTCCATCGCTTTTTTATTCACAGCCGTGAGGCTTACTCTCTGAACAAAGTCATATATATCGCTGAAAGGACCTCCACTCTCACGCTCTTGCACGATAGCCTCCACAGCGCCTTCGCCCACGCCCTTGATGCCCGCCATTCCGAAACGAATATTTCCCCCACTATCCACCGCAAAGCGTGCAAAGGAGTGGTTCACATCGGGGCCCAATACAGCAGCACCCATACGGCGACACTCGTCCATGAAGAAGCTAATCTTCTTAATATCGTTGAGGTTGCGGCTCAGTACCGCCGCCATAAATTCTGCGGGGTAGTGTGCCTTGAGGTACGCCGTCTGGTAGGAAACATAGGCATAGCAGGTTGAGTGCGATTTGTTGAAGGCATAAGATGCGAATGCTTCCCAGTCGCCCCACACTTTTTCGCACACATCGGCGGGATGGCCGTTTGCCACAGCCCCTGCAATAAAGTCGGGCTTCATCTTATCGAGCACCGCTTTTTGCTTCTTACCCATTGCCTTACGCAGCGTGTCGGCCTGACCTCGGGTGAAGCCTGCCAAGACTTGCGAAAGTATCATCACCTGCTCCTGATAGACCGTAATCCCGTAGGTTTCCTTCAGCGCAGTCTCCATGGCTGGTAGGTCATAGACCACCTCTTCGCGGCCATGCTTGCGGGCAATGAACTTGGGGATATACTCCATTGGCCCTGGGCGGTAGAGCGCGTTCATGGCTATGAGGTCTTCAAAGCGGTTGGGGCCGAGTGCCTTTAGGTGCTTCTTCATCCCCGGGCTCTCGAACTGGAACAGAGCGGAGGTATCCCCAGCACTGTACAGCTCAAAGGTCTTCTTATCGTCAATGGGAATAGCGTCAATATCAATATCCACTCCCTTAGAGAGTTTCACGTTTTCCACCGCATCTTTGATGATGGAGAGGGTTTTCAGCCCCAAAAAGTCCATCTTCAGCAGCCCCACATTCTCCACCAACTTACCCTCATACTGCACCACAAAGAGGTCAGCATCCTTGGCAATGGCAATAGGAGCGTAGTTTTCGAGGTCATCCTTGCCGATAATCACCCCGCAAGCGTGCACACCCGTTTGGCGCACAGTGCCTTCGAGTTTTTCGGCGTAGAGCAGGGTTTCGCGAATGAGCGAGTTATCGCTGCTGCGTTCATCGTTCAATTCAGGCACTTCCTTGAATGCTTTGGCGAGCGAGGTGCCAGGGGTATCGGGCACCAACTTTGCCAACCTTTCGGACTGCCTCAAATCGAGCTTCTGCACACGTGCCACATCCTTTATCGAGGACTTGGCGGCCATAGTGCCAAAAGTCACAATATTGGCCACCCTCTTGCGGCCATACTTGTCCACAACATAGTCCAAAACCTTCTGGCGGCCGTCCTCATCAAAATCAATATCCACATCGGGCATCGAGATACGCTCGGGGTTCAAGAATCTCTCAAAGAGCAGTCCATATTTTATGGGGTCAATGTTTGTAATGCCCAGACAATAGGCCACTGCCGAGCCTGCCGCCGAACCACGCCCTGGCCCCACGGAAACCCCCATCTCGCGGGCAACCTTGATGAAATCCCACACAATGAGAAAGTAACCAGGATAACCCATCTTCTCGATGGTGGCAAATTCGAAGCTGAGGCGCTCCTCCACTTCGGCCGAGAGGGGCACGCCGTAGTGGCGCTCAGCACCCTGACGAGCAAGGTGTTCCAAGTATTGTTGCTGTTCGCCTCGTTCTTTAATCTCCTGTGGTTCTCCCCCCTCGTTCTTGGCGATGTAGTCTTTGAGTCGCTCTTCGTCCACCACGAAATCTTCGGGCAGCGGGAAGTTTGGCATCAGAGGCTGAGAGTCGAGGCTATAGGTCTCTATCTTCTCCACTATGAGCTGAGTGTTGCTCACCGCTTCGGGGTACTGCTCCCCAAACAGAGCAAGCATCTCCTCCTCGCTCTTAAGCCACTCCTGTCCCGAGTAGCGCATGCGTAAGGCATCGTCCAAATCTCTACCCGTGCTCAGGCATATCAGACGGTCGTGCGCCGGTGCATCATCGTGCAGAGTGTAGTGCACGTCGTTAGTGGCAATGTACTTTATATCATATTCTTTGGCATATTCTGCCAATTTCTGGTTCACCAGTGTTTGGTTATGAAAAACTCTGCTATCGAGGTTAACATCGCCGCTGGGGTGGAGCTGCATCTCCAAGTAGAAGTCCTCGCCAAAAAGCCCTTTGTAGAACTCTATTGCCTCGCGTGCTTGTTTGTCGTTGCCGTCCATGATGTAGCCGGGGATTTCACCCCCCAAGCATGCCGATGCACAGATAATCCCCTCGTGGTGCTCTTTGAGCAGTTCTTTGTCTATACGTGGGTTGTAGTAGAACCCCTCGGTGAAACCATAGGAGACCATTTTTATGAGGTTATGGTACCCTGTTATGTTTTTTGCCAGCAGGATGAGGTGGTCGCCCCCTCTGTCGCTACGGTCGTGGCGCGAGATTGTTGCCACATAGACCTCACACCCCAGTATGGGTTTTATGCCCGCCTTAGTGGCCACGTTGTGGAATTCCAGCGCGCCGTACATATTGCCGTGGTCAGTGAGTGCAAGGGCTTTTTGACCCAATTCCACAGCACGCCCAACTAATTTTTGAACCGAGGCTCCTCCGTCTAAAACCGAGTAGTGAGAGTGGGTGTGCAGGTGTGTGAAATTCGACATTTTGTGCGTGGTTGAAAAAAAATTAAAAAATTTTCCACAAATATAAGGAACTTTATTATCTTTACGCAATAGAAAGGTATTGTTTTTGTCAATTTTTTAACTAACTTTACGGACTAAAACAAACGGAAAAGGTAGT
The DNA here is from genome assembly GCA_964370175.1 of uncultured Rikenellaceae bacterium. Lineage (GTDB taxonomy): Bacteria > Bacteroidota > Bacteroidia > Bacteroidales > Rikenellaceae > Mucinivorans. Next base: position 9,575 of record CAYJIF010000051.1, read on the forward strand.
GGCAAGGGTTATCGTAATAGAGGGTCCAACGGCATCGGGGAAAAGTTCTGTGGCTGTGGAGGTTGCGGGATATTTCGGAGTGGAGGTGCTGAGCGCAGACTCTCGGCAATTCTACCGCGAAATGGTGATCGGAACGGCTGCAATCACACCCGACGAACAACAAGGTGTTAAGCACCACTTCGTTGGCGACAGATGCGTGGAGGAACACCTCAGCGCAGGAGAATACGAGACAGAAGCACTACAAGTAATAGCACAACTGAGCGAGAATAAGGACGAAAATGAGGTGGCGGCAGTCGTGGTGGGAGGCTCTGGACTATACGTCAGAGCACTACTCTACGGACTCGACCCGCTGCCAAGCAATAGTATACTCAGAGAAGAACTCAACCAACAAATCTCAGAACAAGGACTTAGCGGATTGCTCGACGAGCTCGAAAAACTCGACCCCGACTACTTCAAAATAGTCGACAAAGCAAACCCACACAGAATTACGAGAGCTGTGGAAGTATGCCGCCTCACTGGCAAACCATACTCGTCACTCCGCAGCGGACAAAAGGCTCACAGAAAATTCAGCGCGCATAGAGTTGTGATAGACTCCTCCCGAGAGGAGCTTTACCGAAGAATCAACATCAGAGTAGATCAAATGATTGAAATGGGACTGGAGAACGAAGTACGAGGACTCATACCACAACGAGACTTAAAACCATTAAAGAGTGTAGGGTATAGTGAGTTTTTTGACTATTTCGATGGCAAAATTTCGCACGAAAAAGCCGTAGAACTCATCAAACAACACACTCGCAACTACGCCAAAAGACAACTAACCTGGCTCGCCAGAGAACCACACGCACCTCGACTATTACCCTCAGAGGTCATTAACTACTTCAAATAACCATGTTCATACTATCACAATTCTTCAAGCAAAAAACCCCGAAAGTGCCCGAATACATACTCCTTGGTGGAGAACGATACTACGTCAGCGTCAACAAAGGAGATAGAAATATTGCAAAAAAAGGAAAAGGCAAGGTGCACTTCACGCTCAAGGACATGAGCACGTCGAACTTCAACTCCTATCTGAAGAGTTGGTATCGTCGTGAGGTGCGCAAACTCTTCCTCAGCAGTATCGAGCGCTGGCTCGATATTATGTACCCGCTGGGCTATGAGGTTGAGATGCCACAGGTCAAAATATACCGCATGCGACGTGCATGGGGGCGCTGCTTCTACACCAAAAACGTTATCACGCTGAATCTCTTTCTGGGGGCTACCCCGCAGGACTGCATCGACTATATCACGCTGCACGAGCTCTGCCATTTTCTGGTGCACTCACACTCCAAGGCGTTCTATGCTATAATGACGAATATCGACCCCGATTGGCAATGTAAGGAGAAGATGCTCACGGCGTTCTCTCGTGGTCACCTCATCACCGACCGCCCCGAGTATTAGGGCAAGAGGGGCAAGATGAGGGGTGAGATGAGGGGTGAGGCGAGGGGTGAGGCGAGGTGAGGGGCGAGGTGAGATGGAAAAAGAGGAGGGCGAGAGAGGATGGGAGAAGGGGGCTTCTGCTCCACTATGAATGGACATACACTCCACCCTGTAGTTACAGAGCTATACTTAAGCGAGGGGTACTGCACATTATTTAAGTGCAGTACCCCTCGCTCTTTTTTGTATTCCAACACCTCTTGCGGTGTTTTTTTTCGCTCGCCACTACTACTTCTCCCATCTCCATCAAAAAAGCACAAAAATAAAGAGGGGTTGCATTACGCTCCCCCTCTCTCTCTCTTCGCTTTTTCCTTTCTCCCTGCTCTTCTCACTCCTATCACTTCGCCCCGCCCCGCCCCCAAAAAAAGAGAGAGGGCGTTATTCCTCTCTCTCTCTCTGCTCTCCACAAATAAAAAAAGAGGGGAGGCACAATGCCACCCCCCCTTTTTTTATGAATGTGTGAGTTAGTACTACAACTGAGGACCAGAAGCCAATAGGCCTTCTCCTTCTGGTAGGTACTGCTCGAAGTTTGCAACATATTTTGCAGCAAGCGATTTAGCTTTAGTTTCCCACTCAGCTACATCAGCGTAAGTGTTACGTGGGTCAAGGATATCGCTTACACCTGGCAACGCTTTAGGCGCAACAAGGTTAAGAACTGGGATGTTCACTTTCTCAGCGTTCTCGATAGAACCATCAAGGATAGCGTCGATGATTGCGCGAGTGTCTTTGATAGAGATACGTTTGCCAGTACCGTTCCAACCAGTGTTCACGAGGTAAGCAGTAGCTCCGTGTTCTTCCATCTTGTCAGCAAGTACTTTTGCGTAGATAGTTGGGTGAACAGTAAGGAACGCCTCACCAAATGCTGGAGAGAATGAAGGAGTTGGTTCAGTGATACCACGCTCAGTACCCGCAAGTTTGCTGGTGTAACCGCAAAGGAAGTGGTATTGTGCTGATTTTTCGTCAAGGATAGAAACTGGAGGTAGTACACCAAATGCGTCAGCCGAAAGGTAGATGATTTTGTTAGCGTGTCCAGCTTTCGAAGGAGCAACGATTTTGTTGATGTGGCGGATTGGGTAAGAAACACGAGTGTTCTCAGTTACCGAACCATCAGCGTAGTCAGGAGTTCCGTCTGCATTGATAGTTACGTTCTCAAGAAGTGCGTTGCGGCTGATAGCTCTCCAGATGTCTGGTTCGTTTTCTTCCGAAAGGCCGATAGTTTTAGCATAGCAACCACCTTCGTAGTTGAATACACCGTTTGCATCCCATCCGTGCTCATCGTCACCGATAAGGAAGCGTTTTGGGTCAGCCGAAAGAGTTGTTTTACCAGTGCCCGAAAGACCGAAGAATAGAGCAACATCACCATCTTTGCCAACGTTAGCAGAGCAGTGCATAGAAGCAATACCTTTAAGTGGAAGGTAGTAGTTCATCACACCGAACATACCTTTTTTCATTTCGCCACCATACCAAGTACCACCAATTACTTGAAGTTTTTTAGTAAGGTTGAAAGCTACGAAGTTTTCAGAGTTAAGACCCATTTCTTTCCAGTCAGGGTTAGTGCATTTCGCTGCGTTCATCACCACGAAATCAGGCTCACCGAAGTTAGCAAGTTCGAAGTGTGAAGGTTGGATGAACATGTTAGTTACGAAGTGCGCTTGCCATGCAACCTCCATGATGAAACGTACTTTCATGCGAGTATCTTCGTTAGTACCGCAGTATGCGTCTACAACAAAAAGTTTCTCTTTGTTAGAAAGTTGGTTAACAGCCAAAGCTTCGAGTTTTTCGAAAGTCTCAGGAGTCATTGGGAAGTTAGGAGAAAGAGGGCTTTTTTCGTCTTTGAACCAGAAGCTACCTTTAGTAGTGTCGTCAAGAACAGTGTATTTATCTTTAGGCGAGCGGCCAGTGAAGATACCAGTCTTTACGCAAACAGCACCAGTTGTGGTTTGTGTACCTACTTCATAACCTTCGAGCGCAGGGTTAGTTTCCTCAACAAAAAGTTGTTGATAGCTTGGGTTGTGTACGATCTCACCAACGTTGGTGATGCCGTATTTTGATAAATCTACAGACATTTTTTTAAGTTTTT
>CAYJIF010000052.1:0-12660 GCA_964370175.1 uncultured Rikenellaceae bacterium
GCAATTCTATCGAGGAACCAGCGGTCGTGACTAATAACCACGGCGCATCCTGCAAAGTTTTCGAGCCCTTCTTCGAGCGCGCGCAGAGTGTTAACGTCGATATCATTGGTAGGTTCATCGAGTAGCAGTACGTTTCCACCCTCTTTCAGAGCCAGAGCAAGGTGGAGTCGGTTGCGCTCACCGCCTGAGAGTATACCGCATTTTTTCTCTTGGTCGCCGCCCGAGAAGTTGAATCTTGAGCAGTATCCACGAGCATTTATCTGTCTGCCGCCAAGTTCAATAAGTTCTGCTCCTCCCGAAACAACCTCATAGACGCTCTTATCGGGGTCGATAGAGCGGTGCTGTTGGTCTACGTATGCAAGTCTCACAGTTTCGCCCACGTTGAAGTCGCCAGTAGTGGGTTCTTCCAGCCCCATAACCATGCGGAAGAGCGTAGTTTTGCCCGTGCCATTTGCGCCGATAACACCCACAATACCTGCTGGTGGGAGTCTGAATTCCAGCCCCTCATAGAGTGTGCGTTCGCCATAGGCCTTGCTCACCCCACGCACCTCGATGACCAAGTCCCCGAGCCTTGGGCCATTGGGGATAAAGATTTCGAGTTTTTCTTCCTTGTCGCGGCTATCTTCGTTGAGCATGCGGTCGTATGCCGAGAGGCGAGCTTTGTTCTTAGCGTGGCGAGCTTTGGGAGCCATTCGCACCCATTCCAACTCGCGTTGCAGAGTTTTTTGTCGCTTACTCTGGGTTTTTTCTTCTTGTGCCAGACGTGTGCTTTTTTGTTCCAGCCAGCTGCTATAGTTTCCTTTCCAGGGGATACCTTCGCCACGATCCAACTCCAGAATCCACCCTGCCACGTTGTCCAAGAAGTAGCGGTCGTGGGTCACGGCAATCACGGTGCCTTTGTATTGTTGCAGGTGCATTTCCAGCCAGTCGATGCTGCTTGCATCAAGGTGGTTGGTGGGCTCATCCAAGAGCAGCACTTCTGGCTCTTGCAACAGCAGGCGGCACAGTGCCACACGGCGACGTTCGCCACCACTGAGCACCTCGATTTTCTGATCCGCAGGCGGACATCTCAGCGCATCCATCGCACGGTTGAGTTTCTGGTCGATTTCCCATCCGCCGGCGTGGTCGATTTTCTCAGTCAGCTCGCCCTGGCGCTCGATGAGTTTGGCCATCTCATCATCGCTCATTTCCTCCATAAACTTTAGGTTCACCTCCTCATACTCTTTTAGCAGCGCTACGACTTCGGCACAGCCTTCTTCCACGATTTCGCGCACGGTTTTGCTCTCGTCGAGTTGCGGTTCTTGTTCGAGGTATCCCACTCGGTAGCCAGGCGAGAAGACCACCTCACCGGTGTGGCTTTTGTCCAGTCCTGCAATGATTTTCATCAGCGTAGACTTACCCGAGCCGTTGAGGCCGATAATGCCGATTTTCGCCCCGTAGTAGAACGAAAGGTAGATGTTGTTAAGGATTTTTTTGTTGTTGTGGGGGAGGATTTTTGATACTCCCACCATCGAGAAGATAATCTTCTGATCGTCGTTCTGTTGTGCCATTGTCTCTATTGTATAGTTATCGTAAATTGATGTATATTCGCTCTTGTTTTTGTCGTTTTGGTGGTGCCCAAAACTCGGAAAAGTGCAAAATTACGAAATAAAAATCAGATAGGTTTTATTTTTCTGTAAAAAACACAGTTTTTATTTTGTATTTTTGTGCACTCTTTTAATAGCTAAATCATTGATAGACCAGGGATGATACTTTGCACGGCATATTTTCCGCCACTTTCGCACTTCGAGTCGCACAGGGACGAGCCCGAGGGCACTTTAGTGGAGGCTCACGAGAATTTTCAGAAACATTCGCCACGCAGTCGGGCGCGGATTATGACCGCCGACGGGGTAAAGCAACTCAGCGTGCCCATTGTGGGTGGCAGGGGGATTCGCTCCGCTATTGGCGAAGTGCGAGTGGATTACAGCGAGCCTTTTCAGCGCACTCATCTGCGCACAATCAGGAGCGCTTATGCCAGCGCCCCCTATTTCGATCATTTTTTTCCACTCATCGAGCCACTCTTTGCGCTCAGAGAGGAGAGGCTCATAGACCTCAATAGCCAAATCACAGAACGTTTGCTGGAGATACTACGACTCCCTCAAAGCTCGCTACTCTACACCTCGCAATTCACTGGGACACAGCACCCAGAGCAAAAAACAGCACCCTATTATCAAGTCTTTTCGCACTTGCACCCTTTTGCTCCTAATCTTTCGGTGCTGGACTATCTGTTTTGCTGTGGTTATTTGTAAAAAAAATAACTACCTTTGTGCGCAAACGAATATACATCACAAGAACCCTCATTGACCCATAGCTACACAAAGCAAAAATGACAAGACGCAGGACAACAACAGCCGCCGCAGAGCCTAAGAGTGTGAACAAAAAAGTTCGCCACTCGATATTCATTATTTTTAATTCCAACCCTCAGCTAAGTTTCAATTCCAAGCAGTTGTTGCGCAGACTTGCCACCACGGAGGTTGAGGCCACGCGTGAGGAGTGTGATGCTGCTCTTGTCGAGCTGTTGGAGCGTGGGGTGATCGTTGCTCGCGAGGATAAGCGTGGAGCCTACCGACTGAGCCGCACACAGTTGCAAACCCGCATAGGCAAGGTCGATATGACCGCCAGCGGAGTGGCATACATTGTGGTCGAGGGAGCAGATGCGGAGCAGGGCGTAAAAGATATTATTGTGGAGGCTCGCAACACTATGCGAGCAATGCACGGCGACAGAGTGCGAGTGAATATCATCGGCCACAGACGCGATGGACGGCTCGAGGGTGAGGTTACAGAGATTCTGGAGATGGGCAACCGTACTTTTGTGGGAGTAATCTCGCTGAGCGACCGCTATGCCTTTGTGAGGGTCGATTCCAGAGATATGAATCGTGATATTTTCATCCCTGGCAGATACATTGGCGAGGCGCAAGAAGGGCAGAAGGTTATAGTGGAGGTGATAGGCTGGCCAGAGGAGTCGCGCACCCCCGAGGGGCGAGTGGTAGACGTGCTGGGAAACAGCGGCGACAACGACACCGAGATGCACGCCATCTTGGCGCAATACAACCTGCCGTACTCATTTCCCGAAGAGCTCGAAGAACTTGCCGCCAAAATCCCAAGCACAATTACACCAGAGGAAATCGAGCGCAGACGAGATATGCGAGCAGTGCCAACCTTTACTATCGACCCCTTCGATGCCAAGGACTTTGACGATGCGCTCTCGCTCAGCAAGTTGGAGAACGGCAACTGGGAAGTGGGCGTGCACATTGCTGATGTGACTCACTACGTCAAGGAGGGCGATCCCATCGACCAAGAGGGACTGGATAGGGGTACGAGCGTCTATCTTGTGGATAGAACAGTGCCGATGTTGCCCGAAAAATTGTCGAACTTTCTGTGTTCGCTCAGGCCTCACGAAGAGAAACTCACCTTTTCGGTGGTTTTCGAGATGACCAACGATGCCGAAATCGTGAAGACGTGGTATGGGCGCACGGTGATCTACTCCGACCACCGTTTCACCTACGAGGATGCCCAAGTAATCATCGCGCAGGGAGTGGAGCATAACTCTGCGCTGCGAGACGAGGTGCTGACACTCGACCACCTCGCAAAGATATTGCGTGCTAAGCGCTTTGAAGAAGGCTCCATAGGCTTCGACCGCGATGAGGCGAAATTTGTGTTGGATGACGAGGGTAAACCCCAGAGCGTCTACTTCAAGGAGATGAAGGATTCCAACAAACTCATCGAGGAGTTTATGCTCTTGGCGAACCGCTCCGTTGCGCAGAAAATAGGGGGAGTGGCTAATCCAAAGACCTTCGTCTACCGCATCCACGACAAGCCAAATGACGAGAAATTCACTAAGTTCTGTGATTTTATCACCCGCTTTGGCTACCACGTCAACGCATCGAAGAACCACAGCGCCGCAATGGAACTGACCTCGGTGTTGCAACGAGTAAAGGGAACAGCTCAAGAGAATCTTATCTCCACGCTTGCCATTCGCTCGATGGCAAAGGCCACTTACACAACTCATAACATTGGTCACTACGGCCTTGCGTTTGACTACTATTCGCACTTCACCTCGCCTATTCGCCGCTACCCCGACATGGTGGTTCACCGCCTATTGGCTCGTTATCTGGATGGGGGAAAATCCGCACGTGAGGATGTGGTGGAGGAGATTTGCAAATACACCTCCGCTCGTGAGGTGCTTGCCAGCGAGGCGGAAAGAGCCTCGATAAAGTACAAGATGGTGGAGTTCATGGAGGATAAAATCGGTACGGAATGGGATGGCATTATCTCGGGTGTGACCGACTGGGGGATTTATGTGGAGCTGGAGGAGAACAAAATCGAGGGGATGGTGGCTCTGCGAGATATGAGCGACGACTTCTACGCCTTCGACAACGAGAGTTACGCCGTTATTGGCCACCGCTCGGGACGGAGATTCACGCTGGGCGATATGGTTCGCATCCGCATCAAAAGAGCCGATTTGGCTCGCAAGCAGCTCGATTTCGAGATGGTGGGAACCATCGACTTCGACACACGCGAAATGAAAGAACTGCCCACCGAAGTGGCAGAGACTAACCATAGACAAACTACGAAACCAAAAAGCAAAAAATATGGCAAAAAAAAGCGTTAAAATCATTGCAACAATAGGGGCGGCACTACTGCTTGGCGGTTGTGCGGGCGAATTTGATGCCGCAGAGGGTCTTTCGCAAATCCAAGGACTGGAGGAGTTCAACGAGCCTTTTTCGGCACCCTTCAAGGCAGGGGCAGAGATACTCACAGACAAGTGGTTCGAAAATCCGCAGTCCTATTTGGAGGAGAAGTACTCGTTGCTCACTCAAGCTGGACTTATTGAGGCTGCTATTGGGGAAAAAAATTCGTGGCGAGCACTCGTCTCAGTGAAACTCACCCAGAAGGGTGAAGAAATGCTGGATGTCGAACGCACCGAAATCCACGAAAAGAGTGGAGCAGAGGATGATAAAATCTTTGTGCATGTGTGCGATTTGCGACCCGAAAAAATAGTGAAAATTACGCCAATCGGCACAGATACAGTGGAAATGACCTATACCATTGTGGAGAAGAATTTAACACCATTTGGCGAGTATTTGGGCTTTGCCCAGGGGCGCGAGCATACTCACACCAGACGCTTTGTGAAGGGTACTTTTTCGTGGGATTTATTGCCCGCAGAATAGGTTTTCGAGGTTTTGCAGCGGCACAGATAAGAAATATATAAAAAAAAACACTCAACTACATATATATTTCTTATCTTTGTACGTTTTATTAAAAAATATAAGAAGGATAGACAATGAGCTGGTCGAGTGAGCAAGCAATCCCAACACACGTAGCAATCATCATGGATGGCAACGGTCGCTGGGCAAAAAGCCAAGGCAAGAGCAAAGCCGAAGGACACGCCGCAGGAGTGCAATCCTTGCGAGAGGCGGTGGAAGAAGCCAAAGACTGTGGGGTGAAGTATCTCACGGCCTATGCTTTTTCGACAGAGAACTGGGGGCGACCACAAGAGGAGGTTCAAGCAATAATGGAGCTCTTCTCGGCAGTGGTAATAAAGCAGGCCGAGGAGTTGGCAAAAAACAACATTGCACTGCGCTTTATTGGGGACAGCAATGGGCTGAATCCGCTACTCCAAGAACAAATCAAGGCGGTTGAGGCAATGGAGGTTGATACAGCCATGACACTCACCGTGGCAATGAACTACTCGGCACGTTGGGACATACTCAACGCCGCCAAAAGAATTGCCGCCCAGGGCGGGGCAGAGAAAATAGAGGTGGAGGATTACAAAAACTATTTGTCCACAGCGGCACTGCCTGACGTGGACTTGGTCATACGCACCAGCGGCGAACAACGCCTCAGCAACTTCATGCTGTGGGAGAGTTCCTACGCTGAGCTCTACTTTACCGAGAAGTTGTGGCCAGAATTTAAACGAACAGACTTTAAAGAAGCAATACTGTGGTTCGAAAAACGGAACCGACGATATGGAGTAAGAGAAGAAAATGAGTAATATGATAAAGTATACTATTATGACGCTTGGGATGTTGCTAATTGCGACGGGGCAACTCCGCGCACAAAGTAACGATTCCACAACCACACAGCAAACAAGTCCAAGCCCACAGACCGTGGAGATTATAGACTATGAGGGCGACCCTAAGAAATATATCATAGGTTCGATACAAGCAGAAGGCCTTGTGGCAATTGCTCCGGAACTGCTGCTCAGCACCACAGGACTTGTTGTGGGCGACTCTATTCTTATTCCGAGCGAGCAAATATCCTCGGTAACTCGCCGCCTCATGGACCAACGACACTTCGAGAAGGTTGATGCCGTGACTGCTTTTAGAGGCGACACCGTGGATCTAACCTTCGTTTTCGAAGAAAGACTCAGAATCAGAAGCTGGAATTTCGATGGCACCAAAGGCGCTGAAGCCAAAGAACTGCAACAAGCACTCAGACTCAGACGCAGTAGCGAACTCTCGGAATTCGCGATTATGAGCGCAATGGAGGGAATTAAGAACTACTATGACGATAAAGGCTTTAGAGGAGCTGAGATTAGCGTTAGAGTAGAGCCTGATACGATGCTCAACAACTATGTGAATGTGATTTTTGACATCAATCGCAACAAGCGAATCAGAATCAAGGAGATTGTTTTCGAGGGGAACGATAACATAGATGACGTGAAACTCAGACAGGCTATGGAAAAGACCAAACGCTTGAGCCTTAATATCTTTGCCGACACAAAATACAACCCCGACAATGTGGAGGAGGACAAAGTGAATATTGAGGCATACTACCGTTCGCAGGGTTATCGAGATGCACGAGTAGTGGAGGATTCAACCTTTATGATTGCGGATGACCGCATTGGAGTGTGGCTCAAAATCGACGAAGGTGAGAAATACTATTATGGAGATATATCGTGGATAGGAAACTCGAAAATCCCAACAATGCTGCTCGAGCAGATGCTCGATATGAAAAAAGGTGACACCTACGATAGCGAGAAAATGGGCAACCGCGTGGGAACCATAATGGAGGAAATGGGACAGCAATCTGTGGCCAGCCTCTACCGCGACGACGGCTACCTGGCGTTTCTCATCGAACCAATGGAGAGAGTGCGTGGCGATACTGTGGATGTGGAGATTAGGATGATTGAGGGTAAGCAGTTCACCATCAACGAAGTGACATTCGAGGGTAACACCCGCACTAACGACCACGTAGTGCGACGCGAACTGAATACACTGCCTGGCGAGCTGTACAGCCAATCGCTGCTAATGCGCTCATACCAACGACTCGCAACCATGGGGCAGTTCGACCCCGAGAGTTTCTCAAGCCCAGAGGTGCTGCCAGACTTTCAGAACGAAACCGTAGATATCGGATACTCGCTCACCGAGGTCAGCAAAGACCAATTCGAACTCTCTGGCGGTTGGGGTGGAGGAATGTTCATCGCCTCAGTGGGGGTGAGCTTTGCCAACGTGTCGCTGAGAAAACTCTTCGACCCCAAGGCGTGGCGACCATACCCCTCGGGTGACAACCAAACCCTATCCCTTAAATTCCAATCCAACGGTACGTACTACACCGCAGGCTCATTCAACTTTGTGGAGCCGTGGTTGGGCGGCACCGACCCCACCTCGCTTAGCATCGGAGCCTACATCTCTCGACAGACAGATGCCTGGAGTTGGGATGTCACCCCTACGGGTTCGTTCCAGACCACGGGTGTGTCAGTAGGACTCGGCCGCAGACTGGAGTGGCCAGACCCATTTTTCCAAGTGTCGGCAGGACTATCACTGCAATCCTACACACTCGACAACTGGACAGGATTCCTCATAGAGGACGGACACAGTAACGTTGTGGCGCTGAACCTTACCTTCGGACGTAACTCGCTCGATGACCCTATGGGATACACCACACGTGGTAGTGAGTTCCTCTTCTCGGCAGCCATCACCCCTCCGTGGTCGGCATTCGACGGCAAGGACTATTCTCGCACAGATATGACCGCTAACGAAAGATACGAGTGGGTGGAGTACTACAAACTCAAGTTCTTGGCACGCTGGTTCCAACCGTTGACCCCAGACAACAAACTTGTGCTCATGGCACGTGCGCAATTCGGTTACCTCGGCTCCTATAACAAATACAAACCATCGCCATTCGAAGGATTCCAAGTAGGTGGTGACGGCCTCACAGGCTACAATATCTATGGTTCGGAGACCGTAGGACTGCGTGGCTACGCCAACAGCGCACTTACTCCATACTCCGCATACGGGGAATACTCATCCGTGTATAGCAAATACTCTTTGGAGCTCCGCTATCCCGTCATCCGCTCAGCGGGAACGATGGTCTACGCCCTGGGATTTGCCGAAGCGGGTAACGCCTTTACGCTGACCAGCCAGTTCAAACCTTTTAACCTCAAACGCTCGGCAGGTGTAGGTCTTAGAATCTACCTTCCAGTACTCGGCATGCTCGGTATCGACTGGGGGTACGGTTTCGACTCCGTGCTTGAAGACCCGACGCAGCCCAGCGGTTCGCAATTCCACTTCACAATGGGTATGCCTATGTAACGGCACAAATCATGCACTATATAATTACCTGAATTAAGTAAGAAAAAAAAGAGAAAGTAAGAAAAAATTAGTATCTTTGTCAAGTTAAACGAAAACTATTAAACACAAAATTACAATGAAAAGCCTAAAAATCTTATCAATCATCGCCTTGCTATTCATCTCAAGCACTGCAATCGCACAACAGAAATTTGGCATAGTATCAACTCAACAACTTCTGTACAGCATGCCTGAAATTGACTCGGTGAATGTTAAACTTAAAGAAGCTGAAGCTGCAATTATTGCAGACATGCAGGCCACTGAAAAAGAGTACACTCAGAAGATGCAGGATTTCCAAAAAAACGCGGAAAGCTATAGCCAAACCATGAGAGAGCAAAAAGAAAATGACCTTCGTGAACTTATGCTACGTATGCAAGAGTTTCAGCAAGTAGCGCAACGCTCGCTTGCAGAAAAACAACAAGAGCTCATGATGCCTGTGCAAAGAAGACTCGTGGACGCTATCCAAAAAGTGAGCAAAGAAAACGATTTTGTATTCGTATTTGATGCAGGTTCGGCAGCATACGCCTCACAAACACTTGTTGTGGACATAACACCTATGGTTATGACAGAGTTGGGGCTCGAAAAACTCATCACCCGACAAACAACAGCTCAATAGCAGTAAACACAAGCACGGCAAAGAGGCTTTCGCGCTATTGCACACAATGCGCATAGATAATGCGGAGGCTCACACGTACTGCATAATTATAGATACACGTCTCTGCGACGCAAATAATCCAGATTCGAGAGAAAATGAAGAGTGTTGCAGTAATTGACTCAGGAATTGGGGGAGTATCGGTCTTAAATGAACTAAGACCGATACTCCCCCACACTTCTTTCATATACTATGCCGATAACGCTAACTGCCCGTATGGCGGTAAGAGTCGAGAGGAGATAGTCGAGCTGACGCTCCGAGTTGTAGAGCTCGTGGTGGAGCAAGGCGCAAGGATGGTGGTCGTAGCGTGTAACACAATGACCACAGCCGCTATTGACATACTGCGTAGTAGGTGGACGGAAATCGATTTTGTGGGGATGGAACCCGCCATAAAACCTGCGCTTGAGGGCTCGAAATCTGGAGTGGTCGGAGTGCTTGCAACAAAAGCAACGCTCAGTGGCGAACTCTATCACAACACCAAGGAACGTTATGCTGAAGGGCGAAGCGTTGTGGAGGTGGCAGGCGAAGGACTTGTGGAGCTTGTTGAAAGCGGCAGGGAGGGTTCCGCCGAGTGCGAAAAACTTGTGCAGAACTACCTCGGCGAAATGATAGAACGCGGTGCCGACACTGTTGTTCTGGGGTGCAGTCACTTCCCTTTTCTAATACCCACCATCGAGCGTGTGATGGAGCGCATGGGGGTAACTCTGACAATCATCAACCCTGCTCCTGCAGTGGCCGCTCGTGCTCGCTATATTGCGCAAGAACGAGGCATGGAAGGAGATCCAGCAATACCTGGTTCTGTACGCTATCTGAGTAGTGGCGAACCACTCTCCCCCAATCTCTTCTTATAGCACACCGCCGAGCTACCTGCAGGGACGAAATTCAATACCATCACTCTGTGCATACGCTTGCTCAAGTACAGAGGCAAAAGCAGGTAAACAAAGTGCTCTAAAAGTTCACATTTTCAAAACTATTTATTATTTTTGTACTATCATTGCTAAACTTGGGCACATGGGCATGGTTTTGCTGTGCCGCCGCCATAAGGCAATCGCCCCAGCAGCCATGGCTATTGAGGCGAAGATGAGTGAGAAATAACTTCAAAAAAAAAGAAACATACAAAACAATGAAAAAAATCCTTTTGGTGGCAGCCGCATCATTACTGGCGGTGGGCTGTGGCTCAAAAACAGCACCACAGAGCGAAGCAGTACAAAATCCTCTCGAATTCGTCGACCCACTCATTGGTAGCGGATACCACGGCCACGTGTTTGTGGGCGCAAGCGTGCCTTTTGGTGCGGTGCAACTGGGCGTTACCAACATCAAAGAAGGATGGGATTGGGTATCAGGCTACCACATCTCAGACTCTACAAACATCGGATATGCGCACACCCACCTCTCGGGAACAGGGATTGGCGACAAGGGTGATATCCTCTTTATGCCCTACACCGGAGAGCTTAAGGGCTACGACAAAACAGACTACGTCTCTACGTTCAAGCGCGCAGATGAAGTCACAGAAGCGGGGTATTACGAAGTTGTTGACCAGACCTATGGCGTCAAAGCAGAGCTTACTGCATCTACACGCGTGGGCTTCCATCGCTACACCTTCCCCGAGGGCGAAACCCCAAAGCTGCTCATCAACCTAAAACAAGGCATTGGCTGGGACAAAGCCGACAAATGCTTTGCGACAAAAACAAGCCCGACCAGAATCGAAGGCTATAGACTCAGCAAAGGCTGGGCAGAAGACGATAGAGTATACTTCGTGGCAGAGTTCTCGAAGCCAATCACTTCGTTCGAGTATAAAGAAGAACCGATGGTGGCCCTGCTCGATTTCGAAGGCACAGGCGTGCTCGAAGCAAAAGTAGCTATCTCGGGAGTTGACATCGAGGGTGCTGCCAAAAACCTCGAGGCTGAAACAAAAGGCGTGAGCTTCGATGAGCAGAAAGTCAATGCTCAAAAAACATGGAGCGAACTGCTCGGTAAAATCAAAGTCACCTCGTCTGACACCTCAAGACTTCGCACGTTCTATACATCACTCTACCACACGGTAATCTACCCTGCGCTGTTCAATGATGTGGATGGCCGCTATCGTGGCGCTGATGGCAAAATTTACAGCTCTCAGGAGGATATCTACACCCAATTCTCGCTGTGGGACACCTACCGTGCAGCACACCCATTCTACACGCTCTATATCCCCGAGAAAGTGCCCGCAATGATAAATTCAATGCTCAACATCTATGACCAGCAAGGCAAGCTCCCAATCTGGCACCTCAGCGGCAACGAAACAAACTGTATGACAGGAGTGTCGAGCGTGCAAGTTGTAGGAGATGCGGTGATGAAGAATTTTAAAGGCATTGACTACAATCGTGCTCTTAGTGCAATGGCCGATTATGCTAACCTCGATGAGAGAGGGCTCAAAGAAATTAGAGAAAAAGGGTACTACCCAGCAGATGTTGACGTGGAAAGCGTTGCTCGTGCAATGGAGTACGCCATCTCGGATGCCGCCGTGGCAAGAGTCGCAGCAAAACTCGGAGATGAGGAACTCGCAGAAAAATTCGAAAAACGCTCGAAAGGCTATGCTCGCTATTTCGACAAGAGCGACCTCTTTATGAAAGGCGTGATGAGTGATGGCTCATTCCGCACACCGTTCGACCCTGCGCACTCTACACACCGCGCCGATGACTTCTGCGAAGGCAACTCGTGGCAATACACCTGGATGGTGCCTCACGACTACCCAGGGTTGTTCGAGCTGATGGGAGGCGTGGAAATTGCCGAA
Organism: uncultured Rikenellaceae bacterium; assembly: GCA_964370175.1. Lineage (GTDB taxonomy): Bacteria > Bacteroidota > Bacteroidia > Bacteroidales > Rikenellaceae > Mucinivorans. Next base: position 12,035 of record CAYJIF010000052.1, read on the forward strand.
AAACGACTTGACCTGACCTACGCAACGCCATTTGTACCAGGCCCCGACGCGTCGCCAGATATCTCGGGAATGATGGGGCAAGTAGCTCATGGCAATGAACCCTCACACTCCACGCCGTTCGCATACGCTGCGATGGGCAAACCCGAAAAAACAGCAAAGGTCGTGCGCCATATACTCGATAGCCTCTATAATGATACCCCTCGTGGAATTAGTGGCAATGAGGATATGGGCGAAATGAGCGCGTGGTATGTGCTCAATGCCATGGGTATCTACCAACCTGACCCATCCGATGGTATTTTCGTATTCTCTTCGCCTGTGTTCGAGCGAGTGGAGATGGCGCTACCTGGAGGTAAAGAGCTTGTGATTGTGTGTGATAATTATTCGCCCGAAAATTATGCAATACAGAGCGCTACTTTCAATGGCGAGGCTTTGGATGGCTCGATAACTTACGAGCAGTTGATGAGTGGCGGTGAGTTGCGATTTGTGATGGCGGATGCAGCAGCGGCTGTTGCCACAAAGTAGTACGTTGTGATATAAATAGTGAATGAGGGGGGCGGTGAGCAATCATCGCCCTTTGTGTGTAGTGGTGGCGCGCGGCGGCGAGTGCCCTCGCGGGGCATTTGTTT
>CAYJIF010000053.1:0-11877 GCA_964370175.1 uncultured Rikenellaceae bacterium
AGCTCCCCTCGCCGGGGAGGGCGCGCTTACGCCGCGCGGGCGGGGTCAGAGACCCAGTTGATTTGTTGCACCGATAGAAAAACAGAAACAAAAGCCCCGCGAGGGCACTCGCCACCCGCCGCCGCGCGAGCGGTGCCTGCGGGCACACCGTTTGGAGTTTCGATACAATTTTACGCATTAGAGCAAACCAAAACAATTGCCCTGCGGGGGCACCCGCCACCCGCCCCGCCGCCGCGCAGACAGTGCCTGCGAGCACACCAAATTATTTTGTTGTACCGACGTTCTATAATAGCAAAAAAAAAACGCTACCCAACCCCTTATAAGAGCTGAATAGCGTTCTATCATTTTATATTAGCGCCCCCTCGCGCAGTGCGTATCTCTTTGTAGAATCTACAACACAGTGCGGTCGCCGCCGTATCCTACATCTCAGATTTGATTGCTGCGTGAGCGGCCGCCAAACGTGCGATAGGCACACGGAATGGAGAGCAGCTTACGTAGTTTAGGCCAGCATAGTGGCAGAATTCAACCGAAGTTGGGTCTCCACCGTGCTCACCGCAAATACCGCATTTCAAATCCATTCTCTCGCCGCGGCCTTTTAGCACCGCCTCGCGTACCAACTGACCAACACCCTTCACGTCAAGGACTTGGAATGGGTCTTGTTTGATGATACCTTTTTCGAGGTAGATAGGCAAGAATTTGCTAATATCGTCACGCGAGAATCCAAGAGTCATCTGCGTAAGGTCGTTAGTACCAAAGCTGAAGAACTCGGCAACCTCTGCGATTTCGTTTGCAGTCACAGCGGCACGAGGCACCTCAATCATAGTACCTACCATGTATTCCAGGCGGTCGTTGCGCTCAGCGAACACCTCTTCGGCAACGCTGTCGATGATAGCTTTCTGGTACTTAAGCTCTTTGTGGTTACCCACAAGCGGAACCATAATCTCTACGTGAACATCCATTCCCGTTTTCTTCACGTTCATAGCAGCCTCGATAATAGCACGTGCTTGCATTTCGGTGATTTCTGGGTATGTATTTCCTAAGCGGCAACCACGGTGGCCAAGCATTGGATTGATTTCGTGTAGGTAGTCTACTTTTGCTTTGATTTCTTCGTATGTTTTGCCCAGAAGCTCTGCAAGTTCACGCTGCTCTTTCTCGAAGTGAGGAACGAACTCGTGAAGTGGTGGGTCCAGCAGACGTACTGTCACAGGGTGTCCTTCCATTGCTTGGAATAGACCCTCGAAGTCCTCTCTCTGGATTGGTAGTAGCTCCGTGAGCGCACTGCGACGACCAGTCTCATCATCGGCCAAAATCATCTTGCGAACGCTGGTGATTCTATCCCCTTCAAAGAACATGTGCTCGGTGCGACACAGGCCAATACCCTGAGCACCAAAGTCAAATGCAACTTTAGCATCGTGTGGAGTATCTGCATTAGCACGCACTGTTAGGTGAGCATATTTCTCTGTAAGTTTCATTAGCTTGCCAAAGTCACCGTCAAGTGATGCCTCTGTTGTTGCTACTTGTCCGTCGTAAACCTCTCCGGTAGAGCCGTTAAGCGAAACCCAGTCTCCTTCTTTGAACTCCACGCCGTTGATTTTCATCGAGCGAGTCTTGTAGTCAATCTCAAGTCCGCCCGCTGCCGAAACGCAGCACTTACCCATACCACGTGCAACAACAGCAGCGTGTGAGGTCATACCTCCACGTGCAGTGAGGATACCCTCTGCTGCATCCATACCTTTAAGGTCTTCTGGTGAGGTTTCGATACGTACAAGGATAGTCTTTTTGCCCTCGGCAGCCCAATCGGCAGCGTCATCGGCAAAGAATACCACCTGGCCGCTTGAGGCACCTGGCGATGCTGGCAGACCTTTTGAAAGTACTTTCGCTCCTTTGATAGCATCTGCATCGAATACGGGGTGAAGTAGCTCATCGAGTTTTGCAGGCTCTACACGTAGTACAGCTGTTTTCTCGTCGATAAGACCCTCGTCCAACATCTCGACCGCCATGCGAACCATTGCCGCGCCAGTGCGCTTGCCAGAACGAGTCTGAAGCATCCACAGTTTACCATCCTGAATAGTAAACTCAATATCTTGCATATCCTTGAATGTCTTTTCCAAGTGCTCCTGAATGTCGTATAGTTCCTTGTATGCAACTGGCATTACTTCTTCGAGTGAAGGGAATTTGCTTGCGCGATCCTCTTCGCTTACGCCTTGGAGTGCAGCCCAGCGGCGTGAACCCTCCAGTGTGATTTCTTGTGGAGTACGAATACCCGCTACAACGTCTTCTCCTTGAGCGTTGATTAGATACTCACCGTTGAAGATATCTTCGCCAGTAGATGCGTCACGTGTGAAAGCAACTCCTGTGGCAGAGTTGTCACCCATGTTTCCGAATACCATAGCTTGTACGTTCACAGCAGTTCCCCACTCAGCTGGGTATTTGTGCATTTGGCGGTAGAGGCAAGCACGTGGGTTCATCCAGCTCTCGAATACTGCGCACACAGAACCCCATAGTTGTTCCCATGGATCGGTTGGGAAGTCCTTGCCAGTTTGGGTTTTAACAGCAGCCTTGAATTTCGCTACCATCTCCTTTAGGTCTTCCACCGAGAATTCAGTGTCAAGGGTATATCCTTTCTCTGCTTTCATGTGGTCGATAATCTCTTCGAATGGATCTTCATCCTCTTTGCTCTCGGGTTTCATGCCCATCACAACATCGCCATACATCTGCACAAAACGGCGGTATGAATCCCACGCAAAACGAGGGTTGCCGCTGTTCTTTGCCAAGCTCTCCACAGCCTCGTCGTTGAGTCCGAGGTTGAGGATTGTGTCCATCATACCTGGCATCGAAACTCTCGCACCAGAGCGAACTGACATCAAAAGTGGAGTATCGTTGTTAGCAAATTTGCTACCCATATCCTCCTCGATTTGCTTCATAACAGCTTCCACCTCAGGGCGAATCATCTCGATAACGCCTTCTTTGCCTTTGCTGTAGAACTCTGTACACACATCAGTTGTGATGGTGAAGCCAGGAGGTACTGGAATACCAATCAGGTTCATCTCAGCGAGGTTTGCACCCTTGCCACCGAGCATTTCTTTCATCTTTCCGTTACCATCGGCTTTTTTATTGCCGAAGTAGTAGACTCTTTTTGTTTCCATAGTCTTTAAAAAAGTTATTGGTTAATTATTATTATTAATGATTATTATAGTTTTCTTGCTATCTCTACGATAGTGTAGCTCTCCACGATATCCCCAACCTTAATGTCGTTGTAGTTCTCAATCGAGAGTCCGCACTCAAGGTGTGTTCCGACCTCTTTGACCTCGTCTTTGAAACGCTTGAGCGCAGCGAGCCTTCCGGTGTAGACCACAATACCGTCACGAATAACACGAACGTCGTGGTTCTTGGTGATTTTGCCCTCGCGAACAATACCCCCGGCAATGGTTCCCACTTTGCTGATTTTGAAGGTTTCGAGCACTTCGACAGTAGCAGTAACCTCCTCTTTGGTCTCGGGAGCAAGCATGCCCTCGATAGCGTCCTTGACCTCGTTGATGGCGTCGTAGATGATCGAGTAGAGGCGAATGTCAATCTCCTCTTTTTCGGCGAGCTTACGTGCCACAGAGGATGGGCGTACTTGGAAGCCGACGATAATCGCGTTCGAGGCAGCTGCAAGTAGTACGTCGTTCTCCGAAATAGCACCAACAGCCTTGTGGATAACGTTCACTTGAACTTCTTCGTTGGTGAGTTTTAGTAGTGAGTCGGTAAGCGCCTCGATAGAGCCGTCCACGTCACCCTTGATAATGATATTGAGCTCCTTGAACGAACCAATGGCAATACGCCTTCCGATTTCGTCCAGAGTAATGTGTTTCTGAGTTCTGAGCCCTTGCATACGTTGTAGTTGCTCACGTTTTGTGGCAATTTCGCGTGCGCTACGGTCGTCGTCCATTATGTTGAAGAGGTCACCAGCTTGGGCGGCTCCGTTGAGACCCAATACCAATACTGGAGTCGCTGGGCCTGCCTCATCGACTTTCACCCCGCGCTCATTGAACATTGCTTTGACGCGTCCTGTGTATGTGCCCGAAAGCATTACATCGCCAACTCTTAGCGTACCATTTTGAACCAGCACCGTGGTAACATAACCACGACCTTTATCGAGCGTAGATTCAATCACCGAACCCATTGCCTTACGTTTTGGGTTTGCTCTGAGTTCGAGAATCTCGGATTCGAGCACGATTTTTTCGAGCAGCTTGTCGATGTTCAAACCTCCCTTAGCCGAGATGTCTTCGCTCTGGTACTTTCCGCCCCAATCCTCAACCAGGTAGTTCATCAGCGATAGCTGTTCCTTTATTTTGTCGGGGTTCGCCCCGTCTTTGTCCACTTTGTTGATGGCGAATACCATAGGTACACCAGCCGCTTCGGCGTGGTTGATAGCCTCTTTGGTCTGTGGCATTATCGAGTCGTCCGCAGCAATGATAATCACCGCCACATCTGTTACCTTCGCTCCACGAGCACGCATCGCCGTAAATGCCTCGTGACCAGGAGTATCGAGGAAAGTCACACGCTTGCCATCGTCGAGTTTAACCGAGTATGCCCCGATGTGTTGGGTGATACCACCTGCCTCGCCAGCAATTACGTTAGCGTTTCGAATGTAGTCCAGCAGCGAAGTCTTACCGTGGTCTACGTGACCCATAACCGTTACAATAGGTGGTCTTGTCACCAAGTCCTCCTCTCTGTCTTCCTCTTGGTCAATGGCCTCTTGGATATCTACCGATACGAACTCTACCTTGTAGCCAAACTCTTCAGCAACAATCACAAGTGCCTCGGCATCAAGCCTTTGGTTGATGCTCACCATCAACCCCAAATTCATACACGCCGCAATAACATCTCGCACATTTGCGTTCATCATGGTGGCAAGCTCCGATACGGTAACAAACTCGGTTACTTGTAGTATTCCGCTGTTTTCCTGTTGTGCTTGCGCTTCTTCTGCCATTCTCTCCTGAGCGGCCTCACGTTTATCACGACGGTGCTTGCTGGTTTTGGTCTTAGAGCCTTTGTTGGTCAAGCGAGCCAGCGTCTCTTTGATTTGCTTTTGCACATCTTCTTCGCTCACCTGCTCTCTTTTTGGAGCAGCCTTGGTGGGTTTCTGCGCTTTGTTCTTGTGTGTATGAGCAGGGCGTTTGTTGTCGCTCTCTCTGTTGTTCTCTGACTTTGGAGCGCCTGGATTAGCAGGCACATTATTAATGTCAACTTTGTTTTTCTTAATTCTATTGCGTTTGTTGCGTCCTCCGCCGCTCGAGCTTACTGGCAGTTCGATTTTACCCAAGATTTTTGGCCCTGTGAGTGTTTCGGTCTTTTCAGCTCTGAATAGCTCGCCCTTTGCCTTCACTTCTTTTTGTGCTGCGGCTTCAGGAGCTTTTGGAGTATCGGAGGCAACTTCGCTTGCTGTTGTCTCTGTTTTTGGGGCAACATTGTCCACTGCCACTTGCGGTGCAGCAGCAGGCACTTCCACTTCTTGAACGGTAGTGGTTTCCTTAGGTACTACCACCTCTTCTGCTATGGTCTCAACCTTTGCCGTGGTCTCCACTTGAGGTTCTTTTATCTCGGTTGTGCTTTGTGCAGCGGGTTCATCCGCAACAACCGCAGTTGCAGGTTCTTCCTCTATTTTTTTGCTTTTGGGTTTATCCAAGTCAATTTTGCCCAGTACTTTGGGTTGGGTCAAGGTAGGCGTAGGAGTAATCGTATTGATTTTGATGTTCAGCTCTCTTTGTTTATCGTCTTCCTCTTCCTCTTCTTCTTTGAGGTTGTTAGCCGCAGGTTTGGCGTTGGTAGTAGAGCGAATGATCTCTTTGATGTCAACTTTTTCGACCTCATCGCCACCGAATTCCGCACCCAGCGCAGCGAGCTGTTCGTCGCTGAGAATAGTACTTGGGTTTACCCCCTCGCCGAGCTCTTTTTTATTTAAGTGTTCCACAAGGTGGTGCACCCCCACCGAATATGTTTTGGCAAGTGCACTTAGTCGAATTTTTTTCTTATCGCTCATATTTTACCCCTTTTCGTTTTTTTTGTTTCCTTAAGTTTTATAATGTCAATTCCTTAGAGGTTCTTTTGCTAACGAACCCTAAAGGTAGAAAAAATTATTCAAATTCACTACGTAGAATTTTCATTATTTCTTCTACTGTTTCTACTTCGAGGTCGGCACGGTTTGCCAATTCAGTGGCATCTTGCGCCAGCACCGAGCGAGCAGTATCGTGTCCAATCTTCACAAGTGCATCGATGATCCACTCTTCGATCTCGTCGTTAAACTCTTTGAGATCCACGTCATCTTCGATCTCTCCGCTTGCGCTACCTTCTCTGTACACGTCAATGTCGTAGCCTGTGAGCATGCTTGCGAGTCTGATGTTCAGACCGCCTTTGCCGATAGCCAGCGAGATTTCCGATGGTTTGAGTTGTACCTCAGCAGTGTTTTCTTCCTCGTTGATAGTCACCAACGATACTTTTGCTGGGTTCAGCGCGCGCTGGATGAGCAGTTGGTGGTTGGTGGTGTAGTTCACCACGTCGATGTTTTCGCCACGGAGCTCTTTGACAATGGTGTAGATACGCGAGCCTTTCACGCCCACACATGCTCCCACTGGGTCGATTCTCTCATCATAGCTCTCTACTGCGACTTTGGCTCTTTCGCCTGCAATGCGTACAACTTTTTTGATGGTGATAACGCCATCAAAGATTTCTGGAACCTCCATCTCAAAGAGTCTTTCCAAGAAGTCAGGTGATGTGCGAGAAAGGAAGATTTTTGGCGAACCATTAACCATCTCCACTCTGTTGACAATCGCGCGAAGAGTATCGCCCTTGCGGAAATAGTCACTTGGGATGTGGTCGCTACGCAGTAGTATTAGTTCGTTGTCTTCGTCGTCAAAGACAAGCGTTTCTTTTTTCCACACTTGGTACACTTCGCCGGTGATTAGCTCGCCGATGCGCTCCGAGTATTTGGCATAGAGGTTTGCTTTTTCGATGTCCATGATTCTCGATGCGAGATTCTGGCGGATTGAGAGCACGGCACGTCGCCCAAAAGCGCTCATAGGCACAAGCTCTGATACCTCTTCGTCGATTTCGTAGCTGGAGTCAATGGCTTGAGCATCGCTGAGCGAAATCTGGATGTTGTCATCCAACACGTCACCATCTTCCATGACGATGCGGCGGCGCCAAATTTCAAGGTCGCCCTTTTCGATATTCACGATAATATCGTAGTTTTCGTCGCTGCCATAGTTGCGAACCAACATCGAGCGAAATACGTCCTCGAGCACGCCCAACATTGTGGCTTTATCAATGTTTTTAAGCTCTTTGAATTCGGCAAAGTTACCTGCCAAGTTGATAGTTTCCATTGTCTTAACTTAATCTATGAGATTTTACTTAATTGTTAGCAATTCCTTGATGCTTTTCACATCTTGGGCGGAGAGCTCAGTTTCTTTCTCCACCTCTTCTTTTCGTTTTTTTCCTTCCACTGCTTCCATGGCAGTGTACACTATTTTGATGTTTTGCATCGTGCTGCCCTCTTGTGGCGTGCCTACGATTTTCATGCCATCTTTTTTTATCACCTCCACGAGTTTGCCCCAGCATTTTTTGAGCTGTCTGTCGAGTTTGATTTCGGAGCCAATGCCTGCCGACGACACCATAATTGAGAAGTCGTCATAGCCCTGTGCTTCGAGTTCGTTATCGAGCGCTCGGCTAAGCTTAGCGCACTTGTCGATAGTGACTCTGGTGTCGCAGTCCACGATAATCTCAATATCATTGGCCGTGGATACCTTAACCTCCACTACATAGAGTTCGTTCTCTTCCTGTAGTAGTGTTGTTGCGAGTTGTTCTATTTTATCTTTTGTAATCATTGTTGTTGCCACTCAAACAAAAAAGAGGCTCGTGGCCCCTCTCTCCATTGGTTATCTTCCAAAAGCTATCCCCATCATTCCCTCCCCTCAGATAGGGCAAAGGTAGGCTATTTTTTTCTTGTATGCAAATTATTGAGAGCCTTTATTATTTTTTAAGTTCCCACAGTTGGGAGGAGTGCTCTTTGGCGAGCTCTACTTCGTGCGTGGAGTAGATGATAGTGGCTCCCGTGTTGCTCGCAATTTCGCCCAGTAGGGTGATGATTCTAACTCGGTTTTCGGGGTCGAGAAATGCGGTTGGTTCGTCCAGAATCATCAGCGGAGTTTGTTGTGCCAGTGCACGTGCTATCATTACTCTTTGTCGCTGACCATCGCTCAGATTTTCGAGCATGCGGTGCGAGAGTTCGGCGGTCTGGGTCAAGTGCAGGGCGTGGTCGACAATCTCGTTATCCTCGGCGCAGAGTTTGCCACTCCACGAACTGTATGGCGTACGACCCAATGCCACAAGTTGTCTTACTGTCGTGTAGGCTGTGGTTATGGGTTCGGTCGAGACGTAGCTCAGAGTCTTGGCTCGTTGCATGGGGGAGAGCTTGCTGATGGGCTTGCCACCCCATGTGATTTCCCCGCTCAGTGGCTTGATAATGGAGGCGATGGTCTTTAATAAAGTGCTCTTGCCCGTGCCATTACTGCCAATGAGCGCCACGGCCTCGGAGCGTTGAGCCGTGAGGTTCAGCGCACTTTGCAGAGGGTTTTGGCTCTGGTATCCTATGGTTAGATTTTTTATGAGTAGTGTCATGGCGTTTTATCAGTGTGGCTGGGGTTGTGGTGAGGGCGGGGTTACATGATTTTGGAGCGACGAGAGCGCAATACCACCATGATAACCACTGGTATGCCAAATAGCGAAGTGATGGTGTTGATGGGTATGATGGTGTCGGTGAGCAGCGTGGAGCTGAGTATGTCGCAGAGCAACATAGTTGCTCCTCCGATGAGTGCGCTACTGAGCAGCAGGTGGCGATGGGCGGAGGTGCGCATCAACATCCTTGCAACGTGTGGCACAGCAATGCCAATGAAGGCTATGGGTCCGCAAAATGCAGTGACTGTTCCCGCCAACAACGATGTGGCGATGAAGAGCTGCAAACGCACGCGAGGTAGGTTGATGCCCAGTGTGGAGGCATAGTTTTCGCCAAGAATGAGTGCGTCGAGATTTTTGATGTTGATGAGTGTCAGAGCGATACCTCCCATTGTTGCCATGGCCATGATGGCGATTTGTGAGTAGGAAACCCCGCCCAATGAGCCCATAGCCCACAGCACGAAACCCTTTAGTGCGCTCTGTGTGGAGAAGTATTGAAGCAAATCCACGAAGGCGACTGTTGCCGAGCTAATCATCATTCCCAGTATTAGTATTGCCATCACATCTCTGAGTCGTACGGAAATGGCAAGGACGATGAACATTACCACGGCCGCACCAATAAAGGCGCTCAATGCCACCCCAATGTTCGCTGCAACACTCACACCCAGGATGGGCATGCCCAGCAGGAATAGCGCCACACCCAGGCTCGCTCCCGAGCTGACTCCAAGGACGTATGGACCTGCCAGTGGGTTGCGGAAGATGGTCTGCATAACCACTCCGCTGAGCGATAGGGCAACTCCGCCCAGGAGTGCTACGATAGCTTTTGGTAGGCGGTAGTTCAGTAGTATGTTGGTGGAGATTTCATCGGCACTGCCGTTAATCACCCCCCAAAGGTCTATATCTATTGAGCCCAGCACCAGGTCGCAGACAAAGAGAATTGCCACAACAATACACAATATATATAGTCTGTATTTCATCGCTCAATCTCCCTATAATAATATAGTGTGTGGTTTAGCGGTAACTCGGGGTAGAGTATCGTCGCCAAGTCTCTGAGTATGATGTCGCATCGCAACACTCCGCTCTCCCAAAAATCGCTTCCGCCAGCATCACTGTTTCTCAGCGTGTTGTTGTATATGGGGATGGATGTTTTTTCGAGCAGAGGGTTAATAGCGTGAATTTGCTCGATTTTGGAGATGTCCGCCGAGAGGTTTAGCCACACATCCGCCTGCTGAAGCAGGGAATACGCCTTCTCCATAGAGGTGGCACGCGAAATGTTGTCGCTCACCCCCTTTGCCACATACTCGGCTCCGGCATCTTCGAGTAGTCGCACCATGTAGGTGCTATCACCGGGCAGATACCACACGTCCTTGTAGGGGGAATTTAACATCGCTCGTGGTCGCTTGCCGTCGAGCTGGCCTAAATGCGTGGCAATAACCTCTTTGGTCTGAGTGTAGTTGTCCTCCACGTCATGGAAAATCTCCAAGGCCTTGTCCATATCGCCAGTTGCTGCACCAAATGCCACTATCCATTCTGCTTTGCCAAGCGGTGAGTTCTCGAGATAATCGGCAATGAGTATGACGTTAATGCCCAGTGAGCGTAGCTTTTGAGTGGCAGACGAATTTTCTCCAGAAATTTCGTAAGTGAAGTACGCATCAGGCTCCAGCCCCACAATGGTCTCGTAGTTGAGCCCGTTATCGAAGCCAACGTCAGGCAGCTTGCGTAGTTCATTGCTCCAGAGGTATTGTGGTGACGATGCCCCCACAATGTTTGCGCCCTTGCCCAGTGCCTCCAGAAAAGCACTGTGTGAAGTCGACATAGTGACCATGCGCTGTGGGCTGCGAGCGAAAACGTAGTCGTAGGTGACGTCTTGGGCGCCTTGCCATGGATTCTTGACCCTGAGTACCGTGCTGTCGCCATGTTGGAGCACGACAAAATGTTGTGCATAACTTGGTGCGTATAGCGTGTCGAGCGTGGCGGCGGGGCTGCTCGTTGTGGCGCACGACGACATGCACAAGTAACTAAATACACACAGTGAAAAAAAGAAATGGGTGAAATGTTTTTTCATAATCAACAGCAAAGGTAATAATGTGGCACATGAGTTGCAAGATAAAACCGAAAAGATTTTGAACATATATTTAACAATTCTGACTTGGGTTGTTGTGACTCTTGGATAATTTTTGTAAATTTGCCTACATAAAACCTCAATATAAACATAGCACAGATGCTAACTAAAATCCTAACCACTATGATTTTTACAGTCACTCCACTACAATTCGCAACCGATGCACTCGAACCGCTCATGAGCAAGGAAACCCTTGAGTATCACTGGGGAAAACACTACTCGGGCTACATCGCTAAACTCAACGAACTTATTGCAGGTACTGAGTTTGCTCAGTACGAAACGCTTGAAGATATTATGTTGCGCTCCGAGGGAGCGGTGTTCAATAATGCCGCGCAGGCATGGAATCACGAGTTTTTCTTCGCGCAGCTATCTCCGAAACCAAAGAGTGCGCCTGAGGGAGCGCTGTTGACCGCCATCGTGCGCGATTTTGGAAGTTTCGAGAAGTTTGAGGCGGCTCTTAAAACAGCGGCTCTGTCGCTATTCGGTTCTGGCTGGACGTGGTTGGTGAGCGATGAGAACGGAAAACTCTCAATCGTTTCTACTTCTAATGCTCAGAACCCGGCGGTGCAGGATGGGCTTAAACCTCTGCTTGTGGCTGATGTGTGGGAGCATGCTTACTATCTTGATCATCAGAATTTGAGAGCTAATTTTGTGGACAATCTTTTGAAGCTTATTGACTGGAAGGTTGTTGAGAAGCGATTTGTGTAGGTTGGGTTTTTGAGTTATTATTGCCCCGCTTGAGAGAGCGGGGTTTTTTGCATTTTTTGGCGGCGGGTGCCCCCGCAGGGCGATTGTTTTTGTTTTTCTATCAGTACAGCAAATCAAAAGACGCTATGCGTCCGCCCGCGCGGCGGCGAGTGCCCTCGCAGGGCATTTGTTTTTTGTTTTTCTATCGGTGCAATAAATCAAAAGGGTCTCTGACCCCGCCCGCGCGGCGTAAGCGCGCCCTCCCCGGCGAGGGGAGCTAGTGCTATGGTTCTTGCAAACTAAAAAAACGCAAAAAAGGGAAACGACAGTTTCCCCAAAACGCTCAAAACGAAATT
>CAYJIF010000054.1:0-11536 GCA_964370175.1 uncultured Rikenellaceae bacterium
CGGTCTGCCGCGTGGGGCGGCGGCATCCCGCAAACACTGCGTGTTTAATTTGACTCGTGGATTTAGCGTATTAGGTTGCTCTATCCGCCTCGCCGGCGGGGCATTTTTAAATTTACGAAATTCCCTGCGGGTAATTTCGTTTTTAGCGTTTTTTTTGATGTTGACTGCGCCTGCGGCGACTGGCTATAGCTCCCCTCGCCGGGGAGGGCGCGCTTACGCCGCGCGGGCGGGGTCAGAGACCCTTTTGATTTGTTGAACCAGTAGAAAAACACAAACAAAAGCCCCGCGCGGCACCCGCAAAAAAAAACGGTTTCAAGAGCACCACACCCCCAAAACCGCTTCAATACTATGTTTATAAAACCGCCCTACACATTAAAGCGGAAATGCATCACATCGCCATCCTGCACAACGTACTCTTTACCCTCGATGCCAAGCTTGCCAGCCTCACGCACCGCCGACTCAGAGCCGTACTGAACATAATCCTCGTACTTGATAACCTCAGCACGGATAAAACCCCGTTCGAAGTCAGTGTGGATAATCCCAGCCGCCTGAGGCGCTTTAGTACCGCGTGTAAACGTCCACGCACGAGTCTCAACCTCTCCAGTGGTTAGGTAAGTCTGCAAGTCGAGCAGCTTGTATGCGCTCTTGATAAGGCGCCCTACTCCACTCTCGCTGAGCCCCAACTCTTCAAGGAACATTTGCTTATCCTCATAGCTCTCAATCTCAGCAATATCCGCCTCAATAGCCGCTGCTACTATCAACACCTCAGCATTTTCATTAGCCACGGCTTCGCGCACCATTTCGCTGTACTTGTTGCCATTTGCTGCCGAAGCCTCGTCCACATTGCACACGTACATCACTGGCTTTGATGTTAGCAGGCACAATTCCTTAGCAATCTTCTCCTCGTCCTTATTCTCAAGGCTCACTGTGCGTGCCGAAAGACCCTGCTCCAAAGCCGCCTTGAAACGAACCAACAAATCATAAGCACGCTTTGCATCCTTATCTTGGCCTGTTTGAGCTTGCTTCTTCACCTTTTCGATGCGATTCTCAATCGTTTCGAGGTCCTTTAGTTGCAACTCAGTGTCGATAATTTCTTTGTCCGCAACCGGATTCACCGAACCATCAACGTGAGTGATATTGCTATCCTCAAAGCATCTCAGCACGTGGATAATCGCATCGGTTGTGCGAATATTGCCCAAAAATTTATTTCCCAATCCTTCGCCTTTGCTGGCACCTTTGACAAGCCCCGCAATATCCACAATCTCAATCGTGGTGGGTATAATCTTCTTGCTGCCACTCAGCTCCGAGAGCTTAGTGAGCCGCTCATCGGGCACTGTAATCACCCCCACGTTCGGTTCGATGGTACAAAAAGGAAAATTAGCGGCCTGCGCCTTTGCTGAACTTAACGAGTTAAAAAGGGTCGACTTCCCAACGTTGGGCAACCCTACAATTCCACACTGCATATATCTTTATTTACTGTTTTTTTATATTCTGTTTAATCTTTATCTTGCCCTCATGAGGGCAGAGTTTTAGAGAAGTCCCATGCTCTTGAGCAGCGCATCCACCGAGGGTTCTGCACCCGCAAAGCGTACGTAGAGAGTCATTGGGTGTTCGGTGCCCCCCTTTTCGAGGATGTTTTTGCGGAAAGACTCAGCAATCTCTTGGTTGAAAATCCCAGCCGCTTTGAACTTGCTAAAAGCGTCTGAATCCAACACCTCAGCCCACTTGTATGAGTAGTAGCCAGCAGCATACCCTCCTGCAAAGATGTGACCGAATGCAGGGCTCATGTACACTCCATCGATAAGGGGTAGGATTTGAGCTTTTGCCGTAGCACTCTTCTCAAACTCTTCCACGCTCACGCTCACAGGCTCGGTGATTGAGTGCCATGCCATATCGTTCATACCGTAGCGTACTTGATTAACGTTATTGTATGCCGCCAAGTGGTTCTTAGCATCTATGAGCTTAGCTATGAGTTCATCTGGCATCTTTTCGCCAGTCTGATAGTGCTTAGCAAAGAGATCCAGGTACTCTTTTTCGTATGCCCAGTTCTCCAACACTTGCGAGGGAAGCTCCACAAAGTCGCGATACACCGATGTCCCTGTAAGCGAGCCATAGGCGCCTTTACCCAAAATCCCGTGAAGACCGTGGCCAAACTCGTGCAACATAGTCTCAAATTCGCCAAAGCTAAGTAGCGAAGGCTTAGTGGCAGTTGGCATAGTGAAGTTGTTCACCAATACAATTATTGGGCGTACTTCCTTGCCATTTTCATCAACGTATGCATCTCTAAAGGAGTTCATCCATGCGCCCGAGTTTTTTGATGCACGAGGGAAATAGTCGCAATAGAGCACAGCCAAGAAGTCGCCGTTTTTGTCCATCACTTCGTATGCGAGCACGTCTTCTTGGTAGGTTGGTATGTCTTTATTAGGCACGAACTTCAGTCCAAAGAGCTTTTCGGCAAGCAAGAAGATAGCTTGCTCGGCATCCTCGAGCTTGAAGTATGGACGAGTCATTTCGTCATTCACTTCGAAGGTCTTGGTCACATATTTCTCGTTGTAGTAGCTGAAATCCCAAGGCATCAGTTCGCCTTTGAGTCCGTTGTCGTGTGCAAACTTCTCAATCATTGCCGCCTCTTTCTTAGCGTAGTCGATGGTTTTATCCACGAGCAGCGCAAGGAAGTCTCTCACTGTCTTTGAATCCCCCGCCATACGCATCTCCAGCGCAAAGTCTGCATAGGTCTCATAACCCAGTAGGTTTGCCATTTCGAGGCGTAATTCCGCAGTTCTCTTTACGATTGCTTGGTTATCGTTTTCGTCGCCCGTTGCGCACAGTGAGCCACGCTCGCGATAGAGAGTTTCACGCAATTCACGGTTATCAGCATACTTCATGAACGGCACGTAGGAAGGAGCCTGAAGCGTGATAACGTAGCCTTCGAGGTCACGCTTTTGTGCTTCCATCTCTGCTGCCTCAACAATGCTTTGAGGTAATCCCGCAACATCTTTCTTGTCGGTGAGGTGCATAATGTAGCCATTGATAGCAGCCAATTCGTTCTGGTCGAACTTAACGCTTAGTTCCGCCAATTCAGAGCTGATTTTACGATACGTAGCCTTGTCCTCTTCGTTGAGGTTAGCACCCGAACGCGAGAAGCCTTTGTAGGTCTTTTCCAACAACATTGCCTCTTCGGTACTGAGTTCCTGTTTGTCTTTCATCTCCCACACCTGGCGCACACGTTTGAAGAGCTCCTCGTTTAGCGACACATCATTGCCATATGCTGTGAGCATTGGAGTTGCCTCCATCACAACTTTCTGGATCTCGGGCGAGGTGTTTGCCGAATTTAGATTAAAGAGCACGCCCAATGTGCGTGAGAGCATCTTGTCGCTATTCTCCAGAGCCTCGATTGTATTCTCAAAGGTTGGCACTGAACGTTGGCGAGTGATTGCATCTACAGCAGCCTTTGCATCAGCAATCTGAGCAGTGATAGCAGGAATGAAGTGTTCGGATTTAATCTCGCTAAATGGAGGTGTTTGATGCGGAGTGTCCCATTTTTTCTCTAAAAGCGGGTTTCCAGCCATTGCGCTAAGCGAAGTGACAAGAGCCATGGTTGCAATAAATTTTTTCATTGTTGTTGATATGTAATTATGTATTTTTATTAATAGTAGTAGTTGTCGAGGTAGCTGCTATTCTTATCCCATTTCAAGAGGT
Source organism: uncultured Rikenellaceae bacterium (assembly GCA_964370175.1). Taxonomy (GTDB): domain Bacteria; phylum Bacteroidota; class Bacteroidia; order Bacteroidales; family Rikenellaceae; genus Mucinivorans. The sequence goes on from CAYJIF010000054.1 coordinate 3,700, forward strand.
CGGCAAGCATTGCGCTTTTGGCCTGAATGGTGAAGCTCCACCCTGTGCGGAAACCCACTGGCGTCCACGAAAAACTCATCTGCCAACAGTGCAAATCACGAGTAATCTGAACTGTACCAGGGGTGAGTGTTTTCATCTGCAGGTCGTACCCCGCACTAAAACTCATACCCCACTTGGGTGTAAGATTCAGCGAAGCACTGGCATCAATGGTTTGTACCACATTAGGGGTGCCGTTGGTGTTGGAGTAACTGAAATTATAGCGAAGGTCAAGGCTCCACGGAATCGCGAAGTTGTAGTACTGCCCTGCGGCGAGCTGTGCACGCTGAAGAGGCGAGACTGGCTGATCGAGTGCTTCGGCCTGCTCGAGGAAAAACTCATTCTGCCTATCGATAGCCGAATTGAGCGCGGTTTTATTATCTGGATCATTGACGGCAGGGGGGCCGCTACCTGGGCCTGACGACCCTCGTGTGGTCTCCTTACTCTTGAGTCCAAAGTTCAGACTAAAATTCATTGAGGTAAGCCTCAAAAATCCGCCTTGTTCTATCAAATACTTATTAATCCTCTGCCCCTCTGAGTTCAAGGCATAGGGGTCGAACGTAGCAGCAATCTGAACATTGTAGCCATTGGTGAATGGCACTGGAAAGCGTAAACTGGCCGATATCGTAGATAGGTTCATTGAGTCCGCCAGAAAGTTATACGAGCCTCTGAACGAAAGGTCATCAATAATCTTTATTTTCTCGTAGCCCGAAGTGTCGGCATCGCTGGGGATTTTAGCCTCCACCGTATTCTGCAGCCCAAAGCCAAGAGTACCACTACCCGTTCCACTCACCGTACCGAACATTCCGTTGGAATAGGGCGAGTACTCACGCAATGTGCCTTCATTGTCCACTTGCACTGTTTGCCAGTAACCGAAGTTTGGTTGGCTAAAGTCGGGAGCCCAGCTCAGACTGAGGTTTGGAGACATCACATGGCGGAAAATCATAGGTTTTTTGCCATTTTCTGTACTCCCCAGAGTGTATGTACCATAGAGTTTCGTGTCCATACTCAACGACACACTATAATCAGAGAGTCTGTAAAAACCCGACACCGTATCCATCATCACTTGTTCGGCATCTGGATCCCAGAGCTGGTCCACACGGTTGAAGTACCACCTCTCGTTGTAGTTCACCGAGGGCGATATGTTGAAGACCCCACCGATATTGAACGATGCAGAGACAGGTATCGTGTGGCGCACGCCCATCTTCAAGTCATCGAACATCTCGGCAGAGAATATCTTGTCTTGTGCGTAGTTGTCAATTTTGTTTTGGAAATCGAGTCGATAGGTCATCGATATTTTCTCATACCAGCGCTCTTTGCCCACTGCATTGAGGCGCTTGAATGGCGAGATACGGCTCATATTGAACGCAAAGTTCGGCAGCACCACCGAGACGGTCGAATCTCTAAAGTTCTGTGAGTAGTTGGCACTGGCACTCAGCGAGAATGGTGTGCCCTCCCAGTTCTTAGAATAGGAGATCGCCGATGACGACTGCGAAGACAAGTAGTCTTGCATATTGTCGGCGTTGTACTTATTGTACGTGGTGTTTGTTGTGAAGTCTACCGAGGCCGAGAATGTTGAGCTGGGGCTGAACTTAGGGTCTTGGCGGTGCGACCACATCACTCTATAACCCTGACTATTGACAAAGTCCGTAGCGTCGGGCTCGCCTATAATATCGTTTGAGTATCCGATATTGAACGATCCGCTGAACTTATAGCGCAAGGCGTAGTTACTGGCCATGTTCAAATCCCACGACCCCAAAGTGTAGATGCTACCCGTTAGGCGCATATCCACGTAATCGTTGATTGCGAAGTAGTAACCGAGGTTTCGTAGATAGAAACCTTTCACTCGTTCCTCGCCAATCTCAGGAATAATTATCCCCGAATTTCTATCGGTCTTCTGCGGGAAGAAACCAAACGGAACTCCAAGCGGCACGGGCACATCCTCGAAAACCAAATAGGCAGGACCAAAAACCGTGTACTCACCAGGAACGACTGTTGCCTTGGACATCTGGAGGTAGAAGTGGGGACAGTCGGCATCGCAAGTGGTGTAGCGACCGTTGTGCATGTGAGTCACATTATCCTGCATCTTCTTGACCGTACCACCGTAGAGTATGCCCTCGCCATCCTTGGTGTCAACCCCGTAGATGAGAGCCTTGCCCGATCCCATATTGTAGTACATAGAGTCCATATCGTAGTTAGCCCCCCCATCGACAAACACCACACGACTAATCTCCGTTGTATCACCACCCTCCACAGGCATCTCCACAGGAACCTCTACTCCACGAGCATTGATAATCTTTGTCGTAGTATTCATAGACATATAGTCCGAGGTCAATTCCTTATCCTCATACTTTACGTTGCCGTTGGCGTGGATAAAAACATCCTTGGTTGCCGGCACATAGACCAGCGAATCGGTAAATTCAATATAGATAGGTGAGTCCAAGAAATTGGCACTCGAGGCCGTGGTGTCTTGCTCCATGGCGAGCAATTCGCCCTGCTCTGTGGTGTCGAGGCCGTAGAAAAGCGAGTCGGTGTAGTCGAAGAGCTCTCTGTCGTTCTCTGCCAAAAGAGAATCGAGACCAAAGAGATCAAGCTCGTAGTTCACCTTACTACCGTGAGCCACTGTGTCGGCTTGCAAAAACGAGGATAGAACATCCGTCGAATCGGACGCAATTACACCACGAGCATAACTCCCATTGTAGCTGAAACTCATCAACAGTGGAAGCAGTAAAAAAAGAGCTATGTAGTTACGACTTTTAATTGCTTTTATGTTCTATAATTCAAAAAAAATATCTACTTTTGTCGGTCGTTATTGACACTATAGAGTGACCATCAACGCAAAATGTGTGCGCAAAAGTAACTAAAATTTTGAGATTTTTAAAAGTATTCATAATAATTAACGTCTTTGCAGGGTTATTATTTTGTCCCGACGACCTATTTTCGCAAGAAAAGTACGTTGTTGTGCTCGATGCTGGGCACGGAGGCAAAGATCCAGGAGCTGTGAGTGGCAAAAACTACGAGAAGGATATTAACCTCGCCGTGGTACAGGTTGTGGGGCGAGCCTTAGAGGAGATGAGTAGTGTGAATATCGAGGTAATATACACTCGCAGTGACGATACATTTGTGGAGCTCGACCAGCGCAGCAAAATTGCCATCGATGCTAATGCCTCGCTCTTTGTGTCGGTGCACACCAACGCCAGCGACAACAGGCAAGCGTATGGCTCAGACACCTTCGTGATGGGGGTGGACAAAAACAACGCAAACCTTGAAGTGGCAATGCGTGAAAATGGAGTAATATCGCTGGAAAGAGATTTTACGCAAAAATACGAGGGATACGACCCCACATCAGCGGAATCGCACATAATGTTCACGCTGACACAATACGCACACCAACAACAGAGCCTCAGCTTGGCTCGAATGGTGCAAGACAACTTTGTCGCAGCAAAACGCCGTGATAGGGGGGTGAAACAAGCTGGATTTTTGGTACTGTGGCGCAACACGATGCCCAGCGTTTTGGTGGAGTTGGGGTTTATATCCAATGAAAAGGAGAGAAGCTACCTGATGAGCACCAAAGGGAGAGAGGAAATGGGGCTCGCAATTGCAAAGGCAATACGCAGCTACATTGAGCAAAATGCCGATAGTGGACACAAATATATTGAACAAGACGGGCAGCACATCAACCCTCCCACAACAGACCACAATGTCTATGGCCCAGCCATAGCCAACGACACAAAGCAGGAGAACCGTCCTACAACTACTACTGAGGCTCATCCCCAAGATGAAGAACCAAACGACAACACTGTGTACGAAGCACAGAAACCGCAAACCAACATAGGAGTATACTACGCTATTCAACTGCGCTCGTCCAGAAAGCAACTGAGCATAGACAGTAAAAACTTTGGCCCGCTGGTGATGCTCACAACAGAGCACTTAATCGGCAAGCAGTATAAATACACCGTAGGAGAGCTTTTCGTGTACAATGACGCTAAACTACTCCTGCAAAAGATAAAAAACATCTTCTCTGACGCTTTCATCGTTGCTTTTGACAACAATGGAGAACAAATCAGCGTTAGTAATGCAAAGAAATTAACGGAAAAATAAACATAAATTAATGAAGAACAAACAAAAAAAATTCTCAAGAGAATTAATTATCGGTACTTTTTCTGCCGCAGTACTTATTTTTGGCTATTTGGGTTTCAACTGGCTCAAGAATAAGCAAATATTCTCGAACGACTACGTACTAACAGCCTACTACGATCGTGCTGATGGCATCGAAGCTGCTGCACCCGTAATGGCTCGCGGATTCAAAATCGGTAATGTGGAGAGCGTATCGCTCGACCTGCAAAAACAAGAAGTCAAAGTCACTATGATTATCCTGGGGGATTACGCACTCTACGACAACGCACGTGCCGCAATCATCTCTACATCTCTGCTCGGAGGCAAAGCCATCGAAATCACTATGCATGGCGAAGGACGCGAGAAGCTCGTCAATGGTGACACCATCTCGGGTCACAAAGTCGAAGGGCTTATGGATATGGTGGAGAGCACCATGCCTGGCGTTATTGCAGAGCTTGGAGATATGACAACAAAAATAAACTCGATTCTAACGAGCATGGACAACACTCTGGACGAAAGCACCATAGAGTCGATCCAATCGACCGTGAGCAACCTGAGTTCGCTCAGCTCACAGCTCAACAATGGCGACATCACAAGTGCAATTAAGGACATCAAAAAACTTACAGCATCGCTCAGCGCAATGGCTCCGGACATGGAACGTGGGGTAGACAATATTGTAGCCCTTACGGACGATCTCAAAAAATCGGCGCCCGAGCTCGTGAACAATCTCCAAAATTCACTCACAAGCCTCAGCACTATACTCGAAGGTGTTGAAAATGGCGAAGGTTCTGTCGGAAAACTACTCAAGGACGACGCACTATATGATAACGTAAACAGCACGCTCGAAAATCTCGAAGCACTGCTCGAAGATCTCAAAGCAAACCCATCGAAATACATTAACGTTAAGGTATTCTAAGGCTAATGCGGCCTTAAACCCATCTTTAAGTACGGACACAAAACAACAGAACGACTACACAGTGAGGGAGTATCCAAAGGATTTCAGAGAGCGTATCGGCTTTGATACGGTGTTGAGTGACATCTCTCAACGGGTGCAAACCAGTGGAGCAAGAGAGTTGCTCGGTGATATAGAATTTTCGACCGACTTCGACCATGTGCAGCGCAAAGTCAGCGAAGTTGGCGAGATGCTGTGGCTGTTACGTTCTGTGGAGGGTAGCGACTTCGAGAAGCGAGGCTATGTGGATTTACGCCCAGTTCTCGCAAAAATACGCATCATAGGGGGCTATATGGAGGCCTCCGATATGCTCACGCTGGCACGCGGGGTGGAACTTGCCGCTCGAGTGACGGGGTTCTTGCGTGGTGAGAAAAACACAAAGCGATATCCACTTTTGAGCCAAATGGCAAGCGGGATTGATGAGTGTGAGGCTATTAGCCATGAGGTTCACCGAATAATCGACAAGTTTGGGGTGGTCAAGGACAACGCCTCACCACAACTTGCATCTATACGCAAGGAACTCAGTGCCAAGGGTGGGCAAATCTCCAAACGTCTTCAACAAATTCTCTCGTACGCCAAGAGCGAGGGGTATGTGGATGGTGATGCGCAGCTTTCGTTGCGCGATGGGCGAGTGGTAATCCCCGTGGCGGCGGCGCACAAACGCAAAATCAGAGGCTTTGTCTTTGATGAATCAGCCACTGGACGCACATCCTATATCGAACCCATCGAGGTCATCGAACTCAACAACGAGGTACGAGAACTGCAAAATGCCGAGAGGTACGAGATTGTAAAGATCCTCACTGCCTTTGCGGATTTTGTACGCCCCGAAATCGAGGTACTCTCTACTCTGGGTGATTTTCTCTGTTATATTGATTTTCTGCTGGCCAAGGCCGTCTATGCACACGAAATCAAAGGGGCGCTACCACTGCTGGTCCAAGGCGCCGAGATAGAACTAAAAGATGCACGCCACCCATTGCTCGAAAAGGTCTTTAAGGCCGAAGGGAGGGCGGCAGACTTAGTACCTCTCGATATTAAATTGACGAGCGAAAAACCTCTGCTACTCATATCGGGACCAAACGCTGGTGGAAAATCGGTCTGTTTGAAGACCGTGGGGTTGTTACAATATATGCTCCAGTGCGGAGTGCTACCCCCAGTGAAAGAGAGCTCGGAGATGGGCGTTTTTTCGAGCATCTTCCTCGACATTGGCGACCAACAATCCATTGACAACGACCTATCAACATACTCCTCGCACCTGACCAATATGCGCGTGGTGCTGCGTGAGGCTGACTCGCGCTCACTGGTGCTCATCGATGAGTTTGGAGGGGGGACTGAACCTGGTGTTGGTGGAGCTATCGCCGAGGCGATACTAACAGAATTTACTCGCAAAGGAGTCGTCGGGGTAATCACCACCCACTACGCAAACCTAAAGTACTTTGCCGCATCGCACCCCGGAATCGAAAATGGAGCAATGACCTTTGATGTGCAGAAAATCAAACCGCTCTATCGGCTCGAAATGGGAGCGCCTGGCAATAGCTATGCCTTTGAGATTGCTCGCAAAATAGGACTCAGCGAAGAAGTGCTCAGCGCCGCTGCCGAGATTGTGGGCGAGGATAAAATGTCGCTCGAAAAACAACTCCGCGAAGCACTGCGCGATAAGAGATACTGGGAAAATAAACGCCAGAACATTCGTCTTGCAAACAAAAGTGCCGAACGTGTGGCGCAAGAATATGAGAGCGAACTACTGGATATCAAAACCCAAAGAGCAGCACTACTCAAAGAAGCTAAGCAAGAGGCTCAACGAATAATCAAAGAGGCGGGGGCGCTGATTGAAAACACCATACGTGAAATCAAAGAAGCGCAAGCCGAAAAAGAACGCACAAAGGTTGTTCGTAGCAAAGTCACCACATTTGTCAAAGAGGTACTGAGCCCAAAAGAGGAGGTGAGGGACGAAAATATTGAACGCAAAATCCAGCAAATTAAAGAGCGTGAAGCAAGGCGACAGAAACGCTCAAAAGAGAGAGCGCTCCAAAAAGAACTGGACAAAGTCGCTCCTAAGAAAATTGTCGTACCAACGGTACAGGTGGGTAGCTCCGTGCAACTCGACGGAGTGGGCGGATATGGTGAGGTGATAAGCATCAATGGTCATCGAGCCACAGTTGCCTTTGGCTCGATGACCACTATTGTCGAACTTCGCAGGCTTAAAGTCAATGCGGGCGCAACTGCCAAAGCTAATACTCCTACTACCAATAAGAGCAATATCAGGTCTGTTGCTTCGGCAAATATCGAGCGTGCAATGGGCTTTAGCCAACAGCTCGACATCAGAGGGTTACGCGCTGATGAGGCACTCTCAAAAGTTCAAGATTTCATTGACGATGCTGTAGTGCTTGGCTCCAAGAAGGTACGCATTCTGCATGGCAAGGGCACTGGTGCACTCAAAGAAGAGGTGCGGCGTTATCTTAAGAGTGAGCCAGCTGTGGAGCGTGCTTATGATGAGCACATCGAGATGGGTGGCGCGGGTATTACGGTTGTTGAGTTTTAGTTTTTTAAGGTATCAAACTCCAAACGGTGTGGAGGTGCCCCCGCTGGGCAATTGTTTTTGTTTGCTCTAGTGGCGTGAAAATGTATCGAAACTCAAAACGGTGTGCCAGCAGGCACCGCCCCCGCTGGGCATTTGTTTGTGTTTTTCTATCGGTGCAATAAATCAAAAGGGTCTCTGACCCCGCCCGCGCGGCG
>CAYJIF010000055.1:0-10883 GCA_964370175.1 uncultured Rikenellaceae bacterium
CCCTCTGGAAGTGGAATGTGGTAGTTCACATTGTGGTAGTCCATACGAGCGCAAGCGTTCAACAGGCGACGCTCGAAGTCAGCATAATCTTTGCGGCTTGCAGGAGACCAAGTAAGCTCCGCCACGGCCAAGATACGTGGGTAGATCATGTATTCGAAGTGCTCAGGAGTGAGTAGGTATTCGCTCCACATGTTTGCTTGCGAACCCATGATGAATTTGCCCTCTTCTTCGCTGAGTGCTTCTGGCACTGGCTCATAGCTGTAAGTTTTAGAAACTGGAGCGTAACCGCCAATCGCGGTAGGTTCAACCTCAAGTGCGCCTTGGTAGTGGTCGATGTATAGTCCGCCAGGGCCTGGAGTCATAATCGCTTTGTGTCCCTCTTTAGCAGCAGCGATGCCACCCTCGGTACCTCTCCAGCTCATTACAATAGCACCAGGAGTTAGTCCACCTTCGAGGATCTCGTCCCATCCAATCATCTTTTTGCCTTTAGAGTTGAGGTACTCGCCGATGCGACCCACAACGTAAGATTGAAGTTGGTATTCTTTAGAGTGTTTGCCGCCGTTAGCATCTGTGTAGCCTTTGTAGCCGAGTTCTTTGATGCGAGCTTGGCATTTTGGACACTCTTCCCAACGAGTTTTTGGACATTCGTCCGCACCGATGTGGAAGTATTCGCTTGGGAATAGCTCAACAACTTCGTCGATGATATCTTCGAGGAAGTCGAAAGTAGCGTCATTACCAGCGCAATATACGTCTGGCTCAACACCCCAGATGATACGAGGAGTGAATGGTCCGCCTGTACAAGAGTACTCAGGGTAACCAGTAAGTGCCGCCAGAGCGTGACCTGGAAGCTCGATTTCTGGAATCACGTCGATGTGACGCTCAGTTGCGTAGGCTACAACCTCTTTGATTTGCTCTTGAGTGTAGAAGAATGGGCCGTAAGTCTTGCCATCACCTTCGGTACGTACTGAACCAAGTTCTGTAAGTTTTGGGTATTTTTTAATCTCGATTCTCCATCCTTGGTCTTCGGTGAGGTGCCAGTGGAAGCGGTTGATTTTGAACATAGAGAGCACATCGAGTTGCTTTTTGATAAACTCCACATCCACAAAGTGACGGCACACGTCCATCATCAGTCCGCGATACTCGAAGCGTGGGAAGTCTTTAACGCTCACTGCAGGAATTGTCCACTCTGTGTTGTTAATCTCCGCAGGGCTCTCCACCTGTGCAGGAAGGAGTTGCAATAGAGTCTGCACGCCATAGAATGCACCAGCGGCATCAATACCTTTAATCTCTACACCTTTTTGCTCCGAATGCAGGGTGTAACCCTCTGCTTTTAGCTCAGCGTTAGCTTCCGTGGTGATAAGAATGTAGTTCGAAGCAGGTGCTTCCTTAACCACGCTTAGTTCGTAGCCAGTAGAGGCTTTGATTTTCGAGGTTAGTAGCGCAACGGCTGTTGCAGTCTGTTCGTTAGCTGCCACCACCACTGTGTTTCCATTAAGTGTGAAGTTGCCTTCGTTCTGGGTTAGCTCAACGGGCACGGGGATGATGTTTATCCCCTCGTTGTAGCTGAATCGCTCGATTTTTGGCGAACAACCCACCATTACTGCGCACACGAGCAGTAGTAGAATAGTAAAGTTTTTTCTCATTGTTGTTGTTAGTTTATTAAGTAGTTGTTTGTGTTTTTCTCCTTGATTCTGTTCGCCAGCGCTACCACGCAAAGAGCGGGTAATTTTTCATTTTTTCTTGAACCTCGGCTTTTACCGCTTCCAAATTTTCGGCACTCTCGGGGTTGCACAGCACTCTGTCGATCACATCCACCACCCATGCCATATCAGCCTCTACCAATCCGCGAGAGGTGATAGCAGGCGCTCCAACTCTAATGCCAGAGGTAAGGAATGGCGAGCGGCTGTCAAAAGGTACCATGTTTTTGTTCAGTGTGATGTCTGCCGCCACCAGTGCGTTTTCGGCCTTCTTGCCGCTGAGCTCAGGGAATTTAGATCGCAGGTCGATGAGCATTAGGTGGTTGTCGGTTCCGTCCGAGATGATTTTATAGCCTTTCTCCACAAAACTGGTTGCCATTGCCGCTGCATTTTTTAACACTTGGCTCTGGTATTCTTTGTATTCAGGTTTTAGAGCCTCGCCAAAAGCGACTGCTTTGGCTGCAATAACGTGCTCCAGCGGGCCGCCTTGCGCTCCTGGGAAGACTGCCGAGTTGATCATTGCCGAGAATTTTTTGACCTCGCCTTTAGGTGTGGTAATCCCCCACGGGTTTTCGAAATCCTTGCCAACGATTATAACCCCACCGCGTGGGCCACGCAGCGTTTTGTGAGTGGTTGAGGTTACAACGTGTGCGTGTGGTACTGGGTTTTTGAGCAGTCCGGCGGCGATAAGTCCAGCGGTGTGAGCCATATCTACCCAAAGGATTGCTCCGATTTTATCAGCAATAGCACGCATGCGCTCGTAGTCCCACTCTCTGGAATATGCGCTTGCACCCCCTACAATCATTTTAGGGCGATGCTCCAGCGCCATGGCCTCCATTTTGTCGTAGTCGATTGTGCCCGTGGCCTCGTCCACTTGGTAGCCGATGGCTTTATATAGGATGCCGCTAAAGTTCACAGGCGAGCCGTGAGTAAGGTGTCCTCCGTGGCTCAAATCCAGCCCCATGAAAGTGTCGCCTGGTTGCATGCAGGTCAAAAACACTGCCAAGTTGGCACTCGCTCCCGAGTGAGGCTGCACATTTGCAAACTCCGCCCCGAAGAGCTCACAGAGTCTGTCGATGGCAAGCTGCTCTACTTTGTCTACCACGGCACAACCGCCATAGTATCTCGCTCCAGGGTATCCTTCGGCGTATTTGTTGGTGAGCACAGAGCCCTGTGCCTCCATAACGTCATCGCTGACGTAGTTCTCCGATGCTATTAGCTCCAGTCCGTGTGTCTGGCGTACTTTCTCTTGCTCAATGAGCTCTTTAATTGCAATGTCTTTCATCGTCAAAAAAAATTATAGGTTATAAAGGGTAAAGATAATAATATTTTTTTATTTTCCCACAATGTGCAGAATATCACTCAATATATTTGCAGTGGTGTCTTGTGTGGTGGGCGCAGCATAGGTGCGAAGCTGGAGGGGGTACTCTCTGTATTTGTTGGAGTAGATAAGCACCGAGCTACACTGCTGGGCAAGTCCCTCGAAGGGAGTTCCCTCGGCGCTCATGGTGCCGAACGTACAACTGTGCGCCTCGTTGTTCAAGAAGAGAGTGCTCACGCAGTCTTGGGCTGTATGGTTATCGGGGGTAGTGTCATCGTGCTTGGTGAGCGCGTATCCACACTCTTGGGCAAGCAAGTACATGGTTTGGTGCGTGTGCTCAGTGAATTTTGCCTCGATGCGAGTGATGGTGTCACCGCTACTCACCATGCTTTTGATGGTTGCCAGCAGCGGCATCCCCTCGCCAATGCTTGCCCCATATAGGAAGTTGCTGCCATGCTCTTTGGCAAGACTCTGCCACTGTGCAAAATTCTCGTAGCCGCTGAGCGAGCACGTAACTACGCTAATGCCCATCTCCAACATCCTCGAGTAGCTGCTACTGCTATCTCCGCACTCAACATAGACTCGGTTTTGCGCCTTGATGAGTTCCTCTTCGCTCCGTGCTATTTGAATGTTTAGCCCCAAGCGTTCGGCAATTTTATGTCTTGTGCTTTGGATTTGCTCGATAAGCGCTCTTGCCACCTCTCCTTCGCTGGCCACATAGACACAGAGCGTGTCGTGCTGCTTTTCGAAGAGTTTTTTGTGTAGTGTTTTGGTGGCATCTCTGAGCGCCCATAGTTCGCTCATAAAGGTTAGGCTCTGGGTTTCGCTCGCCGCTCGTGTGGCAATGATGGGTATGTTTCTGGCTCGCAGCAGTGCGTAGAGTTGCGATGCGAGCTCTTCGTTTTGGCTCAGCGCCTCGCCTACTACCGCAATGGTGGCAAGGTTTTTTCTTGCCGATGGCTCTTCGATTTCTCCTTGGGCAATCTCTCGCGCAAATTCATCTCTGAGCGCTCGGAGTGCGCCCTCCACCTCGCCATTGCGTATTGTCACGCTGGTGGAATTTTGCTCCACATCCTCGCTCACCATCAGAGGCGCTATGCCTGCTCGTGCGAGTGTTTTGAATAGTCGGTAATTCGCCCCTATCAATCCCATTCCGTCTTGTGCCGAAATTTCGGCAGCTCGCATAGTGAGTAGCGCCGCATCATTAATAGTGCTTATGCCCACAGCCCCTCGATACCCATTCCCTGTACTATTGGCAATAGTGGTGCCTCCGCACGTGGGGTTCAGTGTGCTGCGAATAATGATAGGTGTTGAGGCGTTGTAGGCAGGCCACAGCGTAGGGGCGTAGAGCACTTTTGCTCCAAAATTACATAGCTCCATGGCCTCTGTGAAACTCAAATTGTCGAGCAGCACCGCCTCGGGCACTACTCGCGGGTCGGCGCTCAAGAATCCATCCACGTCCGTGTATATGTACAACTCTTCGGCCTTTAGGGCGGCGGCAACGATAGCAGCTGTGTAGTCTGACCCCCCGCGGCCAAGGTTTGTGACCTCGCCATTGGAGCTATCCGTGGCAATAAAGCCCCCCATTACGATAATTGGGGCGCGCTGGCTCTCGAAATAACACCTGAGTGAAGAATTCGTCAGCGGAAAATCTACGATATGGCGTTGGAAGTACGAGGTGGTTTTCACCACGGTGGTAGTATCAAGGTGAGCGGACTCTTCGATCATCGCAGCCATAATCAGTGAACTAAGCCTCTCGCCATAGGCAACCAGCGTGCGCTGTATGCGGGGCGAGAGCTCTCGTAGTAACGATATGCCCTGTACCAGCCGTGCCACCTCGTCCAAGAGCTTGGTGCACTGTGCTTGCAGCGACTCTTGTTTATTTGGGGCGATGCTCAGTTCTATTGCTTCGGCGTGTCGGTGGCGGAGTTTTGCAATGCCCGGCTCGTAGTCCATACCCACCGCCGCCTCGCCCCCCACACTGAGCAACATGTCGGTAACGCCACCCAGAGCAGAGACCACCACTACAACTTGCCCAGACGCTGCCTCTCCATCACCCGCGGCGAATTGCCGTGCCAGAGCACAGATATTAGTGCGCCCCGTGGGGCTACCAACCGATGTTCCGCCAAATTTTAGTACAATCATATTTTCTTAAAAGACCCCTCTGCGCTTGTTCTTGTCGGTTTATTATTCAATTATTGTGTGACTCACGGGTACTACTCCTGCACTTGCCAGCGGTCGCAGTATCTCTTGGAGGCTTGCCCCATCACGCATCAACACAACGTTGCTCTTGCCCAAGAGGTAGAGTGACGGAGTGGCGCGAATTGCATAGGGCTTTTGCTCGATGAAATCCTCGCCCAATAGCCCATTAATCCATCCTGAGCTTATGTTTTTGGCATAAGCTCTCCATTTTTGCACATCCCCCTCGTCATAGAGAGCGATGAGGGTGAGTTTGTTTTCTTTGACGAGGGTTGCAAGTTCGCTGGAGCGGTCAATCTGCGAGAAGAGTGCCGCACAGCTCTCGCACCCTGGCGAGTAGAAAAAGAGTAGTTTGTACTCGCTTTTTAGGCCATAGAGCGTCTGTGTTTTGCCCGCAATGTCACTCCAGTTTAGGTTAGCGGCGGTTGTTCCCACCTGGTTTTTGAGGATGAGTTTGCGCAGCTCCGTGGGGCGAATTTTCTCCACATCGCTCAGCGCATCGGTCGCAATCATATAGTCCAATAGCACGAGATAGAGGCTGTCGTTGCGCAGCTCGGAGTTTGGGTCGCCCAGGTATCCCTCGCCAAGGCGCAGAAATTCAGCATGCAGAGGTTTGTTGCCTTGCAGTGAGTGATAAGTATTGTTGATTGCCTTGCGGGAGAGCTCCAGCGGCGCGAGTCTCATGGTCAACACCCACATGGCATAAGCCTCTTGCAGGCCAGCGGTTCCGACAATGGAGCTATCACCAATGGGCAAAGTCGCCCAGTAATTGTCGGTCGCCCACGCTATTGCAGCGCTTTGGTCGGTGATTGTGAGCGGCACGGCAGGCGGAACGTAGGCGAACTCTTCTTTTGAGCTGTTACTCGCATTGCTGATCTGACCCTTGACCGTGGTAGATTTGGTTTGCTGCTGAGCCTCACCACAAGCTGTGACAAGAATCACGGTGATTAGGAGTGATATAGTGCGTTTCATTACTGTTCTGTGGACGGATTAAAAATTGCAGAAAAAGCGTCGCTAATCTCCCCCCAAACATGCTCCCACTGTACGGCAATGCCAATGAGAAAAAGCAGAATGAGGACATACATCAGCTTTTCGTTCATAGTGGAGCCTTTCCACCACTTCATAAATCTCTGTTTCATAAACGGTCTTAATGTAGTTTTTCGGAGCGGCAAAACTCTTTTAAATGTAAGCAGAGCACAAAATTAGGAAAAAATGCGTAACTTTGCCAAAAATTATGCGCTGCTTTTATAAAAAAGCTCACCATAACATCACCGTAAAAGAAAAGTCACAAGACAAACAATGGCAACACAAGAAAAAAAGAGCTGGCGTGATATGACCCCAGAAGAACGTGAAGAGGCCGCTCAAAGAGCCGAACAACGTCGTAGCGCTGCAAAGAGCTTTAGAGAAAAGGCAAGAGAAGAAAATGGAGTCAGAGAACTGGGTCGCAAAATCGATGAGATACTCGGAGGTGGTGGTAAGTCTGAAGGCGGACTTAGACCAAGACGTGCTAAGGTGAAAAATTCGCCAGAGCTGAAATCCCTCAAAAAAAGCCCAAAAGAAGGCGAAACTATGCGCCTGAATCGCTTTATAGCGGGGAGCGGAGTGTGCTCGCGCCGAGATGCCGATGGACTCATCGCACAAGGGCTTGTGAGTGTTAATGGCCAAGTGGTCAAAGAGCTTGGCAGACAAGTGCATACAAAAAATGACGTGGTGGAGTATGGCGGCAAACGACTCGCAGGAGAGAAAAAAGTCTATGTGATAATGAATAAACCCAAGGGGGTTATCACATCGCTCGACGACCCACATCACGAAACTACAGTAATCGACCTCTTGGGCGATAAAATCCGCCAAAGAGTATACCCCGTTGGCAGACTCGACAAGCAGACCACAGGTGTGCTACTGCTCACCAACGATGGGGAACTGACCAAAGAGCTGACTCATCCCAGCTTCGAACATAAGAAAATCTACCACGTGTTTCTCGACAAACCCTGTACCACATGGGACTTGGAGACTCTTGCCACAGGCATCGAACTCGAAGATGGCGAAATACACGCTGATGAAATCTCGTTTGTGGAGGGTAACAAAAAAGAGGTGGGGTTGGAACTGCACAGCGGCAGAAATCGCATCGTGAGACGTATGTTCGAGCACCTGGGCTACAAGGTAGTGAAACTCGATAGGGTTTACTTCGCGGGGTTCACCAAAATGGGACTCAAACGAGGTCACTTCCGTGAGCTCTCTCCTGCCGAAGTCTCTAAATTGCTGAGCGTGACCAAGAAAAATGGCAATAGAGCGTAATTTTAGAACAGTTTCTGCCGAAAAAGCGCAACTCAAAACTCTCAATAAGTGCGAGGGGATGACCATCATGGGCATTGACCCCGGCACTAACTTTATGGGCTATGGAGTCATTAAAATCAAGGATGGTGAGGCCTCGCTCGTAACCTATGGCACCATCAAGCTCGACACCACCAGCGACCCGTACGAAAAGCTCAAGGCTATATTCGTGCAAGTGGGTGTTATTATCGAGGAGTTTCGCCCCACGGAAATAGCTCTCGAAGCTCCATTCTATGGGGTGAATCCACAGAGCATGCTCAAGCTCGGGCGTGCGCAAGGCGTGGCAATGAGTGCGGCACTGAGCCGTGGTATTGATGTTTTTGAGTATGCCCCAACAGCGGTCAAGCAATCCATCTCGGGACGAGGGCGCGCCAGCAAAGAGCAAGTGGCAGCTATGATTTGCCACCTGCTGAAAATCGACGATAATAATCAAAAACTCGATGCCACCGATGCACTTGCCGTGGCAATGTGTCACTTCTTTGCTCAGAACTCTCCGCTGCCCTCTCGCACCAAAGGGGCAAACTTCAGGACAATCTACCAAAACCAAAATAACGATAAAAAATGAGCAAAGCCGCGCCACACCTCGCTGTGGGACAAAGTGCCGAAGATATTGCAGCGCAGTATCTCGAAAAGCATGGATACGTGGTTGTGGAGCGGAATTGGTGTGATGTAAGAGGTAGGCTCCAGCAGGGCGAAATAGATATAATTGCCGCTCACCCCGACGAACCCCGAAATCTCTACGTGGTCGAGGTAAAGGCTCGCAGTAGTAGCACAAGAAGCGGTGCGTTCTCGCCCGAGGCGGCACTCACCAAACAAAAAATCGCAAAAATACTCCACGTCACCGAAGCCTACGCCAAGGAACACGCCTTTATGGGAACCTTTATATTTTGCCTCATTGCGATTAATTTCGAGAAAGGTAGCGATGCCTATTCTCTGAATTTCTACGAGGATATGCGCTTCTAAATAACACCCGCATGGCCGACAAAATTGAGGCAAATGGGTGAGAAAGTAGACAAATGGAGCGGAAAATCCAGACATTTTTGTTACTTTTGCCTTATCGCTCTGGCACTCAAGAACAAATAACAATAACGAAAATGAAAAAAATTCTACTATTTCTCACAACTATGGCTACTCTCTATTCTTGTAGCACCTCCACCCAGCAGCAGGCAACCGAGGCGGAGGCATTCAAGCTCGACACCGCAATGACCACCGAGCAAAAGACCCAAAGACTCTTCACCCCAGAGGTGATGCTCAAAATGGGCAGACTCGGCTCTTCGAAGTTAAGCCCCGATGGCTCGAAAATTCTCTACACAGTGAACTTTCAGAGCGTGGAGCAAAACACCTCAAATACATCGCTGTGGGTGATGAACGCAGACGGAAGCGAGGCTCAGAGAATCACTCCTTTCGACTATTCAGTATCAGCGCCGAGATGGAGCGCGGATGGCAGCAAAATCTACTTTATGAGTGGCTCGCAAATCCACTCCATTAACCCAGACGGTAGTGACAAACAGCAGCTCAGCAGCGTTGAGGCTGGTGTGCGTGGCTTCGAGGTCTCGCCCGATGGTACAAAAGTGTGGTACGCCTCGCTCGTGAAAGTGCAAGGAGTTACGGCAGCTGACCTATACCCAGGATTGGAAAAATCTGGTGCAAGAGTCTATGACGAACTCATGGCACGCCACTGGGATGTGTGGGAAGATGGCGAATATAGCCACGTTTTTGTTGCTGATTTTACTGCCGAGGGTGTGAAAAATGCTGTGGATATTATGCCTGGGGAACCATTCGATAGCCCTGGTGCCCCTTATTACTCGAACGGTGAGGTGAGCTGGACTCCGGACTCAAAAGCGGTGGCGTACACCTGCCGCAAACTCACGGGATACCAATACGCAATCTCGACCAATACTGACATCTTCCTATACAATATAGATGGCAAAACCACCAAAAACCTTACCG
Organism: uncultured Rikenellaceae bacterium; assembly: GCA_964370175.1. GTDB lineage: Bacteria > Bacteroidota > Bacteroidia > Bacteroidales > Rikenellaceae > Mucinivorans. The sequence goes on from CAYJIF010000055.1 coordinate 9,499, forward strand.
AAGGAATGCCAGGGTACGACAAATACCCACGCTTCTCGCCCGATGGCAAGTACATGGCTTGGCAGAGCATGGCTCGCCCAGGCAACGAAAGCGACAAAGAAAGACTCTTTGTGATGGAACTCTCCACAGGTGCAAAACAATACCTCAACGAAGGCTTTGACTATAACGCAACTCAACTCACTTGGGCGGCCGATAGCAAAACTATCTACTTCCTATGCCCAATGGAGGCTACCATCCAACTATGCAAAGTGGAGGTGGGAACAACCGATGTTAAGGTTATCACCGAAGGCCTGCACGATTACGTTTCGTTCAGCATGGTGGGACAGCGTGTGGTTGCTGAAAAGACATCGCTATCAATGGCAAGCGAACTCTTTGATATTAACCTCACCGCAGGAACAGACACTCAACTCTCCTTTGTCAACAAACATATCTACGACAATGTAGATATGGGCAAAGTCGAGAAACGTTGGGTGACTACCACCGACAATAAAAAAATGCTGACGTGGGTTATTACACCCCCAAAAGCAAAGCTCGATGGTTCTGAGAAATACCCCGCGCTTTTGTACTGCCAAGGCGGACCTCAGTCTGTGGTTTCGCAATTTTGGAGCTACCGCTGGAATTTTCAGCTTATGGCCGCGCAAGGCTACGTAGTTGTGGCTCCTAACCGCCGTGGATTACCATCGTTTGGCCAAGAGTGGCTCGACCAAATCTCGGGCGACTATTCGGGACAGAATATCCGTGACTACTTTAGCGCAATCGATGACGTTGCCACTGAATCATACGTCGATAAAGAAAAACTTGGCTGCGTGGGCGCATCTTATGGCGGCTACTCGGTGTTCTATATCGCTGGCCACCACAAAGGACGCTTTAAATCATTCATCTCGCACTGCGGAATCTTCGACTTTACGTCAATGTATGGCTCCACCGAGGAGCTTTGGTTCGTGAACAACGACTACGGTGGACCTTATTGGGATGCTTCGAACAAAGTGGCGCAACGCTCTTACGCCAACTCTCCACACCACTTTGTGCAGAATTGGGACACCCCAATGCTAATCATCACAGGTGCGCTGGACTACCGTATTCCTTACACTCAGAGCCTCGAGGCGTTTACCGCAGCACAGGCGTTGGGAGTGCCCTCGCGCTTGGTGTTTTTCGAGGATGAAGCGCACCAAGTATTCGGGGCGCAGAACGCAATGGTGTGGCATAGCGAATTTTTTGGCTGGTTAGCACGTGATTTAAAATAAATTTCTTATATTTGCATCCTCTTTGGCTCGCTTTAGTAGTAGAGTGGGGCTCAGAGGATGTAAAAATGGTCGGTTGGCCGAGTGGCTAGGCAGAGGTCTGCAAAACCTCGTACGGCGGTTCGAATCCGCCACCGACCTCAT
>CAYJIF010000056.1:0-10753 GCA_964370175.1 uncultured Rikenellaceae bacterium
TTACGTCCCATATCCACACCAGCTGCACCTTCTTGGATTGCCATGTAGCAAAGCTCCAGTGCCTCTTTTTCTGGAAGTTTCTTACCACCCGCAATTACGATAGGCACTGGACATGCTGCCACAACCTTCTCGAAACCTTCGCAGTAGTAAGTCTTAACGATATTTGCACCGTTTTCAGCAGCAACGCGAGATGCCAAACCGAAATACTTTGCATCACGAGCCATCTGCGTACCAACCGCTGTAACACCCATTGTTGGGATGCCATATTTGTAGCCATAGTCAGCAGCCTTTACGAGGTTGTTCACTGTGAGCGCCTCATAAGTGCCACCCATCGAGATCATCACAGCCATTGCCGAGGCGTTAAGGCGAATTGCATCCTCGATGTCAATCATACACTCGTTGTTAAGTTCAGTTAGGATTGTCGAACCAGCCGAGAATCTAAGGCACACAGCTTTGTTAGAATCTGCAGGTACCACAGAACGCAACGAACCACGAGTACACATCAATGAATCGGCATATTTAATAAGCGGTGTGATGCTCAAATCAAGTCTCTCAAGACCAGATGTTGGGCCCATGATATATCCGTGGTCAAAGGCAAGCATCACTGTTTTGCCTGTAGAGGGGCGGAAGATGCGACTCATTCTATCTCTCACTCCCCAGTCAGCACCACTCAATCCCTTAAGGAAATAGTTGTTTGTTTCTACTGGAACACCAACTCCATAATCTTTATCCTTGTTCTCAAGGATGTTATCCATATCTGCCATCTGTTTTTTCTATTTAATAGTGTTATAAAATGTTTCGAAAAGTGATGCCCACGAAGTAGCCCCGGCATCTGGGTGACCAAGGGTTTTCTCCCCCAGGTTTCTTGCTCTACCAAACTGAGCGACCATGTCCTTGGTTGCCTCCACTCCCTTTGCAGCAGCCTCTGTGCTGAGCCTTAGCATCTCGGCGATGTCCTCGCCTGAGTATGCCTCTGCCGCCTCCACTGCGGGGATAAGAGCATCCATCATTGTTTTGTCGCCTACTTTGGCTTTAGTGTTTTTTTGCACTCCTTCGAGTCCACCTTTGAGCAGAGCTTTGAAACCAAGCGCATCAACCTCAGTGGTTGATGGTGCGTGGTCGCTCATTCCCAAAAGCAGTCCGCCAAGCAGTGTGCTGGTCGAGCCAGAGGTTTCGAGCATTACCCCGAAACCCATATCGCCCAACATTGTCTTAAAATTAGCTCCCTCCTTGCTCAGGCTCTGCTGTGCAGTGCGTGCTATGATATCAAACGCCGTGGTCATAGCCTCGCCGTGGTCACCATCGCCCAGTGCTGCATCCAACTTCGAGAATTCTTCGGCACGAGCCGTAATATTCTTCGAGGCTTCAGCAACCATGTTGCAAAAGAGCTCAATTGAAATAGTATTTACCATCTGTATTTTAACTCTACTGTTGCTTAATATCTTGTCCAATAAGGTGCTTTTGCAGGATAATTTTTCACGTAGTCTACGTGGTCGTCATCCAACTTAGCAAGAATCATCTGGAAACCAGCCTGCTCTTGTACTGTGAGCATTTCGCCAGCGTAGCCGTCCACAACTTCTGCACCAGCGGCCTCCAATTTTTTGGCAGCAGCACGGTAAACAATTAGTTGCTCCATCAGCGTTGAGCTACCCACACCATTGATGTAGAGAACTACTTTGTCGCCAGATTTCACTTCCAGTTTTTGCATCAACAGACCCACCATAGTTTCTGCTGTTTCGTCAGCGCTCACGAGTGGTTGAACACCACCTGCACCAGCCTCACCGTGTTGTCCCATACCGATTTCCATCATTCCTTCAGGAAGTTCAGTAATCACAGCTCCGTTTTGTGGGTGAGTACAGCTGCGCATTGCAACTGCAAGTGTAGCGATGTTAGGATTGAGGCGTTCGCCAATTTCCATAAGTTCTTCGAGCGATTTGCCAGCTTCAGCAGCTGCGCCAAGCACTTTGTACATCACAACGGCGCCAGCCAAACCGCGGCGGTCTTCGTCTGGTGTGTCAAGGCCTGCTGAGATGTCATCGTGAGTCATAATCGAGCTCACTTTGATGCCACTTCTTTCTGCCAATTGCTGTGCCATATTGCCGCTCATCACGTCGCCTGAGTGGTTCAACACCAAAAGCAAGATACCAGCCTCACGCTGCATAAGTTGAAGACCTTGGAAAAGACGCTGTGCTCCTGGAGCAGCGAAAATATCGCCTACTACCGAGCAGTCTAGCATGCCCTCGCCCACAAATCCGCTAACTGCAGGCTCGTGACCCGAACCACCGAATGCTACGATTGCAACTTTGTCTTCGCTCTTTGGGTTTGCGCGAACCACGATATTTTCGCCACCGAGCGCCACGCTATCCTTGAATGCCATTACATAACCTTCGAGTGTTTCGGCAGTAATGTTTTGAGTTTCGTTTATAAATTTTGTTTTCATTATTTTTCAATATCGTTAACGTTCCACATAAATTCTACTGGGATTCCCTCCTCTACCACAAAGGCGATGAAGTTGCCATCACCGCAGTCAGTAACAGGCAACAGAACCTCTTTTCCTTCCATCTCGGCCTCTGGGTTAGTAACCCTGTACGCCAAGTGAACTTGGTTCTGAATCATTTCGTGCAACCAAGAATCGCTGTCGAATCTCAGCCACTCAATTTTGTTGATACTATTATCTGGAGAAACAATATGTAGCTTCATCCCTTCGCTATACATCTCTCCCTCTTTAGGAGTAGTTGTAGGCATTCCAATATGTTCAAGTGTTCTCATGGTTTTTATTTGTTGTTTTTTACATTATAGCTTTTGGGTTAGAAAATCTTAGACCAGCACCATCATGGTAGTTCGCCCATTCGTTAACGATAGCACCGTTTTCGCCTGCCATCATAAAGTGGAAAGTTTCCGCACCTGCATCGATTAGGTGAAGGATTTGTCCTTTTTCTTGTTTCACAAATTTATCAGAGATAGTAGTTGCTTTTTGGCTCTCTGCAATCTTTGGTGCATTTTCTGTAGAACCAACTACTTCAGAGAAGCTGTAAACACCGCCGTTTAGTACCATCCAGCTCTCAATTTTTGCTGGGTAATCAGTCTTCACGTGTTTGTGCTCAGGTATCATCTGGCCTGGTAGCAAGTAGATGTCGTGAGCAAAGTAGCCATTCTCAGCATCGTTCACCCAGAACACGCCGCCCATACCGCAGTTCTCGAAATCTCCAAGACCGAAATCTGCAAACCATATATTCTCTTCCAAGAATGGAGTCATAGCATAACCGTAGTGGTCAAACATCTCCAAGAATGCTTTTTTAGCAACATCTTGTTGGAAAACGCCATCTTTGTAGAAATCAGCGTTAGTGTACTTTTTCGTGAAAGGTTGTTTTTGTGTTGTCATCTCCGTTTTGTCTGTTTTACAGTTCTCTTGTTTTTCGCTCTGCCCACAGCCCATTGCAAGTACTGCGACAGCCGCCATTAAAATAATTTTTTTCATCGTTTTTTTGTTGTTTGTTGTATAATTGTTTTTTTTGTCTATAAGCTCATTTCAGCTGCTTTGCCGTCCCACTAATCAAGGTCACCAATACACAAAGATATGTTTTTTTTGAAGATTTTCAAAAAAAACACGGCATTCATTTTAAAGATTTAGTGCCACTCCCTCAATCTCTATCAAAAGTTCTTCTCGACACACATCTCCCACCACATATACTGTTGGCACATTTGGATAACGCTCCTCCAGCACTTTGCGAGCTTTGGCATAGTCTTCGCCGTGCTTTAGATAGGCTCTGAACATAGAAACGCTAAAGCCCTCAAAGATCAATTCCTCAATGTTTTCGAGCGTTGTGAGCGTCTGTTTCTCTACCCCCACGCCTTCGAGTGATTCCTCGCCACGGATTGCAGCCGTGCCCGATATGTATATCACCGAATCGTACTGCTTTGCTCTCTCGAATTTGGGGGTCGAGAGCACCTCTGTACCCAACAGCACCTCTTTTGAGTACTCGTGTGCTGCCACTTGCAGGGCATTATCAATGGGGCGAATCTCCCCACCTCTGCAAGCATCCAGTTCCACAACCACGCCACTGCCACCATCGGCACCAATGCCAGTTGCAGCAGGATACCCCCCCTCCCACGTGCACTTTGCGTAGAACTCGGAACGAGAATCATTGAACTGCTGGTAATTTTGCCCACCTTGGGTCTGTGCCGTGATTTGCTCTATGTAGTTCCACTGTCTCACAATGTCTGTGGTTGCATAGCCATTACCTTTAAGAATAGCATCTATTTGCTCGAAAATTTCGTCCGATTGCTCGCCAATGGTTAGCTCCTCTCTACTCGCCCTTATACCCTGGGTCAGCAACATCTTGCCCCCCTCATCTTCGAGAGTCACGTATTGTTTTTCAAAGCAGACTCCCTCTGTATCTTGCACAAAGTGAATCTCCACCGCATAGGTGCAACACAGTGGTTTTTGCGCCACCAGAGTCACCATCGGGGTATTTGAAGTGAATGTCTCGCTGGTGAGTCTACCCAGCAGCTCACGCTGTTGAGCGTATGGCATTCCCGCACCTGTAAAAAAAACCAAGCGCACGGGTACCCCTCCACATTTCTTTGCACTCTGTAAGAGTTCTACGGCTGCCACCTCGAAAATTGATTGGTGGCTCTTTATTATATCATATCTAATCTGCATCTCTTTCTTCCTATGCTCTATAAACTATTTACATATTCTACAAGCTCTTCAATCTCCTTGTTGCTCACTCGTCGTTCCACTCCGTGTTTGTGCACGGTATAGACCTCTTCCATAGTTGCCGCACGACCATCAAATAGGTACGGGGCGGTTCTCCACACCTCTCGCAGGGTTGGGGTATCCCATCCTGTATCAAACTCCACGTTTTCGCCAATTTTATGCATCCTCAAATCGGTGTAATAGACCCCACTGTGACACTCATCGCAACCGAGTTTTTCAAAAACTTTTCTACCGCGTTTAGCCTTATCACTCAATTCCCCATTCACTAAGTATGGGCTTGGGACTGGCTTTAGGGACATAGTGTAGGCATCCACCAATCTTGCATCTTCTTCCGAAATCTCAGCAAATTGAATATGCGTAAATCCCTTACGGTTAGCAATCTGTGAATCAGCACGAATACCAGTTATCATAGCCGGAGGGGTTTGAATCGAGAAGAGCAGGCTCTTACAGTTCTTGGCATTACCTATTCCGTCGTTCATCAAGTCCCAGTTCATACCATCGGTGCGTCCATCTCCTGGGTGACAACCATTGCACGATTGCCAATTTTGATAGCAATAGCTCGCATCGTTGAAAATTCTCTCACCCTGATTCACAACACTCTCCACTCGCTCGGGGTTGGTTGCGATGATTTCTATGGAATTGTCACTCAAATCCATGATATTGAGCGTATCCGAAAAGTAGGTCGGAATATAGACCTTATTAGCCGAGGTTACTATTAATCGAGGACCATTGCCCACGATTGGCACTCGCTCTCGTATGCCATACAGGAATCTCAAGTCATAGGCGAGCTGGTCGGTGCCCCCCGTGTAGTTTGCGAGCTTGTCTACCATAGCCGCATAGTCAATCACACTCACATCGTGAGTGCCACTATGACTAACTATGAGTTTTGTACCATCCTCACTCTGAGCAATGCCCCACGTGCCTGCTGCACCACGGTTAGGCTCATCCACAATGATTGAACCCTTGAACTCACCGCTCTGGGCATCAAGCACCGATATGGCCGAAGTATTCATCCACCCCTGCTGCAATTGCGATGTCGGCACGGTGTATCTACCTAAGTTATGCGAGGTGATAACGTATTTGCCATCTCGCGTGAGCAACATAGCTCTTAGTGCGTTGGAACCGTTTTCCAGCAAAATATTCTTATCCACCTTGAATGTTGAGCGATTTATCATCGTCACCTCCGAGGTAACCAAATCCAGCGTCGACGGCATCACTGGCAGCGCATTCGCCACAAAAATATGTGTTGGGGTCAGCACCGCCGAGCTTGGCTCTCTTAGCACCTTTACCGAACGCAGTGGTTTGAGCGATTCGGCATCGTACTCCTGCACCGTATTGGTAAAGCGGCACAGCAGGTACAGTTTATCACCGTCCACAACCATATATTCGCTACCACTGGGCGCAGCAACGCTCTTCGATATTGTGTGAGAGACACCATCCAAGAGGTGAAGTCCGCCCACACCGTCCTGGAACGTAGAGACCCACACTTTTGTGCCATCCTCGCTCGCCACCACTCCGTTACAGAGCGCCGGCATCGTAACCTCAGCGATTTTTTCTTTTGTATCGGCACTATAAAAAAGCACCGTGGGCACTCCTCTGTTTGCTATTACTATTTCTCCCTTCGAGGTCACAGCAACTGATGCTGGGCGCTGAACCTCTGTGGCGCATACCACAGAGACAGATATAACTGTTAATAACAGTAAAAAAATTGATCTTTTCAACATATCTTTTTCCTTCTATAACTAATTTGCATTGCCTATTTCGAGGCGCGAGACATAATTCTCCACTTGCTTTCGGTTTCTTTCGCACATCACCAAGTCCTTCTCAATATCCCCACGTGGAGTTTCTTTGAGGCGTTGTGCGCCAAGCTTGATGAGTTCCAGTGCACGGTCATATTTTTGGGTGTCACCTTTTATCTTCTCGAGACATGGGCTCTTTGCAGGCCTATCGAATGCTATCTGTGCCGTCACGCCTCTTCGCCAATTATTAAGCGCCCACCAATTCACACCAACCAAATCGCCCAACTCTTTGAGTTCTTCGTTGCTGAGTGGCGAACGGCCTGCAACCACATTATCAAAAGCACTCTCGTAGACTGGGTAATAAACCCCATTTATGTCCATCCAAGTGTATATGGTTTGTTTGTCTTTTTTAGATAGTTTCACACCTTTGTGCTCTCCATCAATGATTTCGGTCAAGCGGCTCTTGTGCGACCCCCAAGCGTAGGCATCTTGCAATGTGGCTGGGCCACCACCGATAAGGCTCACCATCTTGCGCACATAGAGGTTGACATATGCGGCATTGAAATACAAATTCTTATCCCTCGCCAGCACAAGTTTTTCGGGTTTTTCGGGGTCAAAATCATGACACCTCACACAACTTCTGTCGAGTATTGGTTGCACTTCCTCGAGGAATGAGAAATTCTTTGGATTTTTCTTCATCCATTCGGCAATCTTGTGCGACTCTTTGCGCAGCGCCATAGACGTACCGCTCACCACTGGCACAGAGATTCTATCCTCGTGACAACCAATACAGCCATTCACCTCCCCAGGCATCAACGATACTCCACTACGCATTGTCTGCACCATTTTCATATCCTTGTCAAGGGCTTGGAAATAGACGTGCTTGCCAGCCGGAGCCTCGAAACTCACCGAGCCATCCTCCTCCACGGGCACGATGCCAAGCACTCGCTTCACCTCGAAACTGTGCCAGTTCACCGCTGGAGCTTGTGCACCCTCACCACCCCAATCACCCACAGTCCAACTCTTTTTGGCGGGCGACTCCACAACTCTGAGGTACTTAATCGTTCCCCTCTCAACTCCTGCCATATTCGTACCCTCGTAGATATTCTGAACGTAAAAAGTGCCATTTTCTTGCTTCATGTCACGCATGTTGGGCAGTGCGGCAGGCTTGAAACGCTTCTCCAGAGGCATAGGGTCGAAGAGGCTCAAATCCCCCTCCAAAATCAGTTCCTCAGTGCCATCAACTCCAACAAGGAATATCCCCATTTTCTCGTCCAAAATATTCCAACCGCCATCTTTTATCCACAACGAGCGTGAAACCAAGAAATATCCATCGCCAAGCGGATATGGATCCTCATAGAAAACATCCAATTCCTTGAACGTGTCCAAATTACCATTACCCACCCATTTTTCGCTATACTCAGGCCAAATATCCACGAGTGGCTCTTTGCCATCTACTCCTTTTTTGGTGTCGATAATTGCCATTGCACCCCACGGTTTATCGTGGCATGAGGTAAATATACACACTACTTCGTCGCTGCCTGGAATTGCCCGTGCATCGATCACACCCCCTGGCGAAGAGGTATTGTTACCATAGTATATAGCATGCTTTGTGCCATCAGGGTTCACTGTCCACAACCCTTGTGCATCGCCAAAATTTCTATCCACATACTCCCAACGGTCATACATTATCCTGCCGTCGTTGAGTAGCGCCGAGTGCCCCTCAAAAAGAGTACTCACCCCAATTTGCGTCATATTAGAACCATCGCCATCCATTCTGTACAGGTTCGCCATAATGTGGCGGTTACACATGCAGTACTTAGGCTCGCGCGTGGAGCTAAAAACAATGCCGCCATCGGGCAGGTACAGAGGATCAATATCCGAAACGCCCTCAGCAAAGGTCAACTGGCGCAGGTTGTTTCCACTTGTGTCTATCTCATAGATATGATACTCGCCCTGCTTATTCTTGCGCATCGAGAAGATGATTTTTGTCCCATCAAACGACATCTCTGGGTCACGCACAACCCCCGTTGTTGTTTCTATGAGCGTCTTTGTAGTACGGCTATTTACGTCGAAAATTCGAAGCGCTCCACCAGGAGCAAAGCTATTTTCGTTGATTTCACCATACTCGAATAGCGTGGCGGTGTTATGGTGGTCGTTAGCGTATTGCTCACGCTCAATGTATAGAATTTTCTTACCCTTGAGTACTTTACTCGCAGTAGGCAACAAAGCAATAGGAGGCGCCGCAAATTGCGCCGACGCTACTGTAGCTCCGTAAATAAAAATACATAAGACAGAAAAGAGACTCTTCATTTCCTAAAATTATACTGTTAAACGATTAACCCAACATTTACCTCAATACACATAACGCATACAAAGATATAAAAAAAATTCGTAAATTTGCAACGTCAAAAGAAGAAAAAACACCAAAAATAGCGAACTATGACGAAAAAAACTACTCTCTCCAATCGAATACTGTCTTTCATCGAGCGTGTGGGCAACGCCCTACCCTCTCCAGCCTTCCTCTTTGGGATGCTGGCAGTCTTAGTACTCATCGTTTCGTGCGTTGGTTACTTTCTGGATTGGAACGCAATTCACCCCGCAACCAATGAGACCGTAGAGGTTAATAACCTGCTCTCTGTGGAGGGATTACACCAGATTATTTTGAATTTGGTTGAGAATTTCACAGGATTTGCTCCGTTGGGAATTGTTATAGTGGCGATGCTCGGTGTTGGTATTGCCGAAGGAAGTGGCCTTATCCGTTCAGCTATTGTGGCGCTGCTCTCAAAGGTGAACCGCTCTGCTGTGACGTTCATGCTTGTTCTCGCCGGGGTACTCTCCAATATCGCCTCGGACATCGGATACATCCTCGTAATTCCTGTAGCGGGCGTGATTTTCCACTCACTGGGACGCAATCCAGTGGCTGGTATGGCTGCTGCATTTGCTGGCGTTTCGGGTGGATTCTCAGCAAATATCGCCATCTCTACCACCGATGTTCTACTCTCTGGTATCTCGACCTCAGCGGTGGAAATCCTCGACCCTACGTACTCCGTTGGAACGCTCGCAAACTACTACTTCATGGCCGCATCTACACTCATAATAGCCTTCGTGGGAACATTCATCACCAACCGATTCGTGGAACCCCGACTCGGAAAATACACGGGAAATGTAGAACCGACACCTATAGAACCGCTCACTCGTGCCGAAAAACGAGGGCTCAAACTCTCGTTGCTCACGCTCTTGGGGTGGATAGTGATAATACTCGTTGGGATACTGCCCGAAAATGGCATACTACGAGATAGCAACGATCCCTCAATATTCAGAAGCATTGTTTTTGAGGGCTTTGTGACATTTCTGTTTTTTATCTGCGCCTCGATGGGGATTGTGTACGGGTTTGTTGCCGGAAAATTCAAAAAAGCTAACGACGTGCTCTCCTCAATGAACGATAGTGTAAAATCGTTGGTGAGCTACATTGTGTTGGTTTTCTTTGCCGCACAATTCATAGCATGGTTCAACAGCAGCAATCTCGGAATGCTACTGGCTATCAAGGGGGTTGAGGGGATTCAGGCACTGGACCTCGGGCTGATACCGCTGGTGATTCTCGTCATACTGTTCTCCGCCTTGATTAATTTGATGATGGGCTCGGCGAGCGCAAAATGGCTGTTACTCGCTCCAATCATCATTCCGATGTTTATGATGCTGGGGTATTCGCCTGAAATGGCGCAGTGTGCATATAGAATCGGGGATAGCTCCACAAATATCATATCGCCATTGATGTCGTTCTTCCCGCTTATCATTGTTTATTTCCAGAAGTACAATAAGGAGTCGGGAATTGGAACTATAATCTCTACGATGCTACCATATTCCATCGCGTTTTTGTTGGCGTGGACAGTATTTGTCATTGCGTGGTTGTATTTTGATATTCCGTTGGGTCCGGGGGCGAGCGTGTATTACACTCCAACTTTATAGTGGATTTTGTGAGAGGCGCTGGTGGCGGGTGGCGATTGGCGGCTGCGCTCGCTGGGTAATTGCTTCTGTTTTTCTATCAGCACAACAAATCAAAAGGGTCTCTGACCCCGCCCGCGCGGCGGCATCCCGCAAATGCTCCGCACGGTGTGTTTTCGCTATGGTATTTGGACGAGAGAGTTTGTTTGATACCATTTTGCAGATGGTTTTCTTTCCGTTACTTTTTGTAGGGGCAAAAAGTAACCAAAAACCCCTTCGCGTTGAAAATTGGGCGGGCATTTTTATTACGAAATTACCAAAATGCCCGCAGTGTTTCGCCCTTTACATT
>CAYJIF010000057.1:0-10381 GCA_964370175.1 uncultured Rikenellaceae bacterium
GGCGGATAGAGCAACCTAATCCCCAATGACACTTCCGAAATCTCAACCAAACACGTAGTGTTTGCGGGATGCCGCCGCCCCTCGCGGCAGACCGCCATTTCCTCGCTAACGCTCGAAAATCAGCATTCCACCGCCGGCGGCACCCGAGAAAGAGATTTATCGCATGTAATCGAAATGTAAATAATATTATTTGTTCAATAAATTGTGCGCAGCACGCGGAATGCCGCCGCCCCTGAGCGGCAGACCGCCATTTCCTCGCTAACGCTCGAAAATCAGCGTTCCACCGCCGGCGGCATTCGAAAGTGCTAAAATTAGACATAGAACTTTGCAGCTACAGTTATTTTTCCAACACACAGTGCGCAGCACGCGGAATGCCGCGCCCATGAGCGGCAGACCGCTATTTCCTGCACCCTTTGGGTGCATTCTTCAGCGCTCCACCGCCGCCGGCATCCATGACTACTGTAAGCAAAGATATTGTTAGTGTTTGGAGATTACCCCGTCTTCTCTATCCTTCGGGTGCCGCCGGCGGAAGAGTGCTAATTTGCGAGCGTTAGCGAGGAAATTGCGGTCTGCCGCGTTGGGTCGGCGGCATCCCGCAGTGCTTCGCACAATGTGTTAAACAAATGCGGTGGTTGGAAATTTACACGTATAATTGCAATATCTCTGAAATGCCGCCGGCGGCGGCAGACCGCAAACACTCTCGTGTTTAATTGAGTGTTTGAGGATGGGGCTTGCGTATTGGGAAGCTGATTGCTATATCCGCCTCGCCGGCGGGGCGGGATTCAAAATTTACGAAATTCCCTGCGGGTAATTTCGTTTTGAGCGTTTTTTTGATATTGACTGCGCCTGCGGCGACTGGCTATAGCTCCCCTCGCCGGGGAGGGCGCGCTTACGCCGCGCGGGCGGACGCATAGCGTCTTTTGATTTGTTGAACTAATAGAAAATCAAATGCCCAGCGGGCAGAAACCCACTTGACTTATTGTACCCCTCAAAATTAAAACCTCACACCAGCTGTGAAACCAATCCACCCCGTAGTAATACTACTCCCACTCTGCGACTCAAACAATGCAGATGGCGCCCAATAACTCCCACCAACCCTATCCGAAATAGTGAGATTCAGCGTAGGGCCAGCAAAAACCTTGAACCATGGAGAAAACTCCTTGCTAAAGGTAAAGCGAAGCTGAGTTAACAGATTGAGGCTCTTTGCAAACTCCCCATCATGGGTGATAGAGTAACATATCCCCTCGATTTCATTCGCCCATCCATCTTCCCACTCAATTTGCGTTCCCATCCCGAGCCCTGCTGCAAAATCGATACCCTCACTGCCAAAGTACCGCATCCCACCACTGAATATTGTATAGAGGTACCTATTCCCCAGTCTGAAACTCGCATAGGTGTTAAGTGCCTCGCCAAAGCCAACTTCAAATTCTTGTTTGCCGCCCTCTTTTACTATATTTATCAGCCCCAACTGCACTCCATCACTCTCTTCAGCATAGTTTACGAGCCCGACTTGAAATCCGCTATTCTCATCTGCAATATTGACAATTCCGCTGAGTTGAATTCCCTCAACATCTCCAGCAATATTGGTGATGCCAGCGACCTGAACTCCTTCAATATCATCGGTTGTGTTGAACAGTCCAGCAAGTTGCAGACCTTTTAACTTTCCAGACATGTTGAAAAGCCCGCCAATCTGCACTCCATCTGTGTGGTCGGAGTTGATGTTATAGAGCCCGCCAAGCTCAAAACCTTCGGTAGCGTAGCTATACCCTCCCAGAATATTGAACGAGAAGCCATTGGTGAAGTGCTGTGATTCGGTGCCGTTTGTACCCACTGGTGTGATGAAGCTGACCTGCGCGCCTCTGTATTGTTCTTGCGCGCTGAGCGATAGCGTTGCTATAGCGCATATAGCCGTTAAGAGTAGTTTTTTCATAGTGTTCTATTATAGTTGCTCAATATTAGTTAAGTTCTTTACCAAAAATCTCTATCCCCTCCCCCAAAATAACATACTTACCTCCACGAGCGAATCATAAAGAGGTGGATGAGTCCGAAAAGCTCCAGACGTCCAAAAAGCATCATGATAGATAACCACACTTTGATAACGGGGTTGAAGAAATCCATGTTATCCATGTTTGACACATCGCCAAAGCCAGGCCCTACATTACTAATCGATGCCACCGATGCCGTAAAAGAGGTGAGGAGGTCAATGTCGAAGAGAGTTAAAAACATCGTGGATGCCAGCACCGACAGCATATAAAAACCAATGAGCACCATCGTCGCCTGAATAACCTGATCGTCTTGGGTGTTACCCCCAAGTTTTACGCGCATCACGGCATTTGGGTGCTGGAGTTTCAAGACGCGGAGGCGAATGGATTTGAAGAGCAGAAGTATTCTATCCGACTTGAGTCCCCCCGTGGTCGAACCAGCCATGGCACACTGAATACTGAGGTATATCATCAGTAGCATCGAGAATGGCGGCCAAAAGGCGTTGTTTGCCGAGGCATAGCCAGTAGTGGTGCCGTAGCTGATAGCCTGAAAAGTTCCATAGCGCAGCGCTGTTGGCGCATCCTCGTAGATGCCTGAGAAAAAGAGGTTGGCGCTGATAAAAACACCTGCCACAATCATCGAGAAAATGTAGAATCGGGCTACCTCGCTACGCCACAAGGTCATGCTCTTACCCCCTCGCAGAGTTCCGTATATTAGTCCAAAGTGTGCCCCAGCGAGGAGCATAAATATCATAATGATGACCTCGATGGATACGGAGTCATAGTACATAATCGAGAGGTTGCGCGTGGAAAATCCTCCCGTGGCCATTGTCGAAAAGGAGTGGTTGATGGCATCGAAAAAGTTCATTCCAGCCAGTTTGAGCGCAATGGTCTGCGCCAGCGTAAGTCCGATGTACACGAAGAGTATAATCGAGAGTATCTTGCGGGAGTTGTACTTGAAGTTATCCTTGGCAATGGTAGAGATTTCAACTGATGAGAGTGTCATACGTTGCCTGCCTATGGAGGGCAGCACAACCAGCGTGAAGAGCACTACGCCAACCCCGCCAATCCAGTGTGTGGACGAACGCCAAAATAGTAGCGAATGGGGTAGTGCCTCAATGTCGTTGAGAATGGTAGCCCCCGTGGTGGTGTAGCCCGAGGTGCTCTCAAACCAAGCATTGGCAATACTAAATTCCCCTCCCCATATCAAATAGGGCATCATCCCCATGACACAGGACATTATCCACGATGCGAGAACTATAATGTAGCCATCTTTTGAGGTCAGACTCTTACGCCCTGGGACGAAGATAAGCGGAAACATGCCAATAATCGCTGTGATAGTGAAGCTGAGCAGTAGAGGAAAGGTGCCTGAGTCGACTCCATACATCACTCCCACCATTGCGCTAAGCAGCATGAAGGCTGCGTTGAGTAGCAGCACCATCCCCACATATTTTATTATGTACGCGGCTTTCATTGACCTCTTTTTTTGTGCTATTCTCCTGCGCCTCTGGAGCCTTCGTTGAAGAGGTAGGCGTACTTGCGGAGCAGGTCAGTGCGGTTGAATCCTTGCACCATGCTGAAGAGTTGTTGTAGGTTTCTGCTGCTTTCTTGGATTTTGGGTTCGATAGCGGATCTTTGCTTAGCAGACTCGAACGAGTCGTAGTACTCAATCTGCGCAATGAGCTCATCAATAAAGCCTTCTGCCAGGGCATCTGCTTTGGTGTTTTCCTCAGCCATCCAGTATTCGAGTATCACGGAGAGCAGTTGATCGTCATATCCGACAGCTTCTACGGGGAGTTCTTCCATGGCTTTATCCAGCACACTCACGGCGCGTGTTGTGTCGCCTTTCTCCAGGAGTGCACCTGCAAGTTGTGCAAAGGTGTTGCGGAATTGAGTGGTGCGCAGTGTGTTTGTGACAAATTCGTCTACATACACGCCATCTTTGAGCCCTCCGTACTGAAACTTGTTCATCAAGTTGTCGTAGAGCAGCTCTGTGTCGACTCTCGCCACGCTATTGCCCGAGGTGATTTCGTGTTTGATGGGCACGAAACGGTATGCAGCTCCGTCTTGTTGCAAGTACGAGTATGCTCCATTATCAGTGTAACCAATGAGCCCGATGCTTGCTGGACCTGCGGACGAGGTGAAGTATAGCGGACGTGTCCAATCGTTATTGGCAATGATATCCAGCAGGATTATCTCTCCAACACCGAGGTAATCGTCCGTGAGCTCAAGGTAGATGGTATCTTCAACCAGGTGCATGTCCTCTGGTTTGACGATACCGCTTTTCAGGACATTTTCTTTGTTCACGGGCACAGCAATGCGTTTTGCGGGGACGAGGTCGAACGAGCGGCCATCTGCGGCGGTGAGTTTTGTGGAGCGGTCGTCGGAGTTAATAACCTGCATAACCTCTTTGGCAGTCCATTCGCCACCACGCGGGTGAGCAATTTCGTTGACCACAAAAGTCGGAGTGCTGGTTCCCACGTATTTGCTGCGAGGGAGGGTGATAGGTAGAGCCTCGCTTTCGTTGCTCTTAATGCGCATTTGGTCTATGTACCACGCTCCCGAAATGTAGGAGGCGTTCATTACTCTAACATCGGGACGCACTCCCTCCACTTCTTGTGCATACCACACGGGAAAGGTGTCGTTGTCGCCATAGTTCACGAAAATGGCATTTTGGGGTGCCACCGATAGCAGGTAGTTGAGTCCCATATCGCGGGCTATGGTGCGTCCGCTACGGTCGTGGTCATCCCAGTTCTGCACGGCAAGCACTACTGGCACCGATGCGCTTAGCACAAAGCCGAGTGAGAGAGCTACTTTGGATGGCATTTTCGACTTGCGCAACCTTTCGCACAGAGCCATTGCTCCGAGCCCAATCCAGATGCAGAAGGCATAGAACGAGGCGGCATAGGCATAGTCTCTTTCGCGTGGTTGTGAGGGGGTTTGGTTGAGGTAGAGGATAATTGCGATACCGGTCATGAAGAACAGCAGCGAGATTATCAAAAATCCTCGACCATCTCGCTTGAGCGAAAAGAAAAAGCCGATGAGTCCCAGTATGAGTGGTAGGAAGTAGTATGTGTTTCGTCCTTTGTTGTTGGCGAGCGAGGGTGGGAGGTTGTCCTGCGGGCCAAAGAACATCTCATCGATGAACGTCACGCCTGAGAGCCAATTACCTGTTGTGGGGTCTTCACTTTGCATGTCATTTTGGCGGCCAACGAAATTCCACAAGAAGTACCTCCAGTACATGTGGTTGAGTTGGTAGCCGAAGAAGAAGCCGAGATTTTCGCCAAAAGTGGGCACTGTCACCAGCTCTCCGCGAGAGTTGCGCACTTTGCGTCCTGTGGTAGCACCCCATGCTTTGTATTGGTTGATGTGGTCGTCGGAGTACATGCGAGGGAAGATAGTGGTGGTCATTGGGTCGTACTCCACCGCGCTTATGTATTTATAGGGCTTGTACTTGCCATCTTCGCCAACATAGTAGCTCTCGTTGTAGACGTAGTCCACAGGCGTAGAGCCGTAGCTGTGCCCCGAGAAGAGCGGGCGGCTACCGTACTGCTCACGGTTGAGGAACTGGAGCAGAGAGTATGGATTATCGGGTTGGTTGGAGTTCATCGGAGGGTTCACCGACGAGCGGATAAGCACCACCCCGTATGTCGAGAAGCCAATGACCACCATCACAGTCGATACCAAAATAGTGTTCAACCCATCTCGCTTTGCTTTAGTTGCATAGTAAATGCCGATACCCAGCCCAATGAGTATGAGTATGATGAATGAGGTGAGTCCAGAATTTACGGGTGCTCCAAAGCTATTGACAAAAATTCTATCTACCCACGCTCCGATGCTCACCACCGTAGGGGTCAGCAGGTAGAACACACCCGTGAGTGCTATTGCTATTGCTGCGGGTTTCCACAGTCGGGTGTATGGTCGAGCGGGGTATTTTTTGAAGAAGTAGATAAAGACAAGTGCGGGGATTGCCAGGAGGTTGAGGATGTGCGCCCCGATGGATAGTCCCATAAGGTAGGCGATGAATACCAACCAGCGGTTCGAGCCAGGTTTATCGGCAACGCTCTCCCAACGCAACATAGCCCAAAAGACAACCGCCGTAAAGAGCGAACTCAGAGCATAAACCTCGCCTTCCACTGCCGAGAACCAGAAAGTGTCGGTGAATGTGTAGGCAAGTGCACCAATCGCACCGGCTATCATAGTTGTCCACATTTGCGAGGAGCTAAGCTCTTGTGCTGTTTTGCGGTAGATTTTGCGAGCCAGGTTGGCGATACTCCAAAATAGGAATGCAATGGTCAGTGCGCTCTCAAGCGCCGAGAGCATATTGATGGCGTAACCTACATTCTCGGGCGAGCCCGCAAACATTGCGCCTATGCGGTTTATGAGGAAGAATAGCGGAGTTCCAGGAGGGTGACCCACCTCCAGTTTGTAGGAAGTAGCAATGAACTCGGGGCAGTCCCAGAGCGATGCTGCCGATTCCACGGTTAGCCCATAAGTCAACATAGCCACAGCGAAGACTGCCCAGCCAATCAGGATAGAATATTTGCGAAATTGCGTCATAAAATTATTTGTATTTACTGTTGTTGAGGGGCTTTTTTATCGCCAAAAAAGCCCCTTTGGAAAAGTATTAGATAGATTACCGCCACGGTAATGTAACTGTCGGCGAGGTTGAAAATTGCGTTAAAAAATGTGAAACTCTCGGTCTCAATGATGGGGAAGTACAACATATCAACAACCTTGCCGTGCAGCATAGTTCCGTAGCCTTCGCCCCAGGGGACAAGCGTTGCTACTTCGTTGAAAGTGGAGGGCGAGAATATCATGCCGTAGAATGCCGAATCGACAACATTGCCAAAAGCGCCCACTAAAATCATCACCATGGCAACCAACACTCCCTTAGGAGTCGAGTTGCGCTTCGAGAGTTTGCGAATGTAGATGAACAGCGCAATGCAGGCAACTATGCGGAACAGACTGAGTGCTAACTTCCCCCAATCGCCCCCTAATTCCATACCCCAAGCAGCTCCCGAGTTCTCGATAAAGTAAATATTGAACCAATCCCCAAAGACGGGAATGCTCTCTCCCAGCGTCATGGTCAGCTTGATTGCTACCTTGCTGGCCTGGTCGGCAAGCAGCAGTAAAGCGCCTAATATTATTAAATAACGTGCTTTCATCTCCAGTTAATAACTCAGTGTTACTTTAAACAAACCACAAATGTATGGTTTTTTTTGTGATTTTCACTGTTTTTTACTTACTTTGTGGTAGTTTTGTATCTAAGCCTATCCCCTGCGTAGAGCGTGAAGTGAAAAATATTATTCTATGAAAAGTTTCGGTAGCGACAACCATTCAGGGGTGCATCCCCGCATTTTAGAGGCTCTGGGGCGTGCCAACAGCGAGCACGTACTTGCCTATGGACACGACCCGGTGACGGCTCAAGCGCGTGAACTTTTCTGCGAACTTTTTGGCAGAGAGGTCGGGGTTTACTTTGTTTTCAACGGCACGGGGGCTAATATTTTGAGCCTCAGCAGTGCCATGGACTCCTACCATTCGGTGATATGTTGCGACACCGCCCACATCAATGTTGATGAGTGTGGCGCACCCGAAAAGCACACGGGAGGAAAGTTGATAGCCGTGAACAATATAGATGGAAAACTCACCCCCGAGGCAGTCCTTCCGCATCTTCACACCTTTGGTTTCGAGCACCATAGCCAACCACGTTTTATCTCCATCTCGCAATCAACGGAATTGGGCACCATATACACAGCGGACGAAATTCGAGAGTTGAGCGAGCTGGCGCACTCCAATAATATGTATTTACACGTCGATGGGGCGAGAATCGCAAATGCCGTGGCAAGCAGCGGAGTGGATTTGCCCACGATGATGGAGGGAGTGGATGTGGTGAGCTTTGGGGGCACGAAGAACGGCCTACTCATGGGTGAGGCTGTAGTGGTGCTCAATCCCGAGCTCGAAAACGGACTCAAATACAAGCGCAAACAGCTGATGCAACTCAACTCCAAGATGAGATACGTGGCGGCGGCGTTCATAGAATACCTGCGTGATGGGCTGTGGTTAGAACTCGCCTCTCATTCCAACGCAATGGCGCAACTGTTGTGCAACAAAATAAAGAAATACGTAAAAATCACTCGCCCCGTTGAGGCCAATGCCGTTTTCTGTACGATGGATGCAGAACTATACGGGAAAATGAGCGAGCACTACTTCTTCTATGAGTGGGACACCTCGACCAGAGAGGTGAGACTGGTCTGTAGCTTCGACACCACAGAGCAGGATATCGAAAACTTTGCAAATACACTAATCAACATAACAACAACAAAATGAAAAAACTTTACTACCTAATCATTGCACTTATGGTAGTTGGATGTGCACAAAAAAATCCAACTATGATTTACACCGACGTGCCTGAGCGTCCAGCAGACCAGCAGGATATGCTTGGCTTTGCTGCCGAACCAATCGAAACAGTACGTGTGGGCGTTGTGGGCCTCGGCATGAGGGGTTATGGCGGAGTATATCGCCTGATGAACATCGAAGGAGTGGAAATCGTTGCGCTTTGCGATGTGGAAACTGACAGAGCTGAAAAAGCTGCAAAACTCCTAACCGACAAAGGTCTGCCTAAACCACAAGTTTTCTCGGGCGACACTGCATCGTGGAGACAACTCTCGGCAATGGAAGGGCTCGACCTCGTGTATATCTGTACTCCTTGGGATTCGCACGCAAAGATTGGTGTGCAGGCTATGAAAGATGGCAAACACGTTGCAATCGAGGTACCAGCAGCTATGAGCTTGGACGAAATCTGGGCACTTGTCAACACTTCGGAGCAGACTCGCAAACACTGTATGCAGCTCGAGAACTGCGTCTATGACTTCTTCGAACTCACTACGCTCAACATGGCGCAACAAGGACTCTTTGGTGAGATTCTTCACACCGAGGGTGCTTATATCCACAACTTGGAGCCATTTTGGAAAGACTACTGGCACGACTGGAGACTTCAGTACAACATCAACCACTATGGCGACTTGTATCCAACTCACGGACTTGTGCCTGTTGCCCTGGCGCTTAATATGCACCGTGGCGACAAAATGGAGTACTTGACCTCTATGCAAACCAAAACTGTATCTATCCCCGAGTTCATCAAGCGCACCCAAGGTCGTGACGTATCTAAGGATTTCCGCAATGGCGACCACACTATCACTCTTATCAAAACTAAAAACGGTAAGACTATCAACATCCAACACAACGTTGCAACACCTCGCCCATACAACCGTATGTATCAACTAACTGGCACTAAGGGTTTTGCTAACAAGTATCCAATCCAAGGCCTCGCACTCACCAAAGCATCGTTTGGTGGCGAAGACGAGGTGGA
The DNA here is from genome assembly GCA_964370175.1 of uncultured Rikenellaceae bacterium. GTDB lineage: Bacteria > Bacteroidota > Bacteroidia > Bacteroidales > Rikenellaceae > Mucinivorans. The sequence continues at coordinate 9,355 of CAYJIF010000057.1, forward strand.
AACAATGGGTCACGAGGATTTGAGCGGTCACAGCTTCATCTCCAAAGAGACTTTCGATTCACTATTTGTTGCATATCAACACCCAATCGTTAATGACCAACTTATCGAAATGGCGAAAAAAGTTGGTGGTCACGGTGGTATGGACTTTATTATGGACTACCGTCTGATTTACTGTCTGCGCAACGGCCTTCCGCTTGACACTGACGTATATGACTTGGCCGAAAGCTGCGCTCCAATCGAGCTGACCTCGATTTCGCTACAAAACAACTCTATGCCAGTTGCAGTGCCTGACTTCACTCGCGGTGGATGGGACAAGCTGGATGGTGTGAAATTCCATATGAAGAAGTAGAACCTCTATGATTTTATTAACCATATTTACTAACAACTAAAAAAATGATCTCACTTTTTTCACTTATCATTTTGGGGCTTTTAGCCTCGGCTTCACTAATTGTTGCAAAGAAACCTGATGCAAAAAAGTACATCGACAAATTGGTGCCCTACCAAGGTATTGTCGGTATCCTCTTTGCGCTTTGGGGTCTTTGGGATCTGGTTTCTGTGTTGCGTACCATTCAGCTTGTGGATCTTTTTCCAGTGTGGTGGGTCACAGTTCTATTTGTTTCGCTCACTAAGATGGTGCTTGGCTTTATCCTTGGCTACTCGCTGATTGTCAAGTATGTGCTGTCCAGAAGCGAGAGCGCAAAGCAAAAGGGCGATGAGCTACTTGCAAAACTTGCACCCCTTCAGGGGAAAATTGGTTTATTTGCCATTGTTCTTGCAATTTGGGCAATCTTTTACACTTCGAGTATGACATTCTAAGAATAGCAACTCAGTTTATAGCAACTCTAAAAACCTCTGCGGCACACCTTTGCTGCAGAGGTTTTTTTTGTGCCGCTCTCTATATCCACTGTATCCTTTTCATATATGTATTCGTGCCATAGATTGATGTGGCAGATGGGATTGTGCCAACGGTTGTTTGGATTGCCGCAGGTTCTGCGGCAATTGCTGCCGCAACTTTTATCGCTGTACG
>CAYJIF010000058.1:0-10295 GCA_964370175.1 uncultured Rikenellaceae bacterium
CAAGAATTAGACAGGCGGGAGTATTGGGTTGCTCTATCCGCCTCGCCGGCGGGGCGGGATTCTAGATTTACGAAATTCCCTTCGGTTAATTTCGTTTTGAGCGTTTTGGGGAAACTGCCGTTTCCCTTTTTGAGCGTTTTTTAGTTTGCACTAGCTCCCCTCGCCGGGGAGGGCGCGCTTACGCCGCGCGGGCGGGGTCAGAGACCCTTTTGTTTTGTTGCACCGATAGAAAAACAAAAAAGGGTCACTGCTAAGTGACCCCTCTCGTGCGGATGAAGGGACTCGAACCCCCACGCCTCGCGGCACCAGATCCTAAGTCTGGCGTGGCTACCAATTACACCACATCCGCTTTATTGAGGTGCAAAGATATACAAAAATTATTTATGTGCAAAATTATTTTCACCTTTTTTTGTATTCCATCTGTAAAATCACCTCCATACCCCCATCCCTGCCTACAAAAACTCAGCTTTGAGCTCTGGATCTGGCATATCTCTATCAAGCGGAAACATTGGTCTTTGGATACCTTTGTAGGGTAGTGCCAGCAGATCCTGATCCACTCCCCCGCGAGTCAGCGCCATCATCCACCCCTTTTGCGCCTCATATAACTCCTCGACAAGATAACCGATCTTAACCATCACTATGTCTTGTTGCGCAACATCTATGTCAAGCTCCTTAAAGTCGGCAATATAGTGATAAGGTTTGCGGCTCTGAGTGACAATGATTTTTAGCGCTCCAACCTCAACCACTGCTTTTGCAATTCCATCGCGAGCGTCATCGGCACTCACCACCTTCACCACCTTGCCCTTCAGGGTCACAGGGTCGCAGTATCTGCTATCAACCACTGCTCCCACTTCACCCTCAATATATCCACCCTCGCCGATCTGGGCAGCTTTTGCCACAAATTCAGCACCTGGAATCGATGCGTAGACTAATTCCTTAGCATTTTTTTTCTTGAAATAAGGGTTTTTCAAAAGTTCATTGAGTGTCCAAGTTACATCGCCAGCTCCTCCAGCTGTTGGGTTGTCGCCCATATCGCTGATGAAGTAGGGTTTTGCAGAGCTATTTATTGCGCTATCGAGGCACACCTCCAGCGATGCGGTAGGCGCAACAAATTCAAAATCATCGCGCACCCTCCAGAACTCTTGAGCGAGTTTTTCGGCAGCTGCTGCCACTTCTTCTTTATTGTCGCCATAGGCCATTGTAACGGCGTGGTTGCGAGGCTCATCAGCCCATGCATACGAAATCCAAATGGCGGCATCCATCACCCCTTCGCTCTTGGTCAGCGGGTCGACTTGTGCGGTGAGTGATTTTCCTGGTTCAACTCTGGTTGAGGTTTTTTCGCCAGGCAGCAGAATAGGGACGTAGACCCACGCTTTGTATTTTGGCTTACCTTTGCCGCTATAGAGTCTATCGACGAGGTTAGTGATGGCTCGTTCTTCGGATTCTGCCGCATCTTCGTGTGGTGAGAGGCGGTAGGCGGTAATAAGGTCGAGGTTTTTGGCGAGTCTGTGCGACACACAACCGTGCGGGTCCATTGCGCTGGAAATCATCACCTCATCTCCCACAACTTCACGCACTCTCTCGATATAATCGCCCTCGGGGTCGGGCACTCCCTCCACGCTCATTGCTCCGTGTATGTCGAAGTAGATGCCATCAAGGGGGAGGTTATTGCGCAGGCTATCGAGGCTCTCTTCCACCATTTCTTCGTAGGCTTCGCGAGTGACGATGCCTCCTGGTGTGGCACGAGCGTACATTCCTCCAATCCAGTGTGCTCTTTGGCGCATTTCTGAGGAGGAATCCCTCATGAATGGGTAGGAGTTGAAAATGTCGTCGCCACGCAGTATGCGGAACATATCTTTGGTGGTTTTGGCTGGCGAAAATGTGCTGCTCTCAATAGCGATGCCCACCACGGCGATGCGTGGTTTTTGTGGTTCGGAACTGCAGCCAACTGCCAAAAGTATTAGTGCTGATAGTAGGAATAAGTTTTTCATTACTGGTTGTGTGTGTTTATATTATCGCAAATATACGGAAAAATTACCGATTGTAAAATAGCTTTGTGCCAAAGCCGAGGCGGTTGTCTGTGAACTTTGCCGAGATGATTTCTACGTACCACAGGTGGTCGAGCCTCAGTGCTGCATAGGGGAAGCGTTTCAGATAGGCGCTTTTGCAAATTTTTAGAGCTTCGGCATTTGCGTGTGCGTCGTAGAGTGTGCCGTTGATTTGTACTCCGCGCACTTTTCCCACCACTTTTGTGTCCAGCACCACCGAGAGTGCTACTTGTGGATTTGCCACACCTTGTTCAATATGTTTGGTCTCAGGATTGGAGGTAAAAATGAGCCAGAACCGCTCTTTATCGATAGCGTAGAAGAGGTTGCAGCACCATGGCTCGCCTTGGGAAGAGGTGGCAAGAGTCATTATGTGACGAGTGCTGAGGAATTTTAAAATGCGGCTGTCCATATAAATAGTAATTTAGTTTTGAAAAATCGAGCAAAAATAACTATTTTTGCGCTCTGTTTAATAATGTTTTTATAGAAAATGTCGAATTTTAAAGGTCTTACGCCTCAGGAGGTAGAAAATAGTAGAGCTCAGCACGGTAAAAATGTGCTTACGCCTCCCAAAAAAGAACCGTTGTGGAAACTGTTTCTCGAGAAATTTAACGACCCTGTAATTCGAATCTTGATAATAGCGGCGGTTCTGTCGTTTGCAATTTCGGTGGCTCACGGCCAGTACTACGAAACCATTGGTATTGTTGTGGCCATACTGTTGTCCGTGTCCATAGCTTTTTTCTTCGAGAGGGATGCAGCCAAGAAGTTCGAGCTGCTCAATCAAATCAACGAACAAACCCTCTATAAGGTCTATCGTGACGGGGCTTTGTGCCAGGTGGAGAAGCACGACTTGGTGGTGGGCGATGTGATTGTGCTGGATACCGGAGAGGAGATACCCGCTGATGCCGAGCTGTTGGAGGCGACCGAGCTGTCAGTCAATGAATCGACCCTCACGGGCGAGCTGCAAATCGAAAAAACTACCGATGAGGCGGAGTTTGATAGTGAATCGACCTACCCGAGCAACCATATCTTGCGTGGAACAACAATCTTGGAGGGTAACTGTACTGCACGCATAATGCGTGTGGGTGATAGCACAGAGTTTGGTAAGGTGGCGACGCTCGCATCGCAAAAAACCGAAGAATCTACACCTCTGACAAAACAACTCGACAAACTTGCAAAACTCATTGGAGTAGTCGGCTTTGCCATTGCCTTTATGACCTTTGTTGCGCTGACCGTGCAGACCCTCTTTTGGGGCGAGCTCAGTGGTGCTACGCTCGGACAGAAGGGATTGTTGGGAGCGGCGCTCTTATCACTCTTTGTGATGATGGGCAAGATGTGGGTGCCGATTGTCTATGATGCATTGAAACTCACCGGCAAGCAAAAAGAATTACCTCCTCACGTCAAGAAGATGGGGATTTGGTATTGGTTGTTGCTTGGAGTGATGGTCTTTGGAGCTTTTGCTCTTTTGGGAATGCCTTTTGGAGTGTATCTCAACGACCCAGCCTCGTGGGTTTCGCTCGATATGGCAAAATCCATACTCGATAACTTTATGCTCTGTGTCACTCTGATTGTGGTGTCTGTGCCCGAGGGGCTGCCAATGAGTGTTACCCTATCGCTGGCACTCTCTATGCGAAAGATGCTAAAGGCCAATAATTTGGTGCGCAAGATGCACGCTTCGGAGACAATCGGAGCTACGACAATAATCTGTACGGACAAAACAGGCACGCTCACCAAAAACGAGATGAGGGTGGCAGATTTTGTGAACTATATGGGTGATGAGGAGATGTTGCGCAGTGCTGTTTCGCTAAACTCTACAGCGAACCTGGATGTGGAGGGCAAACCCATTGGCAACCCTACAGAGGGGGCGCTGCTGCTGTGGCTCAAAGATTTAGGCATTGATTATAAAACATTGCGCCAAGGGGTTGAGGCTCAGATGCCCTTTAGCTCCAAGGTGAAGATGATGGCAACGGTGGCAGAATTTGGAGGCAAAAAGTGGCTCTTCGTGAAGGGTGCACCAGAGTATGTTCTCGAAAGGTGTAGCGGTGGTGATGTTGAGGGCGCGCGCGCCAAGCTCTTAGAGTTTCAGAACCGAGCGATGCGCACTCTTGCCTTTGCCGTCAAGGAGTATAGTGGTGCGGAGATTGAAGATGATTTGGATGGTCTCGTCCTACAAGCGGTAGTAGCTATTGCCGACCCAGTGCGTGATGATGTGCCTGGTGCTGTGGCAAGTTGCCAGAGTGCGGGTATTCGCATCAAAATGGTTACGGGAGATACCCCAGCTACTGCAAAAGAGATTGCTCGCCAAGTGGGGCTGTGGGATGATGCCACGGATGGCGAAATAAATGCTATCACGGGGCCGCAGTGGGGCGAATTGAGCGATGAAGAGGCCTACGAACGTGCGCCACTGATTAAGATTATGGCTCGTGCACGCCCGCAGGACAAACAACGATTGGTGCAGATGCTCCAGAAACGTGGCGAAGTGGTGGCAGTGACGGGCGATGGTACTAACGATGCCCCCGCTCTGAATTTTGCGGATGTTGGGCTTTCGATGGGTTCGGGCACTTCTGTGGCCAAGGAGGCAAGCGATATTACGCTCATTGACGATAGCTTTGCAAGTATCGCAAGGGCGGTGATGTGGGGTCGCTCGGTGTACCTCAATATCCAACGTTTCGTGCTCTTCCAACTGACCATCAACGTCGCAGCGCTACTCATTGTGCTGCTTGGTGCGGTGCTTGGCTTTGAGTTGCCACTAACAGTTACCCAGATGTTGTGGGTGAACCTAATCATGGATACCTTTGCGGCAGGGGCGCTCGCCTCGCTACCTCCTGATGAGAGGGTGATGCGCAAAAAACCACGCAAGAATGGAGAGTTTATCATTGCCCGCTCGATGGGCACACAAATCATCACGGTTGGGTGCGCTTTTGTGGTGGCGATGATAGGGTTGCTCTTCTTTATGGAGGACGCCTCGGGCTCAATTAGCCGCCAAAATCAAACACTCTTTTTTACCATCTTTGTGATGCTCCAATTCTGGAATATGTTCAATGCCAAGGCATACAAATCGGGACGTATTGCAGTGTGGGGGTTGAACAAAGCAGGTGGATTTGTAATAGTAGGACTTTTAATTATTGTTGGACAGATACTAATCGTGAGTTTCGGAGGCGAGGTCTTTAGAGTCGAGCCCCTAACGCTCACAAATTGGCTCATTGCCGTTGGTGCAACTTCGTTTGTGCTGTGGTTTGGCGAGATTGGTAGGCTTCTGACGCGAAACAAAAAATAGAGAAAAAGACATGGAACTTTCAGAACAGGAAATCATCCGCAGGGAATCACTCACCAAGCTACGTGAATTGGGAATCGACCCCTACCCCGCAGCAGAATTTGTGGTGTCGCACACCACTGCGAAAATCAAAGAGGAAGGTGCGCTCCCAGAACAAAAACTATCCATTGCGGGCCGCATAATGAGCCGTAGAATTATGGGTAATGCCTCGTTTTTCGAGTTGCAGGATGGTGCAGGACGCATCCAAGTCTACATCAAGCGCGATGAGGTGTGCCCAGAAGGAGATACAACGCTCTACAACACGGTTTTCAAAAAACTGCTCGACATCGGCGATATAGTAGGCGTGGAGGGCTACTCGTTTATTACTCAGACGGGACAACTCTCGGTGCACTGCCAGAAGTTTGTGCTGCTCAGCAAATCGCTACACCCTCTGCCCATCGTCAAAGAGCAGGACGGTAAGGTCTATGATGCCTTCAGCGACCCAGAGTTGAGATACAGAATGCGATATGTGGATTTGATTGTCAATGCAGAAGTTAGGGATACCTTCCTCAAGCGCACGAAAATCATTAACACAATGCGCCAGTACTTCAACGAGCACGATTACTTGGAGGTGGAGACCCCAATTCTACAATCCATTCCAGGTGGAGCGGCGGCACGCCCCTTTATCACTCACCACAACGCACTGGATATTCCGCTCTACTTGCGTATTGCCAACGAACTATACCTCAAACGCCTGATTGTTGGCGGGTTTGAGGGAGTGTACGAATTTGCCAAAGACTTCAGAAACGAGGGAATGGACCGCACTCACAACCCAGAATTTACGGTGATGGAAATATACGTCGCCTATAAAGACTACTTGTGGATGATGGAGTTCACCGAGAAGATGATTGAAAAAGTGGCAATAGCCCTGCACGGAACCACGGAGGTGAGTTTCGGTGATAAGACCTTTGATTTCAAAGCCCCTTTCAAACGCCTCTCGATGACCGATGCCATCAAAGATGCCACGGGTTTCGACATCACAGGCAAGAGCGAGGAAGAACTGCGTGCTAAGTGTGCCGAGTTGGAGATTCATACCGACAAGAGTATGGGAGTTGGCAAGCTAATTGATGCGATTTTTGGCGAGAAATGCGAGGATTTGTTGCAACAGCCAACCTTTATTATCGACTACCCAGTGGAAATGTCGCCGCTGACCAAGCGCCACCGCACGGAACCCCACCTCACCGAGCGTTTCGAACTTTTCGTGGGAGGTAAGGAATTGGCAAACGCATATAGCGAGCTCAACGACCCGATCGAACAGCGTGAGAGGTTCGAAGAGCAACTGAAACTCAGCGCCAAGGGTGATGACGAGGCAATGTTCATTGACCACGACTTCTTGCGCGCGCTGGAGTACGGCATGCCAACTTGTTCGGGTATGGGTATTGGGATTGACCGCCTGGCGATGTTCATGACGGGGCAGACCTCGATCCAAGAGGTGTTGTTCTTCCCACAGATGCGCCCCGAAAAATAGAGAGCGGTCGAGAGAACCAGAAGATGAAAATTGAAGATAGAGAGATATTTTAGACACAAAAAAAACTAAGTTAAATAATGGCAACTAATAACACTGATATTTTACGCCGTGAGTTAATAACCCGAATTATCCGCCACCTAAACAAAGAGGATTTGCTCAGTGCTGTGGATGATATTCCGTACCTTATGCGACCAAGAGGCGGCGAAATTACTCGTTGTTGTGTATACAAAGACCGTGCGATGTTGAAGTTCCGCACGATGGGTGTGCTGGGCTTCGGTATCGATGACGAGAAGGATGAACGCACTCGCCTGAGCGAATACGCTCGCGAAGCATTCGAACGCACAAAGCTCGGCTGGCAACCGATGTCGGTTATGACCGAGGCCTGTTCGGCGTGTGTCAAGACAAACTACGTGGTGACCAATATGTGTCGTGGTTGTGTGGCTCGCCCTTGTGAGGTGAATTGTCCCAAAGGTGCAATATTTTTTGCCAATGGACAGGCACACATCGAGAGTAGCAAGTGTGTGAACTGCGGACTCTGCCTCAAAAACTGTCCCTTCCATGCCATTATATATCAACCCGTGCCTTGCGAGGAGAGTTGCCCCGTGAGCGCTATCTCCAAGAATGAACAAGGAGCAGAGGTTATCGACCACTCGAAGTGTATATACTGCGGAAAGTGCATCTCGGCATGCCCCTTTGGAGCAATCATGGAGCGTTCGCACTTGGTGGATATATATCGTGCCATAAAGGATGAAAAACGTAAGACAGTAGCCATTGTTGCTCCAGCCATAGCGGGGCAATACCGTGTGCCACTGGAGAAGATACTCGGTGCAATCAAAAAAATTGGTTTCGACGAAGTTCAAGAAGTTGCTCGCGGAGCAGACGTTACAACCTCTAAAGAGGCCGAAGAATTCATTGAGAAGATGGAGGCAGGCGAACAGTTTATGACAACCTCGTGCTGCCCGTCCTACTACCGATTGGCAGGCAAACACATCGAAGAACTGCGCCCCTATGTTTCGCACACTCGCTCACCGATGCACTATAGCGCACAACTCATCAAAGATGAAGAGCCCGATGCAGTAGTAGTATTTGTAGGCCCTTGTCTTGCCAAACGCTTCGAAGGTTTTAACGACCCATATGTGGACTTTGTGATGAGCTTCGAGGAGTTGGACACGGCTCTAAATGCCTTGGAGATTGAAGTGGCAAAAGATGAGGGGTTGGAGCTTGATAATACCATCGATCCGAGCTCGCGTGGCTATGCCGTAACGGCAGGAGTTGCCGCCGCTGTGCAGAAGAAAGTGGGGGATAGGGCAGTGATGAACCCAGTGGTTATCAATGGCATCAACAAACAGAGCATCCGCGAGATGAAGGGTTTTGTGAACAAGGCGCCTGGTAATATGATTGAGATAATGGCGTGTGAGGGGGGGTGTGTTGGCGGCTGTAACGTGATTGCCAACCCGAAGGTTGCTACTCGACAGGTGCAGAACTACGCTAAGTAGTAATTATTTTCCTGTTTTACACGAAAACAAAAACAACAAAAAATCTAAAAAAATGAAAATAAAGGTAAGTGATACTATCTATTATCTGGGGATAAATGATAGGCGAAAAGAACTTTTTGAAAATATATGGCCTCTGCCAAATGGGGTGAGCTACAATGCGTATCTCATCAACGATGAGAAGACGGCGTTGCTCGACACCGTGGAGGCGGGATGTAGCGGTGAGGGTTTTGTAGCAATGGTCGAGGAGGTGCTCGGCGGCAAGGAGCTGGACTACCTCATCATCAACCATATGGAGTTGGACCACGCAGGGGAAATTTCGGCTGTGGTACGCCGCTGGCCAAATGTGCAGATTGTGGGTAACAACAAGACCTTTAAAGTTTTGGCTGCGTACTACAATATTACAGACAATTTGATGGAGGTCAAAGATGGCGATGAGCTAAATCTCGGTTACCACAACCTCAAATTTGTATTCACCCCGTGGGTGCACTGGCCCGAAACGATGATGACCTATTCCATCACCGAGGAGGTGTTGTTCTCAGCCGATGCTTTTGGCACGTTCGGTACGTTGGATGGCACAATTTTCGATGATGAGATTGATTTTGAAATCTATCGCGAAGAGATGCGTCGCTACTACTCTTGCATTGTGGGTAAGTACTCGAATATGGTGCAAAAGGCATTTGCTAAGTTGGCGGGAGTGCCCATCAAGATGATTTGCCCACTGCACGGTCCAGTGTGGAGAGAGAATCCAATGGTAGTCATTGAGCTCTACGACCGCTGGAGTAAATACGAAGCGAGAGACGGAGTGGTGATTATCTACGCCTCGATGTATGGCAACACAGGGCAGGTGGCGGACTACATTGCTCGCAAACTTGCCGAAGAGGGTGTGCGCCAAATCAAAGTGCACGACGTGAGCAAGACTCACATTTCATACCTCATCTCCGACATTTGGAAGTATCGTGGAGTGATACTCGGCTCGTGTGCATATAACACTAATATGTTCCCGTTGATGGAGAGTCTCACTCGTGAGTTGTTGCATATGGGGGTTAAGAACAAGTTCTTGGGGCTTTTCGGCTCGTACAGCTGGAATGGTGGCGGAGTGAGGAATTTGAAGAGCTTTGCCGAGGAGTCGTCCCTGGAATTGGTGGGCGAACCAGTGGACGTGTACGGAATGGCGACCACCGAAAAACTCGCTGAGTGCGACCAACTCGCCGCAGCAATGGCAGCAAAGCTAAGGGAGTAATTAAAATAAACCAAAACAAGATGATAGTTACAAAAGACGATACAGCCTTGGCGCTGGGCTCAGGAGACTTGGAAGTGCTGGCGACACCACGTATGGTGGCGTGGATGGAAAATGCAGCTATGAACGCCGCCAAAGAGTACTGCGCTGAGGGCGAAACCACAGTGGGAACAATGGTTAGTATTACCCACACGCGTGCCACACCAGTGAGCGAAAAAGTCACTACAGAGGCAGTGCTTGTGGAGAGAGAGGGACGCAGACTGCTATTTAAAATCGCAGCAAGCGACAGCAAAGGAATAATCGGGCAAGGAACGCACGAAAGATTTGTGGTAAATGTCGAAAAATTTATTGCAAAATTATAAAATTGTAGATACCTTTGTGTGCGAAAAAGAGGAGTTTAGAACTAAAGTTAAAAACAAAAAAATATAAACAAAAATGGAAAAAAAATTCCCTGCTGGTGTTCTTACCGGCGCAAAAGTTAATGAACTTTTTACCTATGCTAAAGAAAAAGGCTTTGCTATCCCAGCTGTAAACGTTACTGGTACTGACACCATCAACGCAGTGTTGGAAACAGCAGCAGCTGTTAACTCTCCAGTGATTATCCAGCTCAGCAACGGCGGTGCTGCATTCTACGCTGGTAAAGGTGCTAAGGCTGAAGGCCAAGGAGCTGCTATTTTGGGCGGTATCTCGGCTGCAAAACACGTACACACTGTGGCTGAAGCTTACGGTGTGCCTG
>CAYJIF010000059.1:0-10284 GCA_964370175.1 uncultured Rikenellaceae bacterium
TTTCAACGCGAAGGGGTTTTTGGTTACTTTTTGCCCCTACAAAAAGTAACGAAAAAAAAACCATCCACAAAATGGTATCGTACAAAATCAACATACAATACCGTGCGAAGCACGCGGGATGCCGCCGCCCCACGCGGCAGACCGCAATTTCTTCGCTACGCTCATAAATCAGCGGCAACCGCCGGCGGCACCCGAGGGAGAAGAAAAGCGTTTCTTTAAGCGATATCCTTTGTATATATGATTTTTTGTTCAGCAAATTGCGCGCAGCACGCGGGATGCCGCCGCCCCAACGCGGCAGACCGCAATTTCCTCGCTACGCTCACAAATTAGCGTTCCCCCGCCGGCGGCATCCGAAAAACACAGAAATCACACATGGAAATTTAGAACAATTGTTATTCGTTCAACAAATTATGTGAAGCACGCGGGATGCCGCAAACGCCTGTTCAAAAACTATCGAGAACAAATCAACGAAAAATCGCAATATGTGCAAGCTCCCTGATTAACACACTGAGCAAAAGTGTTTGCATGCTCCGACATCTCCCCCAGCAACAACTCCAACGATGCCGACACAGATCGCAAAACATCCGATGAAATAGGCTGCAAAGATTCTTTACCGATAGTCATTTTAACAGAATTTGCACTAATCTCTCTGGGTGAAAACACCGCTGGCGCAATTCCACTTGCCCCACCACCACAAAGGGCTGATGCCGCCTGCGACTCTTCAATAATAGCGCAATAGACCAGCAACTGCATCATCTCCTTAGTGGAGCGCCATTCCTTTCCTTCATTGAGGTAGCGACGTTCGAAGAGCTGCTCAACAGAGCTTGCGCTGGTGAGTACACCCGTAGCAGTCTTATAATCAATCACACGAAGTACGCCATCTTTCAACATATCAATCCTATCGACCCTTCCACCGACTCGAACACCCGAAAAAGTAGCGCTGAGTGCTGCCTCCAGAGCCACTATCCTGTCCAGAGAACTATCCTCGGCATCGTAACGCATAATACGTTGTGCCATAGCCACCACCTGCGCCTTAACAATCTCTGCCATCTGTGGCTCTGGCGTTTGTGCACCTTGATAGTAATCAGTAAAAACTTTGTCATAAGCAGTCGCCACAAGACTTTTGTTCTGCGCTATAATTTTTATCTTCTCTGGGGGGTTCACAACGCCAAGAAGCGGAGTGTAGAGCTCTTGCAGCAGGTTATGCAGCAGCGTTCCAACATCTGCACCATTGGGGACTTGGTCGCGGATGCTGGGCACCTCAATTTTCTCCACATACCTGAAATAATAGGCACGAGGGCAATTCAAATAGAGATTCAGTGCCGAAGGGGAGGCATAGGTGAGTTGCCAATGTGCGGGTACTACAACCTTAGCTGTAGCGTGAGGCGGCGTTTGAGTGTTGCTGGAGTCTTGCTGTTTTATGACAACCGTGCTGTGAGTAGTGCTATAATGTCGAGAGCACTCCAACTGCTGGATGTAGCGCGAAGGCTCGCCAGTGGTAGAGTTGGTGGGGGTGGAGCAGTAGAGTAGCGATGCGCTGTGGCAGTACTGCAAAAGTCTGAAAAAATAAAAACTCCATATTGCCGACCTATCTGTCATTGTGGGCAACGAATAGTAATTCAGAAAGCTCTGTGGAATGAAGCTATTACCTGGCGTGGGGTTCGGAAAGACACCCTCTTGGAGCGAGAGTAGTATGACATTATCGAAATCGAGCGCACGAGATTCCAAAATACCGATAATCTGAAGTCCCGTGCCGCTGCGCCCTTGGAACTCAACACGCTCGTGAGAGAACTCTCGCCTGAGAATCTCGAAATATAGTTCGACAGTTAGATGTTCATCGCCCCACTGGCTGAAAACCTCGTACAAAGAATTCAAAAAACGCTCCATCTTCACAAATCGCTCTACACTCACCTCTTTAGTTTCGTCGGAGCTAAGCTGTGCTGATATATGGCGCACAGAATCGCTAAAATGAGCGTGCAATGAACGAGCACTATGTAGAGCCGTATTTGGACTAAAATAGGGGGACAGCTCCTGAGAATCGTAGGGTGAGAGTGTGTCAGCTGGCTCTTGCTCGGAGGCAAAAAATGGTAATGCCAACAAGGCATGGAGCACATCGCTGGGGTATTCCACTCCACCATCTATGCTCGCTTTTTCCTCAATTTGTTCTCCCATTTGTCCTTGAATGTGGTGGCGGGCGCGCTGGTGGGCATCGATGAGCAGGCTCAAAAACTGCCCCTCATCGGTGTACTGCATAGGGAATCCCATCGAGATATTTAAACCCTCAAGCTCAGCAGGTAACGATCTGAGTAGTGGTAAGAGAAGTGACTCATCGGTCAGAACAACAGCTGTGTTGTTTAGGTGTGCGGATGAGCGTAGAAGTTCGCCCACAACCTTACACTGCACAATATCCGAGGGGGTGGAGACTACCTCTATCTTGGCCACAGTGGCGGTGCTTGCAGGGGGAATGAAATAGTCTGGAGTAGGGAATTTCTTGATATTTTTGCTAACAAAATATGCCGCCTGAGTGAATTTATCGCCCAGCCACAGTGGGTCATAATCCCATATAAATTCAGCGATGCCCTGCTCGTGGAGGCTTGTAAAAATCATCTCCTCGGCCTTTGAAATTGCGTTCAAACCCACAAAAACAGTTTTTGCGAACTTCACGCCATTAGCGTCATCATCGCCATCACTGAGCCGCTGAGCAACACTACGATACATTCTCCCAGAATAAGTAATATTATACTCGTCAAGCCTTCGGCCATAGCTCACATACAGATCCCACAGCAGCGTCCACTGGTCATTGAAACTTTTGAGCAGGAGTTGGTGTTCGTTGCCAAGAGCCAGCTCGGTGGCAAAACTGGCATCAATTTCCTCCATTTCCCACATGTTGCCATAGAGCTTCTCGGCATCTACGACATAGCGGTCGAGCGTGTCAAAATCGTTGATAATCAGCTCTCCAAAGGGGATAAACTCTCGAAAAGTACGAAAACTACGTGCTGGGAGATTCTGCGGCTCCACACTCTCCAATAGTTCGTTGTAACACAAAAACAAATGGTACAACAGCGTGTACTTATTGGCGCTATCACAATTGGATAATTGACCATTGGCATATAAGACCCAATCGTCAATGGAATGGAGCTTGGGGGCAGAGGCGGGGTCGAGGAGTTTCGTCTTGCAAATTTGGTGAAGATATATCGCTGCTCGGCGAGTGGGCACAACCACGTGCACATCCTGCAAAGCTGCACCATAGTGAGCCTGCAACGACTCCACAACGCTATGTAAGAACTTGTTCAATGGTGATTTTTGTTTACTCTGTAATTAAGACGGGGGGAGGGGGAGCTGGGGGAGGGGAGCGATTGAAAACGCGTGTGGGGGTGGGGCGTTAGTAAGGTTTTATTGCCGCTTCGTCCTCGATTGCATACCAATTGCCCCTGGCGCGCAGGACCTGTTCAATCACATCACGCACAACACCTCTACCACCCTCGAATGCAGAGACATAGCGAGCCACCTGACGCACTTCACTAACAGCATCGTGTGGGGCAACGCTCAGTCCGCACGCTCGCATCGGAGCAATATCTGGGAGGTCGTCGCCAACAAAAATAGCCTCGGCTGCTGTCACGCCTACCGTGTCGAGAAAACTGTGCAAATCACCGAGCTTGTCCTTACTACGCAGGTAAATATGTTCGACACCAAGTTCGCTCATGCGCAGGTGTAGCAGCTCGCCACCGCCACCAGAAATAATACCCACGTGGTAACCCTCTGAAATAGCCTTGACCACTGCAAAACCGTCCTTAACGTTAAAGGAACGAAGTACATCGCCGTTTTGTAAGGTTGTAATGGTAGAATCGGTAAAAACACCGTCTACATCAAAGACAAACGCCTTAATATCAATTAATTGTTCTTTAAAATTTCGCATTCCAGTACTTGAAAATTATTTGTTGCGCTAAGTTACGAAAAAAACCGTAGGTTTTGCACAATATGTTGTAAAAAATAGCCTCGCATCATTTCCTGCAGCGAGTTTGAGCTTGGTGCGAATCGCAGAGAGCGTGAGCGGAAAATTCTTGAGACTAATCTCTGCACTCTTAATGCCCCGCCGCTTGAGTTCCGCACGCAGCGTCTTGGGGTTATAGGGCATCATCAAATCAATAGAAAAACTCTGACCCTCAAACCCTTGACTCACCTCATCGTGGGTGAACAAATAGCTATCATAGATAAATTCGCCCGTGCTCTGTGTCTGATGAGCCTGGAGCAAGGAGGTGAAATACTCGCACACCAAACGCGACTTGTAGAAAGCCACATCGGGGCGGTATAAATAACGAGGCGTAAAACTCTGGTCATGATTGTGCGAGTGGCGATGATTATCGAAATTGGGAGAGAGTGAGTAACGGCGCACACTCTGTTCAGAACCACCAACAACTATCAAACAGACAGGATTTCTCGCCTCATCACTCTGAGCGACACCCTCATTTACTGTCACTTCAGCCAACAGCTCACGACATTCATTATCCTTGGAAATAACCGTGATGCTCAACCCATAGTCCGCAAAAACCCTATATAATTCCTCAATATCGAAAAGAGGCGAGAGCTTCACCACAAGTCGCCCCGTGAGCGTTAGCAAATCATCGAGCATCGCCAAAATATTTGGGGAGCTATCCTCAAGCGAAAAAACGCGCTCGCTATTCTCACCCCTAATTCTGGAGGGATCTACGTAAATCATATCGTAGCGACTGCCAGCCGCCATTGCCTCAGCACAAAAAGACTCGGCACTACTATTGACTACCTCAATGTTTGCGAGCGAGAGAGCTGAGAAATTATGTTGTGCGAGCTGCGCTTTGACGGGGTCTATCTCAAGGCTCGTGACAGAGGCAAAGTGAGCGCTCAGCACCGCACTATCAACACCCATACCGCAAGTCAAATCAAGCACCGACTCTCCACCGCCATAACCCTCAAACTTCGCACGAGCAACAGCCTCAGAGGTAGATTGCTCGAAGAGTTCCTTGGTGATAATAGCACGTGCCGCATACCAACTCGGCATCTTCGTTCTGGCCTTTTGCAGATACTTCAGAGCCACGGAAAAATCCTTATCGCCCGTCTTCAAAGCAACGTCGTGAGCCGACAAGTCAATAAACTCCTCGACACGCTCCGAAAAACCCGAATCCAGCAGGCGTAATATGTCATTAGATTCCATTAGCGCTTGACCAGCCCCCTCTGTTCTGCGAGTTCTTCCATCAGAGCGTAAGCCGCATCATAATCGTTGGGAATATCACCCTCCAAAATCGCATCCTTGATTATAGTCTTTATCTCGCCAATCACCGAAGATGGCTCAACATCATAGACCTGCATTATCAACGCCCCATCAATGGGTGGCTGGAAATTACGAACCCTGTCTTTCTCCTCAATCTCCACCAACTTCGCTCGCACAATGGCAAAGTTCTTCAAGTATCGCTGCACCTTCACATCGTTTTTGCTGGTGATATCCGCCTCGCACAACAACATCAAATCGTCCACATCGTCACCCGCCTCAAAGAGCAAACGCCGCACGGCAGAATCCGTGACAATATCCTCGGCAAGGATAATTGGGCGCAAGTGCAGTTCGATGAGCTTTGTAACGTACTTCAATTCAGCGCCTAACGGCAGACGGTGTTCTCTGAAAATCTTCTGCGCCATGCGTGCTCCCACAACCTCGTGGCCATAGAATGTCCAGCCATGGCGAGCATCATAACGCTTGGTTCGGGGCTTTGCAACATCGTGCAGCAGTGCCGCATAGCGCAACCACAAGTTGTCGCTACGCTCGGCCACATTACGCAACACCTGTAGCGTATGCTCAAAATTATCCTTATGGGCATGAGCGCCAACCCTATCAACCCCCTTGAGAGCAACCAATTCGGGGAAAATCACCTCCAACAGTCCGCACTTATCCAAAAGCTCAATACCACGGGCAGGGTCATTGGATTTCATTATCTTGAGGAACTCACCCGTAACCCTCTCCCTTGAGGTTGTCTGCCACAGCCGCCCCACATTCCGACCAATAGCATCGAAAGTCTCGCCCCAAATATCGAAATGCAACTGAGTGGCAAAACGCACTGCACGCAACATCCGCAGAGGGTCATCGCTGAAAGTTTTATCAGGCTCCAGAGGGGTTCTCACCAACTGCGCCTCCATATCCTCCATCCCCTCAAATGGGTCGAGCAGCTCACCGTAGCGAGCCGAATTCAAGCAAAAAGCCATTGCATTAATCGTGAAATCACGGCGTTGTTGATCCTCCTCCAGCGTACCATCCTCCACTATGGGCTTACGAGAATCCGCTCGATAACTCTCCTTGCGTGCCCCCACAAACTCAATCTCACCCTGCTTCGTGCGCACCATTGCCGTGCCAAAATTTGCAAAAACTGAGAGTGGCGAACGAGTAGTCTTGGCAAGACTCTTGGCCAATTCTACGCCCGATCCAACCACAACCACATCAATATCGGTGAGCGGACGGCGTAAAAAATAATCTCGCACATACCCACCAACAACATACGCCTCCACACCCAACTCATCTGCAAGAGTACCAATGAGTTTCAAGATGTCGTTGTCCAAATTTATTCTAACGTCTGTATTTGCAGGCATGTTACTTTAGCGCTTGGCGATATAGGTTAACCGTATTTTCGAGTCCGAGGTATAGGGCGTCGCTAACCAACGCATGGCCGATGGATACTTCCGCCAAGTGGGGTATGTTCTGTGCAAAATAAGCCAAGTTTTCGAGGCTCAAATCGTGCCCGGCATTTATCCCCAGACCACACTCATGAGCCGCCTTTGCCGCCTCAATAAAGGGAGCTACGGCCTCTTCTTTGCACCCCGCAGCATAACCAGTGGCGTATGACTCGGTGTATAATTCAATACGGTCAGTGCCAGTGAGTTGAGCTGCGCGAACCATCTGTACATCAGCCTCCACAAACAACGAAGTTCTGATGCCACGGCTCTGAAAATGCGCCACCACCTCGCTCAAATAGTCCTTGTGCGTGATAGTATCCCATCCCGCATTGCTGGTCAGAGCCTCGGGCGGGTCGGGAACCAAGGTCACCTGCGCTGGGTTTACCTCGCACACCAAATCAATAAAACTATCGGTGGGGTAGCCCTCAATATTGAATTCTGTGGTGAGAATCGGAGCGAGCTCGCGCACATCTTGGTATCGAATATGACGCTCATCAGGGCGGGGATGAACCGTAACTCCCTGAGCACCAAAACGCTCAACATCACGAGCTACCTGCAACAAATCTGGAACATTCCCACCTCTGGAATTACGCAGAGTGGCGAACTTATTGATATTAACACTTAATTTTGTATTCATAGTTTCTAAATATTTTTTCGTAACTTTGTGGAGCGGCTCGAATGAAGCCAAACCCTCCAAAAATCACACAAAGATACAACTTTTTATGAAAATTGCCATATACACACACGCAAGTCAAGACAATGTGGCACAGCTACTTGCCCCTATACAAAACCTCGACATAGAATGGGAAATCAACCCCGAATCGATTAACTGCGACCACAATATTGTGGTTTCTTTGGGCGGGGACGGAACGCTGCTCGATGCGGTAAGACACGTTGTGGGGGCAGAAAATAATCCGCCAATATTGGGTGTAAACAGCGGCAGACTTGGATTTCTCACCAAAATCAAACTCGACGAATGGAGTGGCATCATTGGCAAACTGCTCAACAAAGACTATCACATAGAAAAACGCTCGATGCTCGAAATATCAACCCCATCGACAACCAATAAACGATGGGCGCTCAACGAGTTTACGACACAACGTAGCGAAGTGTCGCTCATCGAAATAGAAGTGAAAGTAAACGACGTGGAGGTAGCAAAATTCTGGGGCGACGGCATTATTGTAGCCACACCTACAGGCTCTACGGCTTACTCCATGAGCGTGGGAGGAGCAATACTCTCGCCCGAAAGCCAAACCATCATCATCTCGCCTGTTGCACCACACAACCTATCGCTCAGACCGCTCGTAGTAGCAGATAGCTCGAAAATAGAAATCTGCGCACGAAGTCGAGGCGAAAACGGAATCACCACAACTGTCGATAACCTGCAGAGCAATACCAAACAATGTGACTGCTCTTTCACAATCACAAAATCAGCGAAGAGCCTTGTATTCATTGACCTGAATGGCGAACCTAATTCAGCTCAATTCTACAAGACTCTTCGACAAAAACTTAACTGGGGAGTAGACCTGCGGAATTAAAAAACAAAGCCGAGCTTGAACGAAACCGCATTGTTATCGTGAGTGAAGGTGTTGCGAGGGAAGAGGCGATACTGCCACTGCTGCCAGTCGTAACCAATGCTTAAACTCACCGAATTGCCGAAACCTGTGTCGATGTTGATACCCACCGATGGGTTGATTGAATAACCATCAGTGTCTGAACGACTTGCATCTACCAAATATCCGCCTGTCACATCAGCAAAAAACCTCACAACACCACTGCCAGAGGGGGCATAAAATCGCACATTGCCCAGCAAGCCAAATGAATCCTCCCAGTGTCTGTTGTGGCGGTTATCAATGTAAATTCTATTGTCGTAGGATACGCCGACGCCCGCAAAGAAAACATCCGCTATGCGTAGACCATAAAAGGTCTGAAGATAGAGAAGGTTGCTGCTCTGATAATCTAAAGATGCACCATAACCCATAACAAATAGACCCTCAAACTTGACGATCGGAGCAGATGGAGTCGAATAGGAATTGTTGAATGATGATACATCCTGCCCATTATTATTTCTCTGAGCGTGAGCATCTACACTGCCTAAAAACATAGACATTGTACACACCGCTATTGCAACAATTAGTTTTGCGAAATTTTTCATAAGAGTTTAGAGTTTTTTAGTTTTTTTTGTAAAAATGTAGTACATTTACACGATCACAAAGATATACAAAAAATGGGAAATACAATATACAGAGTACAAAACAAACAAAAACAACACCCACAATGGGCTGTTGATGGAGTCATCTACGAACTCAACATACGCCAGTTTAGCTCCGAAGGAACCTTCAAAGCCGCAGCCAAAGAACTGACAAGACTCAAGAAATTAGGAGTGGATATTATCTGGCTAATGCCTATATTCCCGATCGGAGAACTAAGACGAAAAGGATCGCTCGGATCATACTACTCAATAAAAGATTATACGGCAGTTAATCCTGAATTTGGCACGCTGGGTGATCTGAAAAATTTTATTAAAAGTGCGCAAAAACTCGGCATACACGTGATTCTGGACTGGGTGGCAAACCACACCTCACGAGATGCACGCTGGGTGAGAGAACATCCCGAATGGTACGTCTGGGACGAAGAAAAAGCTGAAATTGCAACGCCCTTTGATTGGAGCGATACTGCCAAACTCGACTACTCTAAAGACGAGCTGTGGCGCGAGATGATAGCCTCAATGAAATACTGGGTAGAGGAAGTAGGAATGGACGGTTTTAGATGTGATATGGCGATGCTCGTGCCGCTGAAATTCTGGGAACAAGCCACCGCCGAACTTACTGTCGCCATGAAAGCACTGGACAAAGAACTCTTCATGCTGGCCGAAGCCGAGGGAAGCGAATTTCATACTGCTTTCGATGCCACATACTGCTGGGAAGAACACCATATTCTTGGCAAGATTGCAACGGGTGAGGCGAATTGCTTTACGCTCGGAGAGAGGCTCATGTACGAAAACTCGCAGTACAATGGCGATGCCCTTAGAATGCATTTTATCGAAAATCACGACGAAAATTCGTGGAATGGGAGCGCTGTTGAGAGGCTTGCAGGGGGAGTGGAGGCATTTGCTGCTCTGAGCTATTTGCTCAGCGGCATGCCACTTATATATAATGGTACGGAGGTTGGGCTTGACCGCAGGCTCGCATTCTTCGACAAGGATGAAATTGGCTGGGCACGATTGCGTGGCGGTGAACGGGGCGCTAATATAGAGAAACTCTTTACGCTGCTTGGTGAACTCAAGCACAGTCACCCAAGCCTGCGAGGTGGGAGCTTGGGAGCTGATATTGAGGGAATTGACAATGATAATCCACATAATATTTTTGCTATTAGGCGAGATGCTGGCGATGGTAGGGTGGTGATTGGGGTTTTTAATTTGAGTGGTTGGGAGCAGCGAGTACGTGTTACGGATACGAATTTCGAGGGTGATTATCGGGAATTAGTTTCGAAGGATGTTGTGCCTTTGAGTAGGGATATGGTGCTTGGAGCTTGGGAGTTTAGGGTATATTATCGGTAGTCTTCGAAGGCATTGTGGGGTGGCGGCGGCGG
>CAYJIF010000060.1:0-10274 GCA_964370175.1 uncultured Rikenellaceae bacterium
CCCCCCCCCCCCCCCCCCCCCCCCCCCCCCCCCCCCCCCCCCCCCCCCCCCCCCGTGGCTAAAAAAGGCGTGCCCCCGCAAAAGCAACCGCTCGTAGCAAAGACTCCTTAGCAGCAGAATCGTCAAGCTCCTCGATTATTGCACGAGCATCAGCCATTAACTCCTCGGCATACGCTTTGGTGCGTCCAACGCCATCGTGCTCTTGGACAAAAGCCACCACTCGCTCGATATTCCCACGCTTCAAGTCCTTGATAACTCCACGCCCGCCGCCTGCTTCAATAGCCAGGAGTAGCGGCAGAGTCATCTTTCGCTCCTTAATATCATTGTAGGGCTCCTTGCCAGTAAGTTTCTGGGGTAGGTAATCCATCACGTCGTCTTGAATCTGGAAAACAAGCCCTACCTTTTCGGCAAACTCCCGTGCGCGTTGAGCAGCCTGCTCGCCAGCACCAACACTCACCACACCACACCTGGCAGCAGCACTCAACAGCGATGCGGTTTTGAGCCTCGCCACCTGGAGGTATCCGCTCACGCTGGTATCCATCTGCTCTTTGATTTGAGCCTGCAACAGCTCTCCCTCCACAAGCTCTTCAATGGCTTTTATCACAATATCGAGCTCCTCGTACGCTCCCGCACGAGTTGCGCAGGCAAGCCCTTTTGAGAAGATATAATCCCCGACAAGCACCGCCGAACGTGACCGCAACAGAGCCCCCAGAGTCAGCTCACCACGGCGGGTATATGCCTCATCTATGATATCGTCGTGCACAAGCGTGGCGTAATGCACCAGCTCCACCATTGTTGCCACCTCTACTGTCCGAGGCGAGGGCTCACCATAGTGGCGAGCAAAGAGCAGTGTAAGTGTGGGGCGTAGCATCTTTCCCCCTGGCGCTGCAAGGTACGATGCCACATCGCTGAGCATAGGGTATTGAGAGGCAAGCGCCTCGGCCACAGCGCTATGCACGCTCTGCAATTCTGCTTCTATGGGTTTTATTATGTCTAACATTGTTTTTGTTTTTCGGCTCTCGCCCACACTTTTCCATCCACACTCTCGCCCTTTATTGATGGCCGCATATGGCGACCCTGTTCGTGGGTCTTAAAGAATGATTAGCTCCAGATTGTTTCTGCTGGCGATGTCGTGCAGAAAGTCAACGTAGCCCTGTGGCGCCGCATTATTTGCCTGCGTACCCACGCACACTTTGTTTACGCCCCATTCTGTGGCACACTCTTCGAGCATTGCACGCACAAATCTCATGCCCTCGGCCGTAGTCATCTCATGGCCGGTGTATTTTTCGAAGGGGGAGTTTTCGCTCAGCAGGTCGAGCGCAGGTATGAACTCTCCGCCACCGCTACGAGCCGCCTCGATCATTCCGAGGAGTTGCTCGGTGGTGTATCCGCCATCTTCGCAAATTGTGGGCATTTCAGGGTTTATTCCCTCGAACACACTAAATTGCACTCTAAAAACGCTACTATTGACCAGCGCCACCATCACCTCTTTATTGCCGTTTTTCACTTCTTGGGCAATTGCCGCAGCGAACTTCTTGGGGTCTATGAGCGAGCTCACGCCATCGAGCACTCCCTCTTCGCTTTTGTTCACCAGCACGGTTTTTGCGCTGAGACCGCTGTGGTACAAGATTCTCGCCCCACGTATGTGACGGCTACCGCTTTGTAGTTCAAAGAGGGTGTCAAAGTCCTTGAGCGCAAGCTCCAGCATTGCCAGCGAGGTGTAGTGAATTTTCACCCCTCCTCGTTTCACTTCGATAAGGTAGGCGGTGGTGTAGTTGTCAATATCTTTTTTGTAGGCGAGCGTAACCCCTGGCAGAAATATCTTCGCAAAAAAGGAGGTAGAGACTACCGCTCCGAGTTGTGCGAGTTTTCCGCTTACGAGCTGCTCGGCGTGGTAGTCGGCGCTGCGCACAGTGAGTTCTCGTCCCTCGGTTTCGAAGCGTGTGTTGGAATAGGTCACCTCGCCGTGTTGCGCCATTGCTGCAATCGAGCACAGCGACATCACTGCTACGAGGAGTATGGCTTTGAGTCTTTTCATGGTTTGAAATTACTTTGAAAAAAAATAAAATTGTGACAAAGGTATTAAATTTTCAGAGAAAATGCGTACCTTTATGGTCAAAAAGTATCTGTAAAATTATGGAAAACAGACGTTCACTGGTCATAATCCCCACCTACAACGAGATTGAGAATATCGAGGCAATGGTCGAAAAGGTCTTTTCGATGGGTCAGGGATTTGAGTTACTAATAATCGATGACGGCTCGCCCGATGGCACTGCAGCTGTGGTCAAAACTCTACAACAAAAATACAAAGACACACTTCACCTTGTAGAGCGTAGCGGCAAGCTCGGCCTGGGCACTGCCTATATTACTGGTTTTAAGTGGGCGCTGGAGCGTGGCTACGACTATATTTGCGAGATGGACTGCGATTTTTCGCACAACCCCGACGACCTCGAAAGGCTCAGAGCCGCCTGCGAAAACGGAGCTGATGTTGCCGTTGGTTCGCGCTATGTCAATGGCGTGAATGTGGTGAACTGGCCGATGGGGCGGGTGATAATGTCCTACTACGCCTCGGCCTATGTGCGCACGGTGCTGGGCATAAAGCTCAGAGATTGCACAGCAGGCTTTGTCTGCTTCAAGCGCCAAGTGCTCGAAACCATTGACCTCGACAACGTCAGAATGAAGGGCTATGGCTTTCAGATTGAGATGAAATACAGCGCCGTGAAGCTCGGCTTCAGAGTCGAGGAAGTACCCATTATCTTCACCGACCGCACGCTGGGTAGCTCGAAGATGAGTAGCGGCATATTTGGCGAAGCATTCTGGGGAGTGCTCAAAATGCGCATGCGCAAGATTAAAGCTAAAGCATAATCCACAACAACAATGAATGGTATAATATACAACGGAGTGGTGGTTACCTCCACCGAGCAGTTCGAGGGCTACGTGGTCTTCGACAGAGGCATAATCACTGAGGTAGGACAAGGAGAATACCGTGGCGGTACAGAGGGTGAGGGGATTGATGCTCAGGGGGGGTATATCCTCGCTGGGGTAATCGATGACCAAGTGCACTTCCGTGACCCTGGACTCACCCACAAAGGCGATATTGCCACTGAGAGTCGTGCTGCTGCCGCTGGCGGAGTCACCTCCTTTATGGATATGCCAAACACTGCACCCCAAACCACAAATGAGGAGGAGTGGGAACGCAAAATGGAACGTGCCGCTGAGGTGTCACACGTCAATTACGCTTTCTATATGGGTGCCACCAACGACAACATTAAGACCATTGCCAATGTCAATCCGCGGGTGATTCCTGGCGTAAAGGTCTTTATGGGTAGCTCGACAGGAGGGATGCTTGTGGACGAGAGCAAGACGCTTGAGGCTATTTTCGAGCAGTGCCCCGTGCTTGTGGCAACTCACTGTGAGGATGAGGCCACTATCAGAGCCAATATGCAGAAATATGGAGAAAACCCCACTATCTTCGACCACCCACTAATCCGCAGCGAGGAGGCGTGCTACCGCTCAAGCTCGATGGCTGCCGAAATCGCGTCGAAATACAACACGAGGCTGCACATTCTCCACCTCACCACGGCTCGTGAGCTCTCGATTTTCGAGCCACGCCCCGTGACACAAAAGAGAATCACGGCGGAGGTGTGCGTACACCACCTGCTGCTCTGCGATGAGGACTACGCCCAACGAGGCAACTACATAAAGTGCAACCCCGCGATTAAAACTGCCGCCGATAGAGACGCTCTGAGAGAGGGGCTCAAAAGCGGGCGCATAGATATTGTGGCAACTGACCACGCTCCACACACTGTTGAGGAAAAAGAACAGCAATACTCCAAGGCTCCCAGCGGAATGCCCATGGTGCAACATTCGCTCTGCGCGATGCTCGAACTTTTCGAGCCTCAACAAGTCACTCGCTTCATGTCGGAACAGGTGGCGCAGTGTTTCGGTATCGAAAAGCGAGGCACTCTGGCAAAAGGCAACTATGCCGATATCACCATCGTAGAACGAAAAGACAACACTGTAACTAAGCAAGGGCTGCTATACAAGTGCGGTTGGAGCCCGATTGAGGGAATGACTCTTGGGCACAAGGTCACTCATACTTTTGTGAACGGGGTTTTGGCGTACAAGCACGGTGAGATTATCGAGCATCGTGCAGCTCGTCCGCTACGCTTTTAGTTTTTTTCAGCGACAGTTGCACTCTTAGTGGTGGTGCGAAAAGCGCGCGCAGGCTAATTAATCGCCTAACATCATCTCCAGACTAATGGGGTCTTGAATCATCACCTGGCGGGGTTTGCTACCTACCTGTGGTCCCACAATGCCAGCGACTTCGAGTTGGTCGATAATCCTACCCGCTCGGTTAAAACCTATAGAGAACTTGCGCTGGATGGTCGATGCCGAACCACTCTGCGCATTCACCACATAGCGAGCCACCTCCTCAAACAGAGGGTCTTTGCGGGTCATATCCACATCCTTTGGCCCCGTTCCATCTGCACCCTCGGGGACATACTCTGGCAGTTCGTAGGCGGTGAGATAACCACGTTGCTCGCCAATGTAATTCACAATATCCTCGACCTCGGGAGTGTCAATGAAAGCACACTGCACGCGGGTCATTTCACTGCCCGTGGAGACAAGCATATCCCCCCTACCGATGAGTTGATTTGCGCCAGGCGAGTCGAGAATCGTGCGAGAGTCAATCATCGAGGAGACTTTGAAGGCCACTCGGGCGGGGAAGTTCGCTTTGATAACCCCCGTAATGATGTTCGTAGTGGGTCGTTGCGTTGCAATTATGAGGTGTATGCCCACTGCACGAGCGAGCTGTGCGATACGAGCAATAGGAGTTTCCACCTCGCGCCCTGCTGTCATAATCAGGTCGGCAAACTCATCTATGACCACAACAAAATATGGCAAATAGCGGTGTCCTTTTTCGGGGTTAAGCCTGCGATGGGTGAACTTCTGGTTATACTCCACGATGTTGCGCACCTGAGCCGCCTTGAGCAGGTCGTAGCGAGCATCCATCTCCTTACATATAGAGTTTAGCGTGTAGACAACTTTTTGGGTGTCGGTAATGATTGCCTCTTCTTCGCCCTCCATCTTCGCCAGGAAGTGTTTTTCGAGTTTGGAGTATAGCGTCAACTCGACCTTTTTGGGGTCAACCAGAACGAATTTCAGCTCCGAGGGGTGCTTTTTGTATAGCAGCGAGGTGATTATGGCGTTGAGTCCCACCGACTTACCCTGCCCCGTTGCACCAGCCACCAACAGGTGAGGCATCTTAGCGAGGTCGATAACATAGGTCTCGTTCTGAATGGTTTTACCAAGGGCTATGGGCAACTCCGCCTTCATCTTTTGGAACTTCACAGCACGAATCACCGAATTCATCGACACGGTTTCTTTCTGCGTGTTTGGCACCTCAATACCGATAGTTCCTTTGCCCGGGATTGGGGCAATAATACGGATGCCCAGAGCTGCAAGAGCGAGGGCAATATCATTTTCGAGGTTCTTAATCTTTGAGATTCTCACCCCCGGAGCAGGCACAATCTCATAGAGCGTGACCGTGGGGCCGATGGTTGCCTTGATGCTATCAATCTTGATGCCGAAGGTCAGCAGTGTGTGAATGATTCTATCCTTATTGGCTTGTAACTCTTCGTCGCTCACCTCCACTTTTCTGGTGTGGTCGTGGAGTAAATCCACTGGTGGTTTGCGGTACTTTGGGAGCTCTGCCGTAGGGTCGTACAGCGACATTGTGTCTATTTTGTGCTGAGCGAGCTTCTGCTCCTCGTCGCTTTTTTGCACATCGAAGCCTATGGTGTTTTCTGCCGCGGGGGGAGTGGTCGCAGGCTCAGGTGATACTGGAGCCGCTGATACTGGAGGTTCAACTCCAAGCGGTGTTTCGTAATGAATCGCCATCTCTTGTTCCACAGTAGTTGTTGGTGGCGTGGGCGCAGAAGTTTGAGGTGTTTTTTGCTCGCTATCTTCCTCCTGTTCGGTGGGGCGTTCTACAACAAAAAACTCCTCTTTTTCCTCCTCAACAGCAGGCATACTCACCTCGGCGGAGAGTTGCGCCACGGAATCCCTGAGCATTTGTGCCTCTGCATAGAGGTACATTGCTGCACCTGCCTCGTCATAACCATATATATATCCTGTAATACCCCCTTCGAGGGCTATGATTGAGTCCGAATTCTTCGATTCACTACTTTGCTCTGTGGCCGCCGCCACATCACAGTCCTTTTCCGCGGCCTCTGTATCACCACTATGTTCTTGATTACAGCCGTTCGACTCTGCGTTACCATCCTCTGCGCCATCATCCTCTGCGTCATCATCCTCTACGGCAGGTTGTTCGCTTTGCTCCGTGGCAGAATCCTGCTCGCCACTAAAACTCTCGTCTCTGTGCGCCTCATCACTCTCACCGTTCTGCTCTTCATTCTTGTCTGCGCTCTGCTCTTCGTTCGACTCTTGTGCTTGCGCAAGCCTTTGCTGTAATTCCTCGCTCAGAGCTGGTTGCGACATCGCCGCCGCCTCACGCCTCGCCTTAGCCCACATAAACGCCTCTCGACGCTTCTGTGCCCTGCGCTCGAAATACCACGCCACGTGACGAGATACACGCTTCACCCATCCCGCAAAAGAATAGTATAACACCCCCAGAACCAAGAAAATAATGAGCAGTGACGTGCCCTCAGGCCCGATAATTGCCTCCAACCATTCGCTCACATAAATGCCTCCTGCACCGCCCCAGCCGCTGCCAAAAACCTCGCCCGAAGTGCCATACACATGGCCAAGGGCAAGAGAACTTACAAAAATTATTGCCAAAAGAGCTGGCATCGAACGCCTAAAGCGCAGAGTCTCCACTCGCAAAATACGCAATCCCAACATAAAGAGATAAACAGGGACCAATACTCCGCTAAGCCCCAGCCAACTGCCTATGAGCAGAGCACCAGTCGTTGCTCCAAGACGACCGCCCCAGTTCTGAGTCTCCGCCACACTCGTAATATTGTCCATCCCCATCGATGCCAATGCTGCATCCTGCTGCCAATACATCAAATAAGAGATCGTACACAAAAAGAGATAACCAGCTATGAAGAAAATCAAGAGACTGAACCAAATATGAGCCTCACTGCCGCCATCACCCCCCTCTTCGCTCTCGACAAGTTCGGCCTCGGTTTGCTGTTGCTGGCGTTTTTGTTTGCTCTGCGCCGCACGAGAATGTGCGCGAGATCTACTATCCAACTCTTTTTTTGTGGGGAGTTTCGCCCCCTCTTTAATGCCGCCACGTCCCCTTTGCGAGGCACTTTTTTGCGATGATACTCGTGCAATAGTCTTTGCACCACTCTTGATGGGGGGTGCTGGAGCTTCCGAGCGAGAGCTCGCTGCCCTTGCTCCACGTGCTACCGATGCGGGGCGAGAACCCCTGGGAGCAGCCGATGACGCACTGCGCACAGAACCGCGCCCCCGTGAAGGAGCTACCGCCTGACGCCCATTCTTTCCTGTACCTTGTCCTTTCATCTACTTGCCTGTTCCCCCCTCTGGTTTACTTATAATCATCCATCACTCCCATCACATCAGACATCATTGTCTCAAAGCGATCTTTGTTTGCCGCGCCGATAGGCGTAGTTGGCATCGAAGGCACTTTTTGTGGGTTGATATACTTGCCGTTCTCTCTGATGCGGAAGTCAAGGTGCGGCCCCGTGCTCATTCCCGTAGAACCTACATAACCGATAACCTGACCTTGCTTCACGCGCACACCTGCACGAATCCCACTGCCAAAGCGGCTCAGGTGCAAATACGCACTCTCAAGGCCTCGGGCGTGTTTGAGCCAAATTCTATTACCTCCGCCACCACTATCCCAGCCAGCACGAGTCACCGTACCATCGGCAATAGCCAGCACCGGAGTCCCCGTAGGAGCAGCATAGTCCACGCCGTTGTGCATCTGGCGAGTACGACGAATAGGGTGAGTGCGCATTCCGTATTTCGAACTCACACGAGCCGAAAAACTCAAAGGCGCCTGCAAGAAGTTCTTACGCAAGTTCTTGCCCTCGCCATCCCAATAACCCGTCTCATCGCCCTGCTCAAAGCGTATGGCAAGGTAGGGTTTGCCCATGTGCACAAACTCCGCACCATAAATCTTACCAATACCTATGCGCATTGTATCAATGTATTGTTCCTCATAGAGAACTCGAAAAGAGTCACCCTTTTGTATAGCAAAAAAGTCGATCGTCCACTTATATATTTCGCTCAAGCGCGCCGCCAACTGTTCTGACAAGCCCTCCTCGTATATCGTGGCGTAGAGCGAGGAATTAATAGTCCCCTCGCTGTATCGTTCTCTGGTCTCCACCTCACGCTTGTGAATCGTTACGCTCACATCGTCATGGGTATCAAAAATAACGTACTCCGTGCTGTTCTTAGCATAGATAAAGTAGCGCATTTCTCCCGCAAAACCAGTGCTATCACCATCATTTTCTTTTATCAAAGCCGTGTAGCCATTGCCAACTCGTAGTTCGCGGAGGTCGAAAACACCATCGCTCTTGGTCACCAACTCGTTGACCACTGCAATGTTCACATTGTACTTATCGTTGAGGATGAGCGAGAGAGTCTCTCCGCTC
Organism: uncultured Rikenellaceae bacterium; assembly: GCA_964370175.1. GTDB lineage: Bacteria > Bacteroidota > Bacteroidia > Bacteroidales > Rikenellaceae > Mucinivorans. The sequence continues at coordinate 8,595 of CAYJIF010000060.1, forward strand.
TGCACCTCGCCAGTCTCCACACTCAGCCCCTCGAGCGAAAGTCCGTAGAGAAACTCATGGCTGTCCTTAAAAACAAGCTTTTCGAGGTAGTTATGCCACTTCTGCGCACTTTTAGCATTCTTGCCCTGCTGCGCTTGATCTGTTCTTTGAGCATCGGCTCCAGAAATTTGTGAGCGAGGCTCTCCATCCATAAGAGTATCTAATGGTGCTCCCTCGGCAGATACACTCAGCGTTGCCGTGCTATCGGGCGTAATGTCCAAGCCTTGCTGCACTTCATCGCCGGCATCAGGCTGACTTCCACAACTCCTGGCCAACAACAATACGCCCAAAACAATAACTACACCCACCAATAAACATAGCACCGCCATCAATTTTCCTTGGCGAGACAACTTTTTTGCAAAAATATTCTTCATAATCTATATTGTTTCTACTAACTCTTTCCCTGAGATTTGCGAACTCTCAACACCTCGAACCCCGCACCATATGCACCACTCACCGCCGCCGATGTGATAAAGGCATTGGGATCTACCTCCTTGATGATTTTGTAGATGCCACCCTGTTCCGTCTTGCGACACACCACAATGATTACCTTCTGCTGCTGAGCCGTGTAACCGCCCTCGCCATGAAGATATGTAATTCCTCGGTTCGCCTCGGTCATAATCCTATCACCAATTTCCTTGTGCTTGGACGAAAAAATAGTAATCTGCGTGCTCTGCCTGCTGCCCGAAAGCACCATGTCAATTGTATAACCCACCGTGGCAAGTACCACAAACCCATAAATCGCCGGGCGGAATCCGCTCGTGAGAATGAATACAGAGCTGGTGATAATCACAAAGTCGCAGAGCATCAATACTCTACCAAAAGAAACGTTGTGATATTTACCCACAATCATTGCAATGATATCCGTACCGCCAGTACTCCCCCCCTGCATCAAGCACATACCCACTCCCACGCCACACAATACACCCCCGAGTATCGCCATTAAGAGCTGGTCGCCAGCCTCGGCACTAAGCCCCATCACGTCAGGAGGCAGCACTTCGGAATAGATATTGAGCAGAACTGAGGCCAAACAAATGGCATAAATGGTCTTCACTCCGAAACGGGGACCAATGACAAAAAAACCAGCTATGAGCAATACTAAATTCACCATAAAGTAGATATTACCCAGTCCCAAAAGCCATGATGAAGGTTCGCCCAGAGCGTAGTATATGAGCGAAGATATACCTCCAGCTCCTCCTGGGACAGTATTTGCTTTGACAATCAGAGCAACAAATCCAAAACAATATATTGCCTCGCCAAGGGTTATGAGAAAGTATTCCTTGAATGTGGTTAAAATATGATTTTGTTTCTTCGTTAGGGTCATTTTGCTTAGCTTGGTATTAGTTCTTTGTTTGCTTTAATTATGCTTGAGGGTGGGGGGGTATGTCTGCTGTGTCAGGGTTTAAAAGTACAAAAATAGCAAATAAAAATCATATTGCGCTCGCTTGGTAAAAAAAAACTACTTTGGGGTTCAAAAAGGGTGGGGTTGCGAGGGGTTGTGAGTGATGATTTGGGGTTAATCAGCGGGGCGGCGGGTGGCGAGTGCTCTCGCGGGGCATTTGTTTGTGTTTTTCTATCGGTGCAATAAATCAAAAGACGCTATGCGTCCGCCCGCGCGGCGGCGGGTGCCCCCGCAGGGCA
>CAYJIF010000061.1:0-10162 GCA_964370175.1 uncultured Rikenellaceae bacterium
TTTATTGGTTTAGATAAATAGTTATATAACGTGTTCTGCGGCATTGCACCGCAACAAAAATCGTCACTACAGCGCTCAAATATAACCATTTACTGCTATGTATCCAAATAAATAACACTCTATTTTCACCCTTTTTGTACCATTGCGAGCATGCTAAATCATAAGCCTTCGCCTTCTCTCGATTGCCACATCTCCACCCGCACAAAAAACTCACCCACGCTTAGTCTCCTCTGGGGAAACAAAGCGTGGGTGAGAAAAGACGATTGCTGTGCGTTCTACGACTGCGCAAGGGGAGGCATAGGCGGCGCTATTACATGCAAAGTGCTACTGCACGGAGTTCATGCCTGCCGTGATTGCCTGCTCGTTCATGGGGATTAGCGCGTGTGCGCGCTCAGGCAGTGATTTCTTGAGCCCTTCGATAACATTGCTCATCTCCACCACTGGTTTTAGCTTGAGATACGCCCCCAGCACTATCATATTAAAGACCTTGGCATTGCCTATTTGCGCTGCAATTTCTGTCGCTGCGATGGTGTGAATCTCAATGTCGGTGCGCTCAGGCCTACGAGTTATTCCATTTGGGTCGTAGAGCAACACTCCACCAGGTTTGAGAGTCTGTTCAAACTTGTCGAGTGACTGTTGGTTCAGAGCAATTAGCGTGTCGTAGTTTTGAATCACGGGCGAGCTGATTCTCTGCGAGCTGAGTATCACGGTAACGTTTGCCGTTCCGCCTCGCATCTCGGGCCCATAAGAGGGCATCCAGCTCACCTCGTCACCCTGCATCACGCTGGAGTATGCCAATATTTTGCCCATCGAGAGCACTCCCTGTCCGCCGAAACCTGCTATAATTATTTCTTCTTTCATCTCTGTATCTCTGTTTTTTCGTTACTCTTTGTTTAACAAATCTCCCAACGGATACTCGGGCACCATGTTATCTCTCATCCACTGGTTGCTTGCCACGGGCGATAATTTCCACCCACTGCTGCACGTTGCCACGATTTCCACAAAGGCGGTGCCTTTGTTTTCGAGCGAGCATTTGAACGCCTTGGTGATTGCTTTTTTAGCGGCACGGATTCTTGCTGGCGTGTCCACACTCTGGCGGGTGACGTAGCTCACTCCTGGCATCATCGCTGCGATTTCGCCCATTTTGTAGGGGAACCCATTAAGCGACACATCTCGACCATGAGGCGAAGTTGATGTTTTCTGCCCCAGGAGCGTTGTGGGTGCCATTTGGCCTCCAGTCATGCCATAGATGGCGTTGTTGATGAATATGATGGCGATATTTTCGCCACGCACCAGCGAGTGGATGGTCTCTGCCGTACCGATTGCCGCTAGGTCGCCATCACCTTGGTATGTGAAAATTAGTTTTTCGGGCATCACTCGTTTCAGCGCCGTGGCTACTGCTGGTGCTCGTCCGTGCGAGGCCTGCACCCAATCCACGTCAATATAGTTATATGCCAACACGGCGCAGCCCACGGGTGAGACTGCCACAGTGTTATCTTCTTGTCCGAGTTCGTCGATGACCTCCGCCACGAGTTTGTGGACTGTTCCGTGCGAACATCCTGGGCAATAGTGCATCACCGTATCGCTGATGAGCCTTGGCTTTTTGTATGTCAAGTTCTCTGGTGTTTTATTTACTTCCATCTCTATAGAGTGTGTCTATCGTTATGCTTTGTCAATGATTAGTTCGTGGAGGGCTGCCTCAACCTCAGCGGGCGAATGCACCACCCCACCGTAGCGACCGTAGTGTTCCACGGGGCAGATACTGCCAACGGCGAGTCTTACGTCCTCGACCATCTGGCCTGCGCTCATCTCCACGGTGAGCACTCCCTTGCAGCGTTGTGCTGTTTGGGCAATAGCTTTGCTGGGGAAGGGGAAGAGTGTGATGGGGCGTATGAGTCCAACCTTCACGCCTTTTTCGCGCAGGTCGTCCACCACCTTCATGCAAATCCTCGCGCTGGTGCCGTATGCCACAAGTAGGTATTCGGCATCGGAGCATTGCACCTCTTCGTAGCGCACTTCGTTTTCTTCGATAGCGCGATATTTCGTCTGGAGGTGAAGGTTGTGGGCTTCGAGGTCGTGAGAGTCCAAAAAGAGGGATGTTGCCACGTTTTTGTGTCCACGCAGTGCTTTACGCCCGGTGGTAGCCCAACTACCGCACTCTTGTTCAATCTGCTCGGCAGTGCGTCGAGGTTTCAGAGGCGAGAGCCTTACTTTCTCCATCATCTGTCCTATGATTCCGTCTGTGAGTATCACCGAGGGGATTCGGTATTTAAATGCCAAATCGAAACCCAGTTCCACAAAATCGTTCATCTCCTGCACCGAGCTCGGAGCAAGCACCACCATCTTATAATCGCCATGGCCGCCGCCTTTGACCAGTTGGAAATAATCCGCCTGTGAGGCTTGAATCGAGCCCAATCCTGGGCCTCCGCGTGCCACATTCACCACCAAACAAGGCAGTTCGGCTCCAGCCAAGTAGCTTAGCCCCTCGCACATGAGCGATAGCCCTGGGCTCGAAGAGCTGGTCATTGTCATTTTGCCAGCGGCAGCTGCTCCATAGACCATGTTAATTGAGCTGGTTTCGCTCTCGGCCTGCAGCACCACCATTCCCGTATCCTCCCACGGACGCTCAGCCATGAGCGTTTCCATCACTTCACTTTGGGGCGTAATGGGGTAGCCAAAGTAAGCGTCTGTTCCACAACGAATTGCGGCTATAGCAATTACTTCGTTACCCTTTAGTAGCTTAATATCTTCCATAACTATCTATCTTACTCAAATTTTTGCTTATAAACTGTTATCACGCTGTCGGGGCATATCATAGCGCACCCTGCGCAACCAATACAACCTCCTTCGGGTTTCAGTACCACGTAGTTGTATCCTTTGGCGTTGACCTGGTCGCCCAGTTCTATCACATGCACGGGGCAGATCGATACGCAGACCCCACAGCCTTTGCACAGCGGAGTATCTACTTCTATTACACCTTTAATTTTTGCCATTATTTTTTGTCTTAATTGCTGTGAGTTATGTTAGTCCAGCAGGTGAATCACAAGTCCGCTGCGGAGTTTTGGCTCAAACCACGTTGTTTTTGGTGGCATGATGTTGCCTGAGTCGGCAATGTCAATGAGCTGTTTCATAGAGACGGGGTAGAGGGCAAATGCCACTGCCATCTCGCCGCTATCGACTCTGCTCTTCAGCTCGCCAAGCCCACGGATGCCACCCACAAATTCTATCCTCTTGTCGCGACGTAGGTCGGTGATGCCCAGTATTTTATCGAGCACCAAGTTCGACAAAATCGTCACATCCAGCACGCCGATTGGGTCGTTGTCATCGTATCTTCCTTCCTTGGCGGTGAGCACATACCACTTCCCTTCCAAGTAGAGCGAAAAGTTATGCAGCCCGCTTGGCGAATATGGCTCTATCTCCCTCTCCCACACAGTGAAATCCTCTTCGAGGCGGGTGAGAAACTCCTCTGGCGTAAGGCCATTGAGGTCTTTAACCACGCGGTTGTAGTCGATGATTTGCAGCTGGTTATCGGGGAAGATAACACTTAGGAAGTAGTTATACTCTTCGTTGCCAGTGTGAGCAGGGTTTTTCCCTTGTTGTTCTTGCGCAACGAGTGCGGCGGCGGCTGTACGGTGGTGTCCGTCGGCCACATAAAGCGCAGGAATCTCCTCGAAAATACGAGTAATCTGCTCGTTGAGTCTCTCAGGTACCACCCAAAAAGCGTGCCCAAAACCATCGTCAGCCACAAAATCATACTCGGCAGGCATCTTGCTCACCACCTCGTCCACGATTGCATCAATCTGCGCTACGGCAGGGTAGCTGAAAAACACTGGTTCGATGTTGGCATTTTGCGCACGCACGTGCACCATTCTGTCTTGTTCTTTGTCGTGGCGAGTGAGCTCGTGCTTTTTGATAGCGCCGCTCAGGTAGTCTTCGGCGTGACACGCTGCAACGAGTCCGTACTGCGTGCGACCGTTCATTGTCTGGGCGTAGATGTAGTAGTGCTCCTCTTGGTCTTGCACCAGCCAACCGTTTTCTTGCCACAGTTTGAAGTTTGCTACTGCCTTGTCATAGACCTCTTGGCTGTGTTCGTCAGCAATGGGGTCGAAATCAATCTCTGGCTTGATGATGTGCAGCAGTGATTTCTCAGTTGCCTCGGCCTTTGCCTCCTGCGAGTTTAGAACATCGTATGGGCGTGATGCAACCTCTTTTGCGATATCTCTTGGAGGACGTACCCCCTTAAATGGCTTTATTTTCATTTTTTTATTAAATTAATAAATTTGAATTGCTCCTACTGCAACACCAATAATTACACCTGCAACTACAGCATAATAACACAAAATGCGTATTACCTTACGTTCCTTTTGCGTATATATCTTTTTGTATATATGTATAAGTTTCATATTAGTACAAAAATTTCTTCCCTGCTCTCTATCGTTAGTGTGCCTTACAATCCGCTGTTTTGTTCTTAATTTCTGGGCAAAATCGCTCTCGAAGCCCCCAATTTTTAACGTTACTTTCGCCCCCCATTGGGAAGTTGTGATCTGTTTTATTTTGACATAGCGTTTAACCACTAACTATTAGCTACAACTCAAAAGTGCGGTCACCATCTTTGAGGAAACCCACTATTTGTCGTGCAGCTGCAATACCCGCATTAACATTAGCCTCGGCAGTTTGTGCTCCCATCTTCTTGGGCGTGCCGAAGTAGCGGGGCGATAGCGCCTCAAATTCACTCACCTTCACGGGTTTAATATCACTGACGTACTTCAAATCGGGGCGTTCTGCCATAGCTTTCAGTAGTCCATCTTCGTCAATAACCTCGCCTCTGGCGGTATTCACAATAGTCCCCCCTTTGGGCATGCTCATTGCCAGAGTGTAGCCAATCGAGCCTTTGGTTTGCGGTGTTGCGGGGATGTGCAGGGATAGGTACTGTGAACGCTCGTAGAGTTCCTCCACGCTCGTCACCTCCTCCACGCCATCGGTGGCGAAAATACTCTTATCGCTCACGAATGGATCGTAGGCAATCACGCTCATTCCCAGTGCTTTGGCGGCTTTGCCCACAAGCCTGCCGACATTGCCATAGGCGTGGATACCCACGGTTTTGCCCGCAATCTCTGTGCCCGATGCGCCCGAGAATTGCCCGCGAGCCATAAATATCATCATCCCCACGGCAAGCTCTGCCACAGCGTTAGAGTTCTGCCCCGGGGTGTTCATAGCCACAACGCCACGAGCTTTTAGTGCATCGAGGTCAAGGTTGTCATAGCCAGCCCCAGCGCGCACCACAATTTTCAGCTTTTCGGCAGCTTCCACCACCTCGGCAGTCACTTTATCCGAACGCACAATCATTGCGTCCACGTCCTTTACAGCTTCTTTGAGCTCTTCCACCGAGGTGTAATTCTCAAGGAGCACTGCCTCCATTCCCGCCTCTTGCGCCACTGCGATTATTCCATCTGTGGCTGCTTTGGCAAAGGGTTTTTCGGTTGCAATAAGTATTTTCATCGGTCTGTTTAATTAGTTTATTTAAGGGAATTTTCAAACTCTTGCATGCAAGCTACCAGCGCCTCAACGCTCTCTTTGGGCATTGCGTTGTAGGTAGAGGCACGGAAACCTCCTACAAGTCTGTGGCCTTTGATGCCAACCATTCCACGCTCTTTGGCAAAGTCCAAAAACGCTGTTGGCTCAAGGTGGCTGTACGCTTCGCTATATACGAACGGGATGTTCATCAGCGAGCGGTCTTCCACTGCCACTGGCGAAGCAAAGACAGAGTTGCGCTCAATCTCGCCATACAACAAGTCGGCTTTCTCTTGGTTGATTTTCTGAATTGCGGGGATTCCGCCAAGTTCTTTTAGCCACTTGAGGGTCTCGCGCACCACGTAGATGGGGAATACCGGAGGGGTGTTGAACATGCTACCCTCTTTGATGTGAGTGCGGTAGTCAATCATCGTTGGGATGTGGCGCTCCACTTGACCCAAGATATCTTCGCGCACGATAACGAAAGTAACGCCCGCTGGGCCCATGTTTTTCTGCGCACCACCGTATATCAGAGCGTATTTGCTCACGTCCACTGGGCGAGAGAGAATATCAGAGCTCATATCCGCCACCAATGGTACTGGGCAGTCGATATCTTCGTGATATTCCGTGCCAAAGATAGTGTTGTTGGTGGTGATGTGCAGGTAGTCCAAATCTGCTGGGATTTCGTAGCCCTTAGGGATGTAGGTATTGTTTTTGTCCTCGCTGCAAGCAACCTCGACAACCTCGCCAAAACCTTTGGCCTCTTTCATCGCTTTTTTAGCCCAAACGCCAGTGTTTACATAGCCCGCTTTGCTCTTCATGAGGTTGAACGGCACCATAAAAAACTGAGTAGATGCGCCACCACCGAGCCACAAAATTTTGTGAGTGTCGGGGATGTTGAGCAGCTCTTTGAATAGCGAGGTAGCCTCGTCAATGACATCCTCAAAATCCTTGGTGCGGTGCGAAATCTCGATGAGCGAAAGTCCGCTACCATTTAGGTCCAATACAGCAGCTGCTGCGTTCTCGATTGCTGTGCGTGGCAGAATACAAGGACCTGCCGAGAAATTATGCTTTTTCATGTGCGTTTGTAATATTTTTTATGTTTTTATTGTTAAATCCAGTGCTAATTCACCAAAGATACAAAAATTTCACGAAACAAAGCTGCTCTTTAGTGTATTTTTTTAATTACCACCCTCCCAATCATCTTCAAACGGGTAGGTCAGAGCGATTATTTGCTACACGCCTGCTCAACTTCCTCGATGGTGAGTGGTGGGCGCTCAGCTCCCATTTCCACCATGCCATCTTTGGTCACGAGCACAGTGTTCTCGAGGCGAATACCCCCGAAGTCCAAGTATTCGGCTACTCGGTCGTAGTTAATGAACTCTGCACACTTGCCCTCGCTCTTCCATTTTTCGATGAGCGCAGGAACGAAATAAACCCCAGGCTCCACAGTAATAGCGTGGCCAGCTCTGAGCTCCTTGCCCATGCGCAGTGAGGCGAGTCCTGGCGTGGTGCTACGCTGTACCATCTGGTTGTAGCCCACAAATTTTTCGCCCAAATCCTCCATGTCGTGCACATCGAGCCCGATTTGGTGCCCCAAGCCGTGGGGCATAAACATCGCCACAGCACCCGAGAGCACTGCGTCCTCAACGCTACCCTTCATGAGTCCGAGCTGCACGAGCTGCTCCACCATTCCTCGCGCCACATCAACCTGAATGCTCTGATAAGTAATGCCCTCGCGCACAAGGTTCTGCCCTCGTTGCAATGCGTCATAGACTATGGTGTAAATATCTTTTTGCTTCTGAGTGAATTTGCCCGCAACGGGTAGCGTACGAGTGTGGTCGCTACAATAGTTCATAACGTTTTCGGCTCCAGCATCCACAAGCAAGAGTCTGCCAGGGCTCAAAATTCCGCTGTGGTCGTGATTGTGCAACACCTGCCCACGCTGCGATACTATGGAGTGGAACGACACGCCACTACCTTTGCGCAACGCCACACCCTCAATAGCCCCTGCCACTTCGCGTTCTGCCACGCCAATTCCGCATAGGCGCATAGCCTCGCGGTGCATTTCGTTTCCAATATCACACGCTCTGTGCATCTGTTCGATTTCCAAGTCGTCCTTGATTTCACGACCCGCCACCACTGCTTTTATGAGCTCTTCGCTGGGCTGAGCACAGCCTCCCAGCAGAGCACTCAGTGTAGCCTTGTTCTTCGCTCGGTAGGGAGGGAGGTAGTGAACCGTGCGGGACTGCTTGAGCGCCGTTGCTACATAACCGTCCAGCTCTCCCATGGCATGCGTCACCTCTACACCCACCTCAGCCGCCTGAGCACGCACAGAGGGCAACTCGCCCATCCAAATGAAGTCATCGAGCGTGTAGTCATTGCCCCACACCACGACCTCTTCGCTGTCAATGTCGAGCGTTGCGCAGAGGTCGTGTCTGTCGAGCCCGAAGTAGTACAAAAACGTGCTGTCCTGGCGCATGGCATAGGTATTGCCAGCATAATTACGCGGCTCTTCGCTATTGCCCAGCAAGAGAACAACTCCGCTCTGATTGTTAGCTCTCAGATGGTTCAAAAGCGCCTGACGGCGTGCAATATAGGTTGATTTTGGAAACATTATTTTTGGTTTTTTTAGAGATTAGATACCTACAAATATAGTGATTTTTTGCCATTTAATTCTCACACGCCACATTCTTTTCTCGCGACTTTGATATAATAACGCCAGACCAAGAAGATTTCGCACCCAAATAGTTCATTATTCTAAAACAATTTGCTACTTTTGTACCCTTATTGCACGGCGGTAATGAGCTTGCCTCGCAGTGCGGCAGAGTGAACAAAATTAATTAAACATAATAGAATAAAACAATGAAGAACAAAGTATTACTCATGATTCTGGATGGCTGGGGCAAAGGCGACGGCTCGAAAAGCGACGCAATCTACTCCAATCACCCCAAATACATCACCTCGCTGATGGAGAATTACCCAACCTCGGAACTCCGCACAGATGGCGAAAATGTGGGACTGCCCGAAGGACAAATGGGCAACTCAGAGGTCGGCCACCAGAACATTGGCGCAGGTCGTATCCTCTACCAAGACCTCGTGAAAATCAACAAAACCATCAAAGATAACGCGCTGATGCAAAATGCCGAAATCAAAGCGGCTGTTGAGTATGCTGCCCAAAATGGCGCGGCGGTTCACTTCCTGGGTCTTGCCTCGCAAGGGGGCGTGCACTCTTCACTCGAGCACCTCTATGCACTCACCAACCTCTTTGGGCAAAATGGCGTTGAGGAGGTCTACATGCACTGCTTCATGGACGGTAGAGATACCGACCCGAAAAGCGGCCTCGGCTTTATGGAAGAAATTGAGAAAAATGCCTATGGCAAAGTCGCTACCATTGTTGGACGCTACTACGCTATGGACCGCGACAAACGCTGGGAAAGAGTCAAAGAGGCTTACGACCTGATGGTGCGCGGCATTGGCACGGAGGCATCGAGCGCTACCGAAGCGATTGCAGCATCGTACGAGGCTGGCGTTACGGACGAATTCATCAAACCCATTATCCTCGAAAAACAAGGCGTCATTAAACCCAACGACGTGGTGATTTTCTATAACTTCCGCAACGACCGTGCAAAAGAATTGACCATGGTTCTTACCCAACAAAATATGGAGGCAGAAGGCATGCAAACACTCCCACTTTACTACTGCACAATGACTCCTTACGACTCGTCATTCGAAGGCTTGCACATCCTCTTCGATAAGGAAAATATCGAAAATACTCTGGGTGAGTATATCTCAGAGCAAGGGTTGTCGCAGCTGCGCATTGCCGAGACCGAGAAGTTTGCTCACGTGACCTTCTTCTTCAACGGAGGGCGAGAGGTTGCATACAAAAACGAAGATAGAATACTAATCCCTTCGCCCAAAGTGGCCACTTATGATCTTCAGCCAGAGATGTCTGCTCCCGAGATTGCACAGAGCCTCGTGGCGGAACTGCAAAAAGACAAGTACGACTTCGTTTGCTTGAACTTTGCTAATGGCGATATGGTTGGGCATACGGGCATATATGAGGCTATTTCTAAGGCTGTTGAGGTGGTGGATTCATGCACCGAACAGGTGGTAGAGGCGGCTCGCAAGGCGGGCTACACAGTGCTTGTTACTGCCGACCACGGAAATGCTGATAATGCGCTTAATGCCGATGGCTCGCCTAATACGGCGCACTCGCTTAATCCTGTGCCGTTCATTGTGGTGAGCGATGAGATTAAGGAGGTTAAGAGTGGTGTTTTGGCGGATGTTGCTCCGACGGTGCTCAAGATTATGGGGCTTACACCTCCGTCGCAGATGACTGGAGGTTCGCTTGTGTAGGGGCATATCATCAGTGGGCGTTTGCGCTGGGGCGTAATTTTATGTGTTACAAAAATGGCTTTGTTCCCTGAGGGGGGGCGGAGCTTTTTTTGTGTTTTCTGTCGGTGCAACAAGTCAAGTGGGTCTCTGCCCCCGCTGGGCAATTGTTTGTATTTTTCTATTGGTTCAACAAATCAAAAGGGTCTCTGACCCCGCCCGCGCGGCGTAAGCGCGCCCTCCCCGGCGAGGGGAGCTATAGCAAACTAAAAAAACGATAAAAACGAAATTACCCGAAGGGAATTTCGTAAATTTA
>CAYJIF010000062.1:0-9980 GCA_964370175.1 uncultured Rikenellaceae bacterium
CCGCCGCGCGGGCGGGGTCAGAGACCCTTTTGATTTGTTGCACCGATAGAAAAACAAAAACAATTACCCTGCGGGGGCACCCGCCGACGCGCAGGCGGGGTCAGAGACCCTTTTGATTTGTTGCACCGATAGAAAAACGAAAGAAATCCAATGCCACCAAAGAAAAGAACAACCCAAATAAACTATCACACTATCGACCAAATATCATGCAAATATAGGAGAGAAAAAAATGGGATTTGTCGTTGCATATTCACATTTTTATTTGTAGATTTGTGGGGAATATTACCTTAATTACAAAATTCTACATACTATGAAAAGTAACAACTATTGCGTGATTATGGCTGGCGGAATAGGCTCTCGCTTCTGGCCGCTCAGCAAATCGCACGAACCAAAACAGTTCCTCGACATAATGGGCACGGGTAAAAGTTTCATTCGCGCTACTTTTGAACGATTTCTAAGTACTATCCCCGTAGAAAATTTCCTCATAGTTACCTCAGCAGCATACTACGACCTAGTGCTGGAACACATACCTGAGCTCAAACCCTCGCAAATACTACTCGAACCGCTCAGACGAAACACAGCCCCATGCATTGCCTATGCCGCCTCTCGAATTGCCTCGCAGTGCCCCGAAGCAAATATGGTTGTCTCGCCCGCCGATCACCTTGTTGTCAACACCCAAGAGTTTAGTCGCATAGTAGAAAAAGGACTCGACTTTGTCAGCGGTAATAACAACCTACTAACAATTGGGATCAACCCCACACGACCAGAAACTGGCTACGGCTATATCCAACACCACAGAGATGACGAAAATAAAGAAATAAACACCGTCAAAACCTTTACCGAAAAGCCTAACAAAGAACTCGCAGAGGCATTCCTCAGCAGCGGGGATTTCTTGTGGAATAGCGGTATTTTCATCTGGTCAGTTTCGGCAATAATGAACGCTTTTGAAAAGCACCTGCCGCAAATCGCGCGAAACTTCCACAAGGGCGAGAAACTCTATGGCACAGAGAGTGAACAAGAATTCATTAATGAACTTTACCCCGAGTGCGAAAACATCTCGATTGACTATGGCATCATGGAGAAAAGCGACGAAGTGTACGTTGCGCACGGCGACTTTGGATGGAGCGACATTGGAACGTGGAGTTCGCTCTACCAAAATGCGCAGAACAAAGATGCTCAAAACAATGTTATCCAAGGTGGCTCGATACTCAGCTACAACACCTCGGGCACTATCATTTCGGTGCCCGATGGAAAGGTTGCCGTGGTCGAGGGACTGGAAGACTTCTTGATAGTGGACAGAGACAATATACTGCTAATAACTCGCTTGGATAACGAACAAAATATCCGAAACTACGTCGATGACGTTAAGTACCACTTCGGAGGTGAGTATGTCTAAGCTCTACGATATATACTTCCAGTGCGGAGGCGTGGTTTCGACCGACAGCAGAAAATGTCAGGGGGGAGAGCTATACTTCGCGCTGCGTGGCGACAACTTTGATGGCAATAGATTTGCACAAAGTGCGCTGGATAATGGCGCGCGCTGGGCAGTGGTGGATAGGGAGAGCTCCATCAGCGGGGAGAATATCTTTGTGGTAGTCAACACACTACACGCACTCCAAGAGCTCGCTGCGTACCATCGAGAGCAATTGGGAATAACGATATTTGCACTTACGGGTACGAATGGCAAAACCACCACCAAAGAGTTTGTGAGAGTTGCCCTGCAAGCAAAGTACACTAACGTAGGCTGTACGGAGGGGAACCTCAATAATCACATCGGGGTACCGCTCACACTGTTGAGCTTCACGCCGCAAACCGAGATTGGAGTGGTGGAGATGGGAGCTAACCATCGTGGCGAAATTGCAGAACTATGCCAAATCGCAAAGCCTAACGTGGGGCTTATCACCAACGTTGGCTCGGCACACCTCGAAGGCTTTGGATCGCCACAAGGAGTAATCGAGGCCAAGGGAGAGTTGTATGACTACTTGAATGGCAGCTCAGGGGTCGCCCTCTATAATAGCGAGGATGAGACCCTTTGCCATATGATTGCCCAAAGAGAGGGGCTGAGGAGCGAGGAATATCACGGGGCAAGTGAGGCTCAAGGAGTTGCACTACAACTTTTTGGAGAGTATAACCGCATTAATGCCTCGGCGGCGATACACACGGCACGCTACTTTGGGGTGCCGAGCCAAGCGGCAAAAGAAGCTGTGAGTCAATACACACCGCAGAACAACCGCAGTCAAGTGATTGAAAACACACAGAGGGGTAATAACCTTATTGTGGACTGTTACAACGCCAACCCCAGTTCGATGGCAGCGGCGATTACAGAATTTTTAGCAACAGCGGCTGGAAATAACGTGTTGATTTTAGGTGCGATGCGAGAGTTGGGTGAGCATAGCGGGGCGGAGCACAAAAAAATCGTGGATATATGCCACAAGGGAAATGCAGCGGAGTGTTACTTCGTGGGAGAGGAATGGGAAGGGCTTGTGAGAGGAAATGAATATTATGGGAGCGTGGCTGCACTTGCCGAGCGCCTGAAACTAAACAACCGCAGAGTGTTGCTCAAGGGCTCACGCTCGGTGGAACTCGAAAAACTACTTTCAATACTATAAAACCAATGGAACAACGTCAAGAAATCACAGCCCAAGAGGTTGAGCAGTGGGCGGAGAATTTGCTCGCTAACTGCGACAAGGAATTAACCAACACCGAGCGCAAAGAGCAACTCAAATACGCCACGCTCATCAGAAATCCCAAAGACAAAGTCTTTCTGACTCGCCTGCTGGACGAGAGCTCGCAAATCAGAGACCCCAAGAAACTCGCCAAACGCATAAAAATATTGATAGACCGGTATGGAGTACCAGAGTTCTTCAACAGCTGGGATAAATTCCTACTCAAGGCATATCAGTACGGAGGGTACTACTTCGACCCTATCGCTGTGCCAATATTCAAAAAACGCCTCCGAAGCGAAACCGCAGAGGTAATTATTGACGAGAAACGCCCTAACCTCACTAAGCACCTCGAACAGAGATACAAAAGCCATATTGGTCAGAACGTAAACCTTCTGGGCGAAGTGGTAGTGGGTGATGGCGAAGCGCAAAAACGCTATGAGCACTACGTGGAGGCGCTGAGCCAACCAGATATCAACTACATCTCTATCAAGATTTCGGGCATCTACGCTCAACTACACCCGCTCAACTACAAACAAGCTCGCGTGGAGCTTATTGAACGCCTCGTGGTGATTTTCCGTGCGGCAATGAAAAACACATACCTCGATGAGGATGGAGTGCATAGACCCAAGTTCGTAAACCTCGATATGGAGGAGTACAAAGATATGCACCTGACCTTGGAGGTATTTCGCGAGACTCTGAGCAAAGAGGAGTTTAAAAACCTGCCGGCTGGTATCGTAGTGCAAGCATACCTGCCCGATGCCGAGTGGCTGTTGGGCGAGTTGCTCGCCTTTGCGCACCAGAGAGTAGAGCAGGGTGGTGCACCGCTCAAAGTTAGGCTTGTCAAAGGCGCTAACCTACAGATGGAGAGCGTTGTGAGCTCGCTCAGAGGATGGGAAAACCCCGTCAGAGATAGCAAAGTTGATTCTGATGCGGGCTACCTCCGCATGCTCGACATTGCACTGGAACCCCACAATGCAAAGGTGCTACAGGTGGGAGTCGCCTCGCATAACCTCTTTACCATTGGCTACGCTTTTCTCAAAGCCCAACAGAACGGAGTGATGGACTACATCAGCTTCGAGATGCTCGAAGGCATGGCAAACAACCTCTTCAGAGCAATGGCCGCCTACGGAGCAAAGATTATCCTCTATACCCCCGTGGTCAAGGACGAACACTTCCTCAACGCCGTGTCGTACCTCGTGCGCCGACTCGATGAAAACACTGGCACGGAAAACTTCCTGAGCTACTCGTTCAACCTCAAAGCTAATAGCTCCGAATGGAAATTCCTATCGCAACAGTTCGAGGAGGCATTTGCCAAGAAAAACACCATCAGCGCAACCCCCAAGCGCACACAAGATAGAAATGCTGAGTATCAACCCAATGAATGGGATGGAATGTTCTATAATGAGGCGGATACTGATTTCGATCTCAATGCAAATAAGCAATGGGCTGAGGGCATCGTGAATAAATGGAAAAACCCAGCACGACAAATTATCCCCGTGCAAATCGGTGCCGAAGAGCACGTAAGCGAAAAACGCTACCTCTATGAAGATAGAGTGCAGCCTGAGGTGGTGAGCTACGAGATGTCGCTGGCAAATAACGAACAAATGCAAAGCATCATTGCTACGGCAAAAGACGACAAAGGCGGATGGGCTGCCAAAAGCAGCGAAGAACGCTACGAAATACTGCGCCGCACTGGCGATATTATCGCCCAGCGCCGTGCAGACCTCATCGGGGTTATGTGCTCGGTGACGAGCAAAACCATCACCGAAGGGGATGTGGAAATTAGCGAGGCGATTGACTTCTGCCGCTTCTACCCGTGGACGATGGCGGAGTTTGAGAAAGTGCCAGATATGAGCTACTCGCCCAGCGGAGTTGTCGTAGTAATCTCGCCCTGGAACTTCCCCCTTGCAATCCCCACCGGAGGAGTTGCTGCCGCACTGAGCAGTGGCAACAGAGTCATCCTCAAACCAGCTACCGTTTCGGCACCAGTGATGTGGGAGACAGCCAAATGCTTCTGGGATGCAGGAGTACCCAAAGAAGCGCTGCAAGTGGTAATAACCGATGGGCGTGAACCTCTGACCACACTCACTACCTCGGAGCATATCGATCATATTGTACTCACCGGGGGAACCGACACCGCCCAAAAACTCGCTACGGCTAACCCCAAAGTGCGCCTCAGTGCCGAGACAGGTGGCAAAAATGCTATGATTATCACCTCAAGCGGCGACAGAGATAAAGCAATTATGAATGCCGTGGCTTCGGCATTTGGCAATGCAGGGCAGAAATGTTCAGCATGTTCGTTACTACTCGTTGATGCCGACGTGTTCGACAGTCCCGACTTCAAAGAGAAGTTGCGTGACTGTGCCACCTCGCTCAAAGTAGGCTCGCCATGGGAACTTGGCACCGTAGTTGGACCAATGATTACTAACAATAACGACAAACTGCTGGAGAGCATAAACAACCCTGCAAACAGAGATAAATGGCTCATAGAACCTAAATTCTTGGACGAAAATCGCTATATCCTATGCCCAACGATACTGTGGGATGTGAAAAAAGAGGATATGGAGTTCAAGACCGAGCTTTTCGCTCCGTTGCTTAGCGTGGTGAGGTTCAGCGGTCTGGACGAAGCAATGAGCCTTGTCAACAGCTCGGAATATGGACTGACCAGTGGGCTCCAATCGCTCGACGAAAGCGAAATCGAAAAATGGAAAAACACCATTGAAGCAGGAAACCTCTACATTAACAGAGGAGTGACGGGCGCTATTGTCAATCGCCAACCTTTCGGAGGTATGAAACTCTCGGCATTTGGTGGTGGCATCAAAGCGGGCGGTGTGAACTATGTGAGTTGCTTTGTGGAATCACAGTGCTCGACCACCGTGGACGACTACGCCGACGCTTTCGCCGCACACTTTGCCAAAGCAAAGGATGTGAACAATCTCTTTGGCGAGCAAAACATCTTTAGATACCTGCCGCTCAAATCCATGGCGCTAAGAATTGAGAGCGGCGATAAACTCCAGGATATAAACCTTGTGGTCAAAGCCGCGCGCATTGCTGGCACTCCGCTGACAATCTCCGTGGATGCAAACCACGAACTCATCGACTCCATCAAGGAAATTGGCGTGAGAACCGTGGTGCAGAACTTATGGGAGTTTGTGGCGCACATGTCCGATTACAAGCGCATTCGCACGCTCAGCCCAGATATTCCAAAAGAAATCTATGATGCCGCAGCTGCTTTCAACCAATATGTCGCCACAGCACCTGTGGTGGCGCGTGGTAGAGTAGAACTGCTGAACTACCTGCAAGAACAAAGCATCAGTTATGAATATCACCGCTATGGTAGCATTACAGAAATTCCTGAAATAAAATAATCTAACCAAAAAAAATAAACAAAACTATGAAACACACAAAATTAATGCTCATTGCCTTTGCTCTGCTCGGTTGCACCACGCTTCAATCCTGCAACGATGGCGGTGGAGAGGACGAGAAAAAATGGACACTTATCTTCGAGGAGGAGTTCGATGGCTCAACCATCAACACAGAATACTGGAGTGCTGTTACTCGCGGCACCTCGCACTGGAATCGCTATATGGTAGTCTCCGATGAGTTGTCTTATCTGGAAAACAGCAATCTGGTGCTCGTAGGACGGAAACGTACTCCAACACCCGATGATGCCTCTGAGTATGAAACAGGAGGCATGCGCTCATATCTGAAATTCGGATTTACGTACGGACGTATAGACATTCGCTGTAAACTCGACGAGGCTCAAGGAAACTGGCCTGCTCTGTGGATGATGCCCAATGACGCTACGACCAAGTGGCCCGATGGTGGAGAAATAGATATTATGGAACACCTTAATTTCGATCCGTTCGTCTACCAAACCCTGCATACCAACTACACCTACAACCTCAAGAAAACAGTTCCGACAAGCACATACAGAGCAGTCATAAAACGCGGTGAATACAACGTCTACTCGCTGGAATGGAACAAAGACGAGCTTATCTGGTACGTCAACGACGTTAAGACATTCACCTACCCTCGCGTTGAAACCGAAGAAGCCGCTAAAGATGGCCAATGGCCTTTCGACAATGAGTTCTATATCATCCTATCGCAACAGCTCGGCGGAACAGGTACATGGGTGGGAGAGATTGATGATACTCAACTCCCCGTGAAGATGTATGTAGACTACGTAAAGGTTTATCAGTTGAAGTAGGGCAAGATCCTCGCAATGCCCCACACTGCTCTTTATTTAGATGACATAAAAAAAATAAAACAAACACTCACACTATTAATAACTAACAACAAAAAAACTATGAAAAAATTATTACTACTCGCTGCAGGATTCGCGATGATTTCCTGTACGTCGACCCAAACCATCAGCAAAAATGCGCCGATGGGACAAGAGGCCAAAGATTGGAAACTCATATTCAGTGAGGAATTCAACGGCAAAGACGTGAACATGACCTATTGGGACACTATACCACGCGGAGGTTCGGCTTGGAACCGATACATGTTGGCATCGCCCGAGCTCACCTACCTCGAAGATGGCAACCTTGTGCTCAAAGGACGCACCAAAGAGCCAACTCCAGAAGATACCACGGCTTATGAAACTGGCGGTCTCTACTCATACCTAAAATATGGCTTCCAATATGGCCGTATCGACATCCGTTGCAAACTCGATGAAGCGCAAGGAAACTGGCCAGCACTATGGCTGCTGCCGAACGACTCTAACAGAAAATGGCCAGATTCAGGAGAAATTGATATCATGGAACACCTTAACTTCGACGAATTTGTGTACCAAACCGTTCACACAAAGTACACTTACGTTCTCAAAAAATTAGACCCTAAGAATTTTGGCACAGCAAAAATCGACAGAGAGGGCTATAATGTTTACTCGTTGGAGTGGACCGAGGATAAGCTCACGTGGCTTGTCAATGGCGTAGCTACGTTCGAATACCCAAGAGTTAGAACTGAAGAGGCTGAAAAAGATGGCCAGTGGCCTTTCGAACAACCTTACTACATCATCCTCTCGCAACAGCTCGGCGGCCCAGGAACATGGGTTGGCGAAATCGATGACTCGCAACTCCCCGTGAATATGTACGTGGATTACGTCAGAGTATATCAGAGAAAATAATCACGCTGTCACGCTCTCTCTGCCGCTTTTCAGAGGGCGCGGGGCAAATAAAACATGCGAGGCTATGCACGGAGAAAAGATTACTCCTGCATAGCCTCGTGGTTTTTCTGGGCTGCAAGTAGTCCTAAGTTCGCCGCCTTGGCAAAGAGTAAGCGCGCTCCTTTCGTATCGCCATGTGAGAGTTGTAGTGCAGCTGCTGTATTGTAGTACGTTGCTGTATGCTCTTGTGGGGCGGCTAAACCCTGAATCTCAAGCAAGGTGGCCGCGCGTCTCAACCACTTTTCTGTAGTCTCATAATCATTATTCTCGAGTGCATGAGTAGCCATATTGATGCAAGCAGCTGGGCTTTGTGGATAAAGTTCCGTCGCCCAAGACTCAATGAGTTCACAGTAGGCAGCAGATCGAGAATTATGACTCTGCCACAGCTCAAAAAGTTCCGCTTCGCTGAGTTCTTGAGGGGATAGCTCATAAACTGCTATGAGTTCTTCAAGCGTCCCGTAGCTTGGCAATTCGTAGTGGATGGTATAGTCCACACGCCGCAAAAGTGGATAGTAATGGCGCAACAATTCCGAATAATTGTGCAGGCGTTTCATTTGGGCATCACGCTCTGTGGGAGAGAGCATAGGATTGTCGATTATTGTAAGGATTTGGGCTCTATTTTCGAGCGATGAGTTCTCCACCTCTGCCCGTAGGCCCTCCCAATTTTCGGGTGTCGAGGAGATGTCGAAAACATCTGCACCGTAGCCATATATTGCAGAAAGGTAGTCCATAAGAGCATTGGTGCGTTGTCGTGCCAACTTAGCATTGAAGCCATAATCGCCCTCCGGCGAGCAGGTTCCCCACAACTCAATTCTATTGATCTCTCCACCACTGCTATTGTTCATTGCCGTGTTAATGGATGCAATGATTTTTGCCAATTCCACGGGGTTGGAGGCGTAGTGAGGCTCAATCCGTGAGCTTGCGGATTCGAATTCCAAGAATGCCGAGCCCTGCTGCTGTTGAATCTTCTCTACTGTCACGGGCACGGCAAACACCAACAACGGCTCGATTACCTCTTGAGCAAGTTGCAGGTCGTAGGCGAGCGTTGCTGTGGGTAGCGAGTACGCATTGGAGCGAGTTTCTGCTCCAGTGTTCAACATCAACGACGCGCCATTCATCCACGCCTCAAAGGGGATACCCACGCTGTAACCCACCGTCTCGCCTGGGCGAGCAATTAGAGTTGTGGGGTCAAACGCGCCGCCTTCTCGCTCGTATTTTGTCTGAGTGCGAGCTGTAAGCAAAGCTATGCGTGGCATTACATACTCCTGACCATCGGCCGAGACCAATAACGGAGATAGGCTGAACATTGAATTTGATGCCAACCTCTTGGGGGTCAGGAGCTGGAAATTCACCCAAACTCTGCCGCCATCATAAGGCGTACCACCGACACGTTCAATATCGAGGTTCTGCACTTCAATCTCGCTGTACGACTTCTCGATAGAGCGGGGGAGTTGCATGCTTTGGGCGTGCAAATGGAGGGGGGAAAGAATGGAAATTATTCCGAGTAGCATTTTTTTCATAATTCGTTTGAGTTTTGTTTGGTCAAGCGATAAACAGATCGCCCCTCATTATTGGTTACGTGGTTGTTGCAGAGGGCGGTCGTGTGTGGGTTATTGTTTTCGCAAACAGTGTGCCAAAATCACTCAATTAGTTGGGGCGGCGGCACCCGAGGGTTAAAGTGGTAAGGTCAAACATTAACGATTTGTGTGTGTGTGTGTGTGTGTGTGTGTGTTTCACAGTAGTCGTGGATGCCGCCGGCGGGAGAGTGCTAATTTTCGAGCGTAGCGAAGAAATGGCGGTCTGCCGCGTGGCGCGGCGGCATCCCGCAAATGCTGCGGACAATATGTTGAACGAATAACAGCTGTTGCAAATTTCTATATGTAATTTCTGTGTTTTTCAAATGCCGCCGGCGGGAGAGTGCTAATTTTCGAGCGTAGCGAGGAAACAGCGGTCTGCCGCGTGGCGCGGCGGCATCCCGCAAATGCTGCGCATTTAATTTGACTCTTGGATTTAGCGTATTGGATTGCTCTATCCGCCTCGCCGGCGGGGCGGGATTTTAAATTTACGAAATTCCCTTCGGGTAATTTCGTTTTGAGCGTTTTTTTGATGTTGACAGCGCCTGCGGCGACTGGCTATAGCTCCCC
>CAYJIF010000063.1:0-9508 GCA_964370175.1 uncultured Rikenellaceae bacterium
TGAATGGATAACCAAAATGGGGTAGTGGTAGTTTCTATTATCGTAAATATTAACATTAACTGCGTGAAACTTATAGCATACTCGGGAACCTCGGTCAACCAAATATTCAAAATAGGCTCTGTGCAAATAATAAGAGGTAAGGCCATTAAATAAATAAGTATAAACGAATATTTCGATGTTTGACATATTAGCTTAATGAAATAATCATGTTCGCCTACTGCATAGGATTTTACTAATTGAGGCTTAAAAGCAGTAGTGAAATTTGCAGCAAAAGACGAAACGGCCATTGTTACTTGATTCGCTATCCCCATCGCAGCATTGACTGTTACGCCATAAAAAACATTCAATAAAAGGTTTATTCCTTGATTTGCTCCTACACTAGCAACAGATCCAAATAAGCTCCAGCCAGAAAAACTCATTAAATTCTTGTAAAGTTTACTATCCCAAAAAAATCTGTAACGACTTGTTGGAAAATACCTGTTACAATAGATTTTATAGCATATTGCTGAAACAAAAATTACTGCACAAACTAGTATTGAATATGAAATCAATCTATCTGCAAAAGTGACTGTAAGCAAATAAACAATCAATAACTTTAGTGCCGACTCAACTATACTCATGTAAGCGTAAAAATTCATTTTTTCATACGCTATAATTATTGCATGATAGGGAATTTTTATAATATTTATACATGTAGCAAGAACGGAGAACTGATATACCCACATAGCTGCTGAATGTCGCTCAGCGGGAATATTTAGTTGTGTGCTTACATACCATAACCCGACTGTTTCTGCAAGAATCAACACAAGTATGACAATAGAAAAATGAGCAGTTATACTCATACTAAACACTCTGTTAATTGATTTACTATTGCCGCACCCCATTTCGTAATTAAGAAAACGTTGAGTTGCAGAGGTCATTGCATTTTGAATAAATGCAAATAGTACGACTATACTGCCAACGACATTATATATTCCGAAGTTTGTCTCACCTAATGCTTCAAGGACAACCCTTGATGTATATAGCGATATCAGTACCGTTATAAACGAACGTGAATATAATAATAGGGTGTTTTTAGCAATTCGCTTGTTATTGTGTGCTGTCAAATTTTACCAGTTTTTATACATTTACTTATAATATTTCTCATACTCGCTATGGGCTGTATTATCCATACATGGTTGCTTCTATAAATAACCTGCTCATGTGAGGTCAAGTGCGTAGGGACAATCCTTGACTAAGCAGTCTCGGTGAGACACTTGCAATTAAAAAGATTTTATCAATCACTTGATTCTCTTGATATCTGCAGCTCGTATAGTAGTCAGTACTATTGCCATAACCCCTTCGATGGCGATTACAACCTTTCTATTGCGCCGGTCTTTAATCTTTACAAATGTGCCGATTTGGCCTTTTAAGTATCCCTCAGCTATGATTTCCACTCTCTCTCCCGATTTGAAATCTATTTCATTACAGTCTATAAATTCTATGTCGTCATTGTTCTTGCCCTCTATAATTGCGATGAAACGCTCCATCTGCTCATCCGGCACAATGACGGGAATGTTTTTACCCGAATCGTATGTGTAGATGTAATGAAGATAATCATAGACTGAACAAATCGATTTTATTTTTGCGAGGGTAGTGCAGATGAATATTAAATTCGAAAATACAGGTACGAGCCTCTCTTTCTTGACGTTGTTTCTGTTTGATACAGCTCTTTTCTCCATAGGAACGAAGGAGTGGATAGAACGCTCTTTCAGCATTTTTTGTGCAGATAATGCACGGTTGTATGTTGCCTTCATCGCAAACCATTTATTCTCACTATTCGTACTCATTGGTTTGGCTTAGTGTCAATATTCATTTCATGTAGGCGCATAACAATTTTTCTATCAATATCAATGTATGTTATTGAACGTCAGCATATTACGTATTTTTCACGCTATTTCTAAGCAGTTTATTTGCTCTACATGCCTTATTACAGCTCCCTCTCACTTTAAACTGCCACAAAGTTAAGCAAAATAATCCTATAACCAAATGTTCGTGATAGAATTATTCTATATATATACGTTATCAACTATAAAGTATATGCTCTGCTAATTTACGAAATAATATTTATATCTGGTGTGTTTTTGCAATTAATTTAAGCAGTCATATTATCTTAGAGAACGAATGTGTCTTGATTTTGGCTCGTAGTGCAAGTGTTTGTTGCCACGCCCGAGGTACTCATCTGCTGGGGTTAGTGCGTCTTTTGGCTAATGATGTCGATGGTTGTTGTAGTGTTCTACCCATTGAAAGAGAGCTCGGATTAACCCCACCCTCCCCCCTCTCTCTTATTCATCGTTTTACATAGCTCCCATAGCAATGTGTTGTATTGTTTTTTTTGTGGTCTGCTCGGGTGGTGGTTTCTTGTGATTAGATTTTGATTGTTAACGGTTCACGGTAGTTTTATGTCATAACTAATTTGAAGCCGACTTTGTAGATGTTTTGGATTTTGAGAGTTGGGTCTGAAGATAGGTGTTTGCGTAATTTTGTAATGCTATTATTGATGCTGTATTCGTTTGTTTCGCTCTCTCCATACAACTCGACCTCAATTGCTGTGCGCTCCACCACACTACCTATGTTTAGTATAAGCAGCTTTAAGAGTTTGCACTCTTGGGCTGTGAGCTTCACTGGCTGAGAACCACTACCCACCGTAAGCTGTTGAGTTCTTAGATTTAGAGTGTTTTCGCCAAATTTCAACTCAGATGGTGTGCTCTGGGTTGTATATTTCTTTATATAGGCGATAAGCTCTTCGGTTTCAAAAGGTTTTCTAAGATAAATTTCTGCCCCACTGTTTATTGCACGAGTGGCATAGGAGCTTTCTACGTGCGATGACACAAATATTATAGGTATATTGGGGTTTATGGCCTGAATCGTAGGCACTGCATCAATGCCATTACTTGCCCCAATCTCAACGTCCAGCACAATGACATTTGGCTGAAATTCGTAAATTATGTTGTTAAGCCCCGTTATTGAGGTCTGGTAGTGTGTTTCATACCCTGCTGATTGTAGGGATAGTGTGATTACGCTCCCGAGCAATAGATCGTCGTCTATAAATAATACTTTCTTTTTCATATCTCTTAGCTATTTTTGGGGAAGGGTGAAATAAAACTTACTGCCTCTACCTTCTGTGCTTTCAACTTTAATCGTTCCGTTGTGCGCCTCTACAATTCTCTTGACTTGGAAAAGCCCGATACCGAAGCCCTTTTGTTTATCTTTTGAGTTCGGAGCTTGGTAAAACTGTTTGAATAGTGATTTTTGGTACTTTGGAGCTACTCCCCAGCCGTTGTCCTCTACGCTGACAAATAGTTGAGAGTTTTTTTCTTTTATGCTAATGGTAATTTGCACACCCTCGTCTGAGTATTTCAGTGCATTTTCAACGAGGTTGCCAATAACGCTCCCGAAGTATAATGGGTCGGCATCAATAGTAAAACTGGCGGGCAAATCGTTTTTAATTGCGATGTTCTGCTCTTTGCTATACAAATACCCAAAATCGTGGCAAACCTTTTCGCAAATACCCACCAAAACGGCGGCATCAACTTTTTGCCTATGAATTGCAAATTTACCTTTGCTTTCTTTTGCGATACTTAGTAGTGCCTCGATATTTCGTATTAGGTTGTTAATTGTGGCTTGACTTCTTTGTGCAATTTCTTTAAGTGGATCGGAGGGCAGCGATTTTTTCACTACGTCAATAGCCATTGTAGTGCTCGAAAGCGGGGATTTAAGGTCGTGGATGGTGCCGTTTATTGTGCCTTGTACATTCTCCAAGTTGCGCTGCTTACGGCGTATAATTGTCAGTTGCATAAATAGTGCAAAGACAACAATGAGGATGATTAGTAGTGAGCCGACTAAACTCTGTATTGATACTCTGAGAAACGAAGATAGCGGCACGTTGTAGTGTAGCTGTAGCACCTGTCCGCTCTCAAGTCCAATGGGGTAGGGCAGAGTTTTATATTTGTAATTATTAAGACTACTATGTTTTGAGTACACGTGGTTCCTTTTTGTGCTATCACTCAGCACGAAACGGAAACTATCGGCGATTAAATCGGTGGATAAAAGCAGTGAATCCATTACATCTAAATCCACAGGCCTGCCCTCCGAGAGGAGTATGTCTTGTCTGATTTGAAGGGTCAGGTTGTCAATGATTTCATAGTTTTTTATCGAATCCATACTAATGGGACTCTGTGACTTGGTGATTTCTAAAGAAGATCTTGATGATGCTGAAAAAAATAGAAGGTTTGTGGAAGGAGACAATTTTTCCAATAGCTTGGGGTCTGATAGCAGTCTATGCAAAACACTATCTGGAAATCCATCCGAATGGTAAGAAATAGTGTTGTACGAAAGTGCCACATCCTCAGATGTGGTGGCTATTTGTCCTGCCTTCGCTGAACGAAATAACAGCTCTTTTCTTATGGTTTCATAAGTTGTTTGCTCGACTTTTTGTGATATTTCCTTGGTGTAGTCATTATACATGGATGCAATGTAACTGCCTTGTAGCCAAATAAGCAGCGCTATTGCCGTGAGGGTGATATAATAGAATTTTTTCATAATTATAATCTGTTTAGATCTCAAATATAATAATTTTTCTGTGAAAAAATGATATTGCGGTTACATATTTTTCTTTTTAGCCTATTTACCTTTGGTCCTAAACTAAAGCGCTAAAACTATGAAAAAAGTAATTTTTATTGCCCTTTTGCTGCTGAGTAACATGGCGTATGGACAAGTGGAGGGCTCAATTAAAAAATCGGGAGAAATGGTTCAAAGCAGAAACCCAAGGGATGTAGATGAAAAGGTCGCCATTGATGAAGTGAAGATGCGAGTTACTTTTCGGGCGCGAATTTCAATGGATACACTGGGGGAACAGTACTATTTTGATAATCAAATCTTAGAAATAGGAGAAAAACACAATCGTTTTTACAGCTTTTATGCCGAGGACTTGGATTCGCTACTATGGAAAGTCCGTCGTGATGACCCCTCGGTAAAGAAGCGTGGCGGTGCGTATGATAATAATCAGAATTTTAGTAGTGATGAGTATGGCACTTACGAGGAAGTTTTTACACATTTCCCCAGCCAAGGTGTTATGACTGCCTATAATGGTTATTACAATAAATACTATTTTTACGAAGAGCCAGTGCCTACTTTTGACTGGGAGTTTACCGGGGGCAAAGACACAGTAATCGGATATGAGTGTGTTGAGGCTAAGACTTCGTTTCGAGGGCGCGAGTATAGGGTTTGGTTTACAGTGGATGTGCCCTATAATTATGGTCCGTGGAAGCTCGGTGGGCTACCGGGGTTAATTCTAAAGGCACAAGACACTATGGGGCTCTTTAAGTGGGAGGCCATAGGCATTGAGCAGCCCAAAGGCGCAAAGATGTATCGCTATGACATCGAGGCTAAAAAAAGCAAGCGAAAAGATATTCTAAGGCTCAATGATTTGCGTTGGCAAGACCAAAAGATGTTAGCTCTCACTAATGGGATGAAAGGCTTCAATGTTGTTACTCTTAATGAAACAACAGGGGAGATGAAAGAGGTGGATTTTCCGCGATTAGATCCAATCCCACAACTTGAACTCTTTTAGAGAATAACCAATATAAAAACACAGTCAAATGAAAAGAGGGATTTTAGTGATACTTTTGGCGTTAATGACGCTCGGTGCTGCGGCGCAAGTTAAAATTGGTGGCACGGTGCTATTCGAGGGAGGCGAGGAGCCAGTGGCGCACGCCAACATAATTGTTCAGAGCCACGATGGTACGAAAATGTACAGCTTTGCCCCTGCCGATGAAAATGGTAGGTACTCTTTTGATTTTCGTGGTAGTGATGATTCGTTGAAGCTCAGTGTTACCTCTGCAAATGCCAAGACAAAGATTCTTACCATTGCTGCAAAATCTCAGACACTCAGTATCTTTGTCGAAAAGCAAGTGATGGCAATCAAGGAGGTTGTTGTTAGGCCCAAGTCGCCTGTTGGACGCAGAGGCGACACGCTGACCTACATTGCTGGGCAGTACCGCACAGCAAATGATGTGGTGGTCGAGGATATTATAAAAAAATTGCCAGGTGTTGACGTTGCCGAAAGTGGTAAAATTAGTTATCAAGGCCGGGGCATTAGTAAGCTCTATGTCGAGGGTATGGATATGCTTGGGGGGCGCTATTCAGTCGCTACAAAAAACATAAAGGCCGAAGATATTGCAAGCATCAAAGTCTATGAAAATCACCAAGCCATTCGAGCCCTCGAGGATGTATCGCGCCCCGATGAGGCAGCTATGGATATTAAGCTAACCGAAGAGGCAAAAGGTACGTGGACCTTTTCACTACTTGCAGGCGTTGGCTATAAGCCGTGGAGTTGGGCGGGGGAGCTGGCCGCTATGTTCTTTGGCAAAAATATGCAATCCATCTCGACCTATAAGACTAATAACACGGGTGATGATGTTTCGAGTGAGTTTAATTCGCTCTATGGAGGAGGTATTATGGAGGCTCATTCGATTCTGGGCGTGCAACTGCCTACAACCCCGCCACTAAACGAAAACCTCTATCTCAACAATAACATCCACGCAGTTTCGACAAATTTCCTCTTTAAGTTTTCGGAAACCGACCAGCTCAAAACCAACGTGAACTACGCCCACGACTATCAAACAAGCGAGGGGGTGTCTACCACAACTCGCTTTATCTCGGGTGCTGCGCCGATTGTCATAAACGAATCGACCTATGCCGCCCAGCAAAGCGACAGGGTGAATGTGGATCTGAAATATGAGTCGAACAAGAAAACGAGCTTTTTGAATAACACGCTCTACCTTAGTGGCGACTTTAACAAAGACTTTGGCAGGGTGCTAAGTGATGGCAATACTGTTCTGCAGGATTTTACTTTGCCATCCCTCTCGGCAAAGAACTATTTGGATATGATCGTTCCGCTGAAAAACTCTGTATCACTTGGTATTAAATCCACCATTGAGTATAACAACCAACCAACTTCGCTGGAAGTAACCCCGATGCTTTTCCCCGAGGTTTTTAACTCACCTGCGGGCTATCCGAATGCACGGCAGCTGCTAAACTCGGAGCGCCTCTTGACAAGGAATAGCGTCTATGCACGCTTTGGGGTTAAGAATTGGAGCTTTTCGGTGAATGGTGGGGTTAATGCCCACATCGAGGATATGACCTCGTTGCTGGCGCCTATGAACAGTAGTGGTGGGACAAAGGCGGCGGCGGAGAATATGCAAAACGATATTCTGTGGCAACGCTACGACCTGACAGTGGGGCCTGGCGTGACCTATAAACTTGGCGATGTTTTCTCGGCACGTGCTTATGTTTATGCTGATTTTATGGCGCTGAATTCTCGTAACAGAGTCTCGGGCGATGAGCACGTAATCAACAAGCTGATTGCTAATCCGTCGCTAAGTGTCAATGGGCAGATAACCCAAGACCTGAAGTATTCGCTTGGGGCTTCGTACAATGAATTCTACGGTGGGCTTTATGACTCATACAGCGGTTTCATAATGACCGACTATCGGAACATTGCCAGCAAAGACGGCGATATTCGCCACACAAAGTCGCAAAATTATCGTGCTTCGATTGATTATGCCAATGCCTTAGATCTGTTTTTTGGCTCACTTAACGGCTCCTACTGGGTGCAGGACAATAACTTGACCTATGCCATTGATTATGACGGTGCGTTGAGTTATATCCACTCTGTTGCAGCGCCAAATAGTTCAAATGGCTATAATTTAGAGCTGAAACTCTCTAAGCAATTTTTAAGAATTTCTACTGTCTTTAATCTTTCGGGAGGTTGGGATAGTTCGTGGAGCGAGATTATGCGCCAGGGCGATATGCTCGACACTCGAAATGATATGATACGCGGCTCATTTGGCTTTAATACTCGCTTTGCGAGGTGGCTAACCTTTAATTATGATGCCCACTACATCCGCAGTATGACCCGCACCCAGGGGATTGGCGACAGTCAGCCGATTGACTACGTTGAGCAAGAGGGCGAACTTTCGTTTAATTTCGGTGGTGGCTTTACTGCAAGCGTTACTGGGCAGCACTACTACAACGGCACACTTTCGCCCCAGTATCGCAATATGGTGTTCCTCGATGCTCGCATTGGCTATAAAGCAAAGAGAGTGGAGTATATCATCGAAGGGCGCAATTTGCTTGGCACAGAGAGTTTCAACTCGGCATTTACCTCCGACATTACAAACTACATCTACTCCTACCGCCTGCGCCCAACGCTCCTAATGGCAAAAATCCGCCTGCGTTTTTAACTAAATAAAACAATAAAAATGAAAAATCTAATTACGATGGGGTGTATGCTCCTGTGTTGTGCACACTTTGCAAGTGGACAAGAAGCGGCTATTTATATGAAGCGCGGCTCGAATGCAACGGGTTCAATCGAAGATATTATGGCAATAAAAGCACTTATGATAAGTCCGAGAAATTATAGTGTAAGAGAGGAGGTGGACGACTGTAAATTACTTGTGGCGTATGACTTTACCTATGTTACAGAGCCTGCCACCCAGACAACCGAAGTAGAGAAAAAACGTGATGAAGTATGGCTCGAAGTAGGCGCTCACACTAATCGCTATTATAGCCGTAACGGTGAGTATAGAGATAGCGTAGACTGTGAGTATATGACCAATATGGACCCAGCATTGGTAGGCAGGGCAACAGATGGTAGCGACTACCCGAAGTTAGGCTTTGCGGATGACGTGAAAAGCCTATACATAGATGTTTTTACCTACCCCGAAAGTGATGAACGCCTCGTCTCCACTCGACTTGGTAATACCGATCATCAATATACCGAAAAAATCGACAAACTCGACTGGCACTTTTCAACGCAAAGGGATTCTGTGCTTGGTTACGATTGCTTTGTGGCAGAGGCGGAGTTTCGTGGTAGGAAGTGGAGGGCGTGGTTCACAACCGAGATACCAATGAACTACGGCCCTTGGAAACTCTGCGGATTGCCGGGGCTAATCCTTAAAGCCGAAGATAGCGAGGGGCACTTTTCGTGGGAGGCAATAGGGCTAATGCAGCCCGAGGATCATAATATCTACAGTCACTCCACCGAGCTAAAGCCAGCATGGAATACTTATAAATACCAAATCAAAAAGAGTACTCGCAAAAACGTAGCAAAACTGTGGGAGGTGGCTTGGGTTATGCCATTTGCTTTTATACGCAGTGAGATAAATCTTGTTTCGCTTAAAATTGACGACCAGGAGATAGACTTTTCCAGACGCTACACCGACATAGACACCTACTTCCCTCGTTTAGAACTAGACTATTAGTAAAAAAAAGAGGCGAGAAAATTTCTGCATCTTTTAGTGATCCTATCTGGAGCTCGAACCCCAAGAAGACCACAGCCAACATTAATGCTATGTGCAAAAAAAAAAGAGGCGTGAAAAATATCAGCCTCTTTTACTGATCCCGCAGCGCCTCGAACCAAACCAACACAACAAACAAAAATTAGTATTGTCATAAAAAAAGAGCC
>CAYJIF010000064.1:0-9466 GCA_964370175.1 uncultured Rikenellaceae bacterium
CGGCGTAAGCGCGCCCTCCCCGGCGAGGGGAGCTATTGCTCTGGTTTTTGCAAACAAAACAAACGCCCAAAAACGAAATTGCCCGAAGGGAATTTCGTAAATTTAAGATCTCGCCCCGCCGGCGAGGCGGATAGAGCGACTCAACACTAAATCTTACTCCTGAATATTCAATTAAATGCGAAGCATTTGCGGGATGCCGCCGCCCCAACGCGGCAGACCGCCATACGCTCGTTCCACTCGCTGTATAGCGCTCCCCCGCCGGCGGCACCCGAGGATAAAAAAAGGAATACAATTTTTGTCGAGATATTTAACATCTATGTAATTCCCTGTTCAACAAATTGTGCGCAGCACGCGGGATGCCGCCGCCCCATGCGGCAGACCGCTATATGCTCGTTCCACTCGCTATATAGCACTCCACCGCCGGCGGCACCCGAGGATAAAAAAAGGAATACAATTTTTGTCGAGATATTTAACATCTATGTAATTCCCTGTTTAACAAATTGTGCGCAGCACGCGGATGCCGCTTGGCGCGGCGGCATCCCGCGTGCTTCGCACAGTGTGTTGAACGAATAACAACAGCTGCAAATTTTTATGTGTAATTTCTGCGTTTTTCTGGCGTAGGTGGCGGCATCCCGCGTGCTTCGCACAATTTGTTGAACGAATAACAGCAGCTGCAAATTTTTATGTGTAATTTCTGTGTTTTTCGGGCGTAGGCGGCGGCATCCCGCGTGCCGCGCACAGTTTATTAAACTGTGAACTACTTAGATGTTAAATATCTCTGCAAAAAATGCTTTCCCTTTTTTGCTCTCGAGTGCCACCGCGCCCAAGCGGCAAACCGCAGTTCCGCCGCCGCTGGCATCCAAGAATACAATACGCTAATCACTATGTAAATATGACGCTTTGTTCGAGATGCTGTGCGCCACTACTGCACTTGTTGTGTTGAGTGGGACGGAGAAGAGCCGCGCGAGCTACCGTTGTGCCTCGTACCCCACGTCAATAGAGGTGGGAGAGTTATTGGCGGCCGCAACGGCAAGCTGATCACAGAGGTTGTTCAACTCATTGTCGGCATGACCCTTCACCCAAACCATCTTCACGGTGTGTTGCTTGAAAATTTTTATGAATCGCAGCCACAAGTCAGGATTTTTTTTATCTTTGAAATTGATGCGTTGCCAGTTCCACAGCCACCCTTTGTTCACGGCATCTACGACATACTTTGAGTCGCTAAAGACAGTGACATTTTGCCCCGCAACCTTAATAGCCTCCAACCCCACTATCACGCCGAGCAACTCCATTCGATTATTGGTGGTGAGTCGGAATCCCTCGTTTATCTCTCGTCTGTGCACGCCGCTGAGCAGCACAACGCCATATCCGCCAGCACCTGGGTTGCCAAGCGCACTGCCATCAGAGTATAGTGTTATTTCTCTTGCCATAGTAAAATTAGGTTTTGTTGGGCATAAGGGTTGCAAATCAT
Source organism: uncultured Rikenellaceae bacterium (assembly GCA_964370175.1). Taxonomy (GTDB): domain Bacteria; phylum Bacteroidota; class Bacteroidia; order Bacteroidales; family Rikenellaceae; genus Mucinivorans. Next base: position 1,472 of record CAYJIF010000064.1, read on the forward strand.
TGGCAAAATTACTATTTTTGTAGCTTTAAACAAATGCGTTTTATGTTTTTCAGATTATTTGGTAGCCTCTTTCCCCGGAGAGTTGTAGTTTTTGTGGCTATAATCCTTGCGCTTGTAGGCTGTGCCACAATAGGCTCGCCCACCGGTGGACCAGTGGATTCGCTGCCTCCGCTCGTTGTAGCCACTACACCTCTGCCATACTCCACCAATTTCGGCGGTAAGAAAGTAGAGATTGAGTTTGATGAGTATATCAAACTTAAGGACATTCAGAAACTTTTTTTTGTCTCGCCCGAGTCACAGAAAAAACCAGTGGTGATTACTCGCGGAAAGAGTATAATTGTGGAGTTTGGCGACACGCTGCTCTCGGATCAGACCTATAAGCTCGATTTCGGCACCTCCATCTCCGACAACAATGAGGGCAATCCGCTCGATAACTACACCTTCACCTTCTCTACGGGTGACCATGTAGACTCGATATACATGGCTGGCCAAACGCTCGATGCTCGCACCCAAGATACACTCGTGGGCACTTTTATTGCGTTCTTTGATCCCGCTCAAGACTCCACGTTTGCGAGTGGAGGAATCGATTCGACTCTGCAAAAATCCCGCGCTCAAGTACTCTCACGCTCTGATAGTAGCGGCTACTTTGTCACCGATATTCTCAAGGGCAAACCCTACCGCCTCTACGGTTATTTGGACAATAACGGCAACCAACGATACGAACAGGGCATCGACCTCGTGGCAATAAACCAAGGGACGTTCAATCCCCTGGAACTACATGGTTTTGCCTTTGGTTACGATAGCCTCACTCAGAGAACCTATATTGACTCCCTACAAGTAGTCATGGAACTTTTCAAAGAGGAAATAGTGAAGAGACAAACCCTGCTCGATAGAAAACGCCCCTCGACACAAGAACTTTTCTTCTCGTTCAACGCCCCTGACGCAAAATACGACTCGCTGAGCTTGGAGGGAATTCCTGAGCAATGGCTCATAGAAGATCGCAATGAGGCGGGTGACTCGCTCAGACTGTGGATTGCGCCCCCAACGAAAGAAGAACTCGACGCGCTTGCCGATACCATCAAAGGTAGGATGGTGTACGCTCGCCACGACAGCATTATGAACTACTTTTGGCAGGATGTGGAACTCTCCCTCGCCTTTAAAAAATCCGAGCAAAAGACGGATGAGAAAGATAAAGCCAAAGGCAGAGGTGAAGGCAGAGGTGAAGGCAGAGGTGAAGGCAGAGGTGAAAAACCATCAAGAGATGCAGCAGGACGTGGCGATGACGAAGAGCTGATGCCAGCAGACTCGCTATCTGCCGAGGAACAAGCTGCGGACAGTATCCCTGAGCAAAATCCATTGCAATTTGACGTGAAGGCCTCACAAAATTTTAACCCCGAGGATAACATCGTGATGACCTTTAATATTCCGCTCAGGAGTGTGGACGAAAGCAAAATCACCCTTGCCGAAATAACAGAGACCAAAGAAAAAGGCGCACGCAGAGGTGCTGAAACAAAAACAGAGGAAGTGCGCACAATGATTACGCCCACCATAAATAAAGTGGGGGTGCGCCGGCTCGAAATAAACGCACCGTGGAAAGAGAACTCGAGGTATGAACTGCAAATCATCGAGGGTGCGCTCGAAAACATAGCGTTTGAGATAAACGACTCACTCTCGGCAAATTTCACAACGCTTGACCCCGAGAAATTCGGCGAGTTGACCTTCAATATTGTGGGTGGTGCCGACAGCCTCGCAACGGGCGCAACGGATTCTACTAAGTATATACTCGAACTCATCAAAATGGAGGGAAGTAATATTCGAGGTGCAAGCACGTCCGAGAACCAAAGCTCACACAAAATCATAGACGTTAAGTACGGCGCCACAAAGGGCAACTCTTATATGTACCGATTCCTAAATCCCGATTTCTACGTGCTCAGAGTCATCGAAGATGCCAACGGAGACGGTAAATGGACAACTGGTAATGTGCAGAAACGAACTCCCGCCGAAAGAGTGAGAGTGTACATGGTGAATGGCCGCCCTAAAGTTTTTGAAGCCAAGGAAAACTGGCAAATTGTGGAAGAGATTAACATTGATGAACTATTTGAATAGATGACACGAGCGGTGAAAATATATACTCTTGCTGTGCTGCTGCTACTCTGCGCAACAGCCAATGGCTATGCCCAAAGCGCCGATGACCAATCAGCATCGCAACCAAAAGACAGCGTGGAGTTTGTGGATGATATTAAAGAGAATGTATCCACGCTCGATGCGGCATGGGCACCCGTACTCACGGACCATTCTATCGGTTTCAAGGGCGGGTGGGGCACTGGACTCATGCGCAGAATACCGCAGTTGGAGAACGCCACAGTGCCAAACTCGCTGTGGAATTTCGGTCTGAGCTACCGTTTCGATGTTCCTGCCCAGAAGTACGTGGGTACAATACTCTTCGAACTGGAGTATGTTCAAAAGGGATTTGCATACAAGATATATTTCGATGGAGATGAGGCATACACGCGCAGCTTTGATGTCATTCAGCTCCCAATCCTCTGGCAACCCTACATTCCACTGAGCAAAGACCATGATAGCCGTATTTTTCTTAGTGCAGGCCCATTTCTGAGCTACACGCTCTCCTCCTACGAGAAATACTACAACGTAGCCACCAATGAGGTGACCAGTGAGGGTGTTTACGTTTTGGACACTCAGAGGGATTACCTGTGGAATTATGGTATCACCGTAGGTCTTGGTTTCAATATCGAGGTGTCGCCACGCTGGTCGATAGTTGCCGAAGGGCGATATGCAATCCAGCTCTCCGACATTCTTCGTGGGCCCGAATTCATAGCTGGCAATCCATTTCGTACGCCTGTCGACCATATTGGAGGAACAATCGGGGTTCAATACAAATTCTCGATTGGAGCAGGCAGCGAAGTCCGATAATACGGAAATAAAATTTAAAGCTAACTAATTATATACAATACGAATGGAAAATAGAGGAGAATCATTGCGCCAACAGAAAGTTGGAGCGCAGTTGCAGCGAGATTTGAGCGAAATTTTTGCTCGCGATTTCAGTACCCTCAGCAGCGGAGCGTTGTTGAGTGTCACCAAGGTGAGAGTTAGTGCAGATTTAACATCTGCACGAGTGTACCTCTCTGTCTTTCCTTTCGCAAAGGCAGAGCAAGTGCTCAAAAACGTGAAGAGCAACTCTTCGGCACTTCGAGGCGCACTGGGGCGCAGAATGAGGCACCAACTACGCATTATCCCCGAACTGCACTACTATATTGACGACTCACAGGAGTATGTAGAAAACATCGAACGCTTAATCGAACAATAAGCACTGAGGTGAACAGAAGTACTATTTCACGCCGTTTCCTCTTCTCGAAGAAATCCCACTCGCTGGTCAACCTCGTGGCCATAGTCAGCGTAGTGGCATTGGCTGTGCCAACGGCTGCAATGATAATAGTGCTTTCCCTGCAAAGTGGACTATCGGGGCTTGTGCACGACATATACTCGAAGTTCGATGCGCCACTGAGAATTACGCCCAGCAGCGGGCAGTATCTTGAGGTCGATAGCGCCGCACTGGTGCAGCTAAATGAATTTGCCGAGGTGACAACCATGGTGGATTGCAACGTGCTGTTGGAATGGAATGGCTTTAGCGCGGGAGGCGTGATGCGCGGGGTGGATAGCAGCTATGCCACTACCAGCGCTCTACCCTCGGCCGTGACACGCGGACAGTGGAAAACCCTTCACGGTTCTCTGCCACGAGCTGTTGTAGGGGCGGGGCTGAGCTATAACCTGGCAATGACGCTTGGTGCAGGCAGAACACTCAAAGTCAGCGCAATCATCCCCTCACCCAAACTCGGAGTGCTCTCCCCCTCCGTGCCACTTATTTCTTCGGGTACGCTTGTCCCTGCTGGAGTCTTTTCAATAGATGCGTCGCTCGATGCAAAATACATTTACACGGATATTGATTACGTACGTTCGCTCATAGCCATGCCGCGTGCACTCTCGGCAGTGGAGTTATACCCTCGTGTCGAGGAGAGCGAGGCACGAGCAGAGATTGCTCGAATCCTGGGAGAGGACGTGACTGTGAAGAACCGTTACGAACAACGCTCGCTGATATACAGCGCAATTGATGCCGAGAAGTATATAATTTTTATAGTGCTCGTCTTCATTGCAATCATTGCCGTGATGTCGCTTGGGGGATGTACGCTGATGATGTGTGCCGAGAAGGCGGACGGAGCAAAACTACTAAGGGCACTGGGCATGAGCTCTCGTGCCGTTAGGGGAGTCTTTGTTTCGCTCAGCGGTAGAGTAGTGGTCTTTGGGATTGGCGCTGGAGCGGTGCTTGGCATTGGTTTCTGCCTCTTGCAAAAACACTTTGGAGTGGTGAAAGTTGCAGCCGATTCCTTCATGGTGGAGAGCTATCCCATCGCTCTGCACTTCGAAGATATTTGCATCGCCCTGCTGGCAATGAGTGCCATCGGTTATGGCGTGATATGGATTGCAATAGGGAGGATGAAATTTTAGAACAGACGCTTTTACGTCAGAGATGAATTATTGCAGAAGAATATGATAGAGATATTTTCCATAATTAACGCTACTCCCGACTCCTTTTACAACGGGAGCAGAGCTCAGAGCGATAGGCAGCTAATCGAAATGGCTCAAGAAGCCATCGAACAGGGTGCCTCGGTGCTCGATGTGGGTGCGTACAGCACCAGACCCTCGCACAGTCCCGTCCCACTCGAAGAGGAATGCTCAAGACTCACCCACGCTGTGCAAATAATCCGCCGTGAGGTAAGCGCACAGGTACCCATAAGCATCGATACATTCAGAGCCGAGGTGGTGCAGCGCGTCTATGATAAGTTCGGTGAGGTTATTGTCAACGACATCGAAGGCGGGGCGCAGGACAAGGAAATGCTCCCAACTGTTGGTCGTCTGGGGCTTCGCTACGTGATGATGAGCAGTGGGGCTACAATGCCTGATGTTCTAAGTTTTTTTGCCACACAGCTCCAAGCAGCCCATGATTGTGGAGTGCGTGAAATTGACCTCGATCCAGGCTTTGGCTTTGGTAAAAATCTGGAACAAAACTTCGCCATACTGCGTGAGTTGCATATGATTAAGGAGCGTTTCCCCGCTGAGAAACTTTTTGTTGGGCTTTCTCGCAAAAGCATGATATACAAGCCCTTGGGTACAGATCCCCAAGGGGCATTGAGCGGAACCACAGTGCTGCACTTTGCGGCATTGCAACAAGGAGCCGACGTGCTGCGTGTTCACGACACACTGCCCGCAGTGCAAACCATAAAACTACACCAAATGTTATGAAAAAATCCTTGATTCTTATTCTAATGTTCATTCTCTCTATTGTAATTTCAGTAGTGATTTCTGGACTTGTGGTAGAGGTTTTGCGCTCATTTAGCGTAAACGAGAGCTTCTTGAATGATTTTCTCTCCTACTCGCTACTTTTCACCCTGTGTATATTGATAATGGGACTTTTTGGCAGAGTTTTTCATTGGCACATCCCAACATTTCGCCCTCAGCCACAGCGTTTCAACCTCCCGCTCATTGTATTGACTATGGTGACAATAGAGGCGCTGACGATTGTCATAACGCCGCTCATTGAGATTATCCCCGATGTCATGATGGACGAATTGTACGGTACTTTAACGGGCGGATTTTGGCCGATGCTCACTGTGGTCGTGATGGCAGCGGTGTTGGAGGAGTTTCTCTTTCGAGGCACGCTGCAAAAGAACTTTTCGTATAATCTGGGGCCATTTTGGGGCATTGCCATTGCGTCGATAATCTTCGGAGCGATACATATCATTCCACAACAGGCCGTAGGTGCTTTTTTTGTGGGAGTGGTAATCGCGGTGGTGTATGAGATGACCAGATCGTTGAGTACTGTGATAATCATTCACATGTTGAACAACGGGTTGGCGTATATGTATTACATGATTTTTGGCGAAAACGTCACGAGTCTCACTGGGCCGTTGTCGCTAAGCGGGACTACTTATTGGATCGTCTATGCCTGCTGTATCGCCTACCTCATTGGCATCAGCTACTGGGCGGTGACCCAGATTCTCAAGGTCAACGCAATGAGTGTGAAGCCTAATTCAAAATCTTATGCAAAAGCTAAGCTGAGGCCAAAGCCCGAGCCCGTCGAAATGACAAAAGAGGGAGATAGCGATGTAGTTGGCGAAAAAGCTAACGAGAAGTAGGCTTTAGAGGTAGTTGTTGAGTTTCACGCCCTTTGGCAACAGAGCGGATGTGGGTGCACCAAAGTGGTGCAGTTCTCGTATGGCCGTGGAGCTGATGTGTAGATGTTCTGGGGAGGTCAAAAAATAGAGTGTTTCTACTGCTGGATTGAGGCTTTTGTTGAGAATTTCTATGGAGCGTTCGAATTCCAAGTCCTCGCTATTTCGTAGCCCCCGCACGATGTGTGTCACCTGCTCGGCGGCGCAAAACTCAGAGGTCAACCCCTCGTAATTACGCACCACAACTCGAGGTTCTTTCTCGAAAATATCCTCGATAAGACACCTGCGGTTTATGGGCGTAAGCAATCCTTTTTTTTGCGGATTTGTGCCAATGGCAATGACGACTTTGTCGAAAATAGTGAGCGCACGGCGAGTTACCTCGAAATGGGCAAGGGTAAAGGGATCGAAAGACCCAGGGAAAAGTGCAGTTTTCATAGCAGAAACATTAGATAATTTTTGGTAAAGATAGAAAAAAAATTTAACTTTGCGCCCACAAATCCGAAACAATGGTGCCACTTGGACAGTGGCTGCTTCCACAAAATTAGGGGTGAATCCCCGCCAGGAAGAAATTACATTAGTGGGCAGATTTGAAAAAAAGCAAAAAAACAATAACTTATGGCAACTAAAATCCGCCTTTCTCGTCACGGTAAGAAATCTTACGCTTTCTACCACATCGTTGTAGCTGATAGCCGCTCTCCACGTGATGGCCGCTTTATCGAAAAAATCGGTACCTACAACCCTAACACTAACCCTGCAACAATCGAACTGAACTTCGATAGCGCACTTAGCTGGATCCAAAAAGGTGCTCAACCTACCGACACTGCTCGTGCAATCCTTTCTTACAGAGGAGTACTTATGATGCACCACCTTAACGGCGGTGTGAAAAAAGGTGCGTTCACTCAAGAAGAAGCTGAAGCTAAATTCGAAAAATGGCTCGCCGAAAAAGAAAATAAAATCCAAGCAAAACGCGATGGCCTAAAAGCTGACGCGCTTAAAGATGCTAAATCTCGCTTGGCTGCTGAGACTAAAGTCAAAGAAGATAAAGAAAAAGCAGTAGCAGCAAAACTTGCAGCAGCAGCTGCTGAAGCAGCACCTGAGGTTGAAGCAACCGAAGAAGAAGCTCCTGCCGCAGAAGAAGTAGCAGCAACTGAGGAAACTCCTGCTGCTGAGTAAGGCCGTAATTGCCTGACACGCACACATTCCTATCGCTAAAAGAGAATGAACTATAACGCCAAAGCACTCGCAGCTATTGACCCGATTCACAAAATCGGCAAAGTTACAAAACTGTGGGGCGCAGATGGCGAGGTGCTAATTAAGATCTACGGAGAACTTAGCGCCAGAGATATAATAGAAAAATGTAAAGAGGAGCCGCTATGGATGCAGATCGATGCCATAGCGACTCCCTTTTTTATGACTAATGCCAAAGCCCAAGGAGTGGGCACGGTGGTGGCTCAACTCGACTTTATCGATACGCCGCAAAAGGCATCGCTGCTGCTCGGCAAAGAAACCTACCTTGAAACCGCAACGAAACAGCGTGAAAAAGCTGGCGACTGGGATGATATGACTGGGTATGACTTTCTCGATAAAACCTCTGGAGTTACGGGAAAAGTCTTGGAAACTATCGAAAATAGCTTGAATCCACTTCTGCTCATAAGCCTCCATCCTGATGGTGATGAGCGTTTTGTGCCTCTGGCGCAGAATCTGATCGAAAACATTGATAGGCGACGCAAAAAGATAGTGATGAAGCTTG
>CAYJIF010000065.1:0-9439 GCA_964370175.1 uncultured Rikenellaceae bacterium
ATTAAATGCGCAGCATTTGCGGGATGCCGCCGCGCCACGCGGCAGACCGCTGTTTTCTGCACCCTTTCGGGCGCATTCTTCAGCGCTCCACCGCCGGCGGCATCCATGAACATCCTAAAACCTACACGTGTAAACTACGTATAATGTATAGAGCAATTTCTCTCGGGTTCCACCGCCGGCGGCACCCGAAGAACTCAAAAATTACACATAAAAAATTGCAACTGCCGTTATTCGTTCAACACATTGTGCGCAGCATTTGCGGGATGCCGCCGCGCCACGCGGCAGACCGCAATTTCCTCGCTACGCTCACAAATTAGCGTTCCACCGCCGGCGGCACCCGAAGAACTCAAAAATTACACATAGAAAATTGCACCTGCCGTTATTCGTTCAACACATTGTGCGCAGCACGCGGGATGCCGCCGCGCCAAAGCGGCAGACCGCGTGCTACGCTGCATGCGAATATTTTCAAGGTGAGACGAGCGGGGGGAGTTTGGGGGGGAGAAGTATACTATGGCCGACCCTGCCTCTTTGCCATGAAATCATTTGCAATTTCTATGAGCTGCAATCGCAAGGCTTTGGGCGTAACCGACTTGTTCACAACCAATAGGTAAGAATTCAAGATCTGTTCTCGCTGAAACTCCTCGCTCAGACTCCCAACAACCGTGATGTCGTTCCAGTGAGTCTTGTTCAGGTGGAAAGCGGGAGTTACACCAATGTGAGTGTCACGCAGCTCGGCAGCTTTGTCGGGTTCGCACTTCACAGCAAAGTGGTCGAAACCATCTATGGAGGCAAGGCTGAAAATCTTTCCGCCCACTTTGTACACCAAGACGTTATTATCAAATGGCAAAGACTCCTCGACCTCGGGCAGCGACAAACAATACTCTCTGTATTCTTCTATATTCATAGTCTTATATATGGTGATGGTTGCTCTTAAGTTAGTGGGGTGGTGGGGCTATAAACTCAGCGTAAAGTTAGTAAAAATAATTTGTACCTCAGACATCCTACACTCACAAAAGAAAAGAGGTTGTCCGCTATGTGGAGTAATTTACTCCTTAGGGACAACCTCTTTTACTTAAGAAGTTCAGTTGAAATGATATTCTTTTGTTGACTCTATTGTTCGGGGGTGACGATTATAACATTCCAGCCATTCAGAGTCACCGTGAGCTCAACACCACCAGCACCATCATCCTTGTACATTAGTACAATGTTGTAGTCTCTTTGGTAGTCGAGGTCGAGTTGGTCTGCGAAGACTTTACTACCGTCATGAAGGCGAGCATTTTTGATGATATTCATCAGGTCCACGCTCTTCTTGTCAACAACAGTGAGTCCCTCTACAATGTCGATTTCGAGCATCATAGGTCTGTCGTACATCAACCTCAGCGTCTCATAACTAAAGATAAATTTGTTATCAAGTGCTGTGGTTCCATCTCCTTGGATTTGCTGTTCAAAAGGTTGGTATAGCACCGCACCCGTTGTAGCATTATCTTTATTGAAAGATGTGTTTTCGTACTGCATTTTGGTGGCAAGCAGTTGTGTCACGGTTGTGGTGAGTCCAACTACTGCAATATCAATACGATTGTTGTTTCTAAAGAGTTGCGCCTTAACAACTGGCACGATATTCATTTTCTCAACGGTCACTTCTCTTTGAGTAGCGATATAGGTTTCTTCGAGTTTTGTCTCCAAGACCCCGCTGCTGGGAACATCCACAGTGACATCAAAGCTATTGATATCCGTTTGGCTTGTTATCGTGTAGTCAGGCGTTCTGCTATCGCCCAGCACCACAAAGGAGTATGTGCCAGGAGCATCAACCTCCACGTTCATGGTGTAGGTATTGTCGCTTCTGTACAGGTCTAACAAGTTAGCGTCTGCACGTTTGACGAACTGTCCTGCTTGGTTGTATAGGTACACCGAAACTTTTTCGACATTTTTGTCGATAATATTTTCTTGGTCTACTTTCGACTCCATAAAGCTAAGCTGTACATCAAATGAGTATAGACACTCCGAGGTATCCTCTTTTGTACAGCTCTGCAGCATAGATAGGATTAGTGTTGCAACTATAAAAATATGTTTCGGGAATTTCATTTCTATTAAAAAAAACAGGGCTCTTCTTGATTTGCTCTCGTTCAGAGCCCTTATTATTTCGGTTACTTGTTTACTGTGTTCGGCTACAATTAAATAGCCTGCGGTGTGTAATCTCTACAGCTTACAGCTCAGGAGTTACAGGAACTACAGTCCAGCTCTTAACTGCGATAGTGATTTCAACAGCAAGTTCGTCTGGGTCAGGGTTAGTTGGGTCAGTTGGTTTAACTGGAGGGTTAGTACCGCCACCAGTACCAGTACCTTCGTTACCTGGAGCAATAAGGATAGTGTTGATGATGTCAGAGAGTTTTAGCTCATATACGTTAGCTTTTTCGAACGCTGGGTATGCACCAACACCTGTGTTGAATGCTACGAAGTTAACATAGCTGTAGTTGTTAGTATCGTCGCCATCGTCAGCTGGATCGCCAGCAGCATCAACAGTTCCTTTGTTCACGTAGTCAACTGTTTCGTAGATGATATCGCCAGCGGCATCAACTGCCAAGTAGTATTTTTTGTCAACTGGATCTTGTACGATTTTAGCTCTGTGTGTGTAGCCAATTCTAACAACAAGGTGAGGTTGCTCAGCAGCAGCGTCATCTCTTGAAGTTTTAGCAACACCTTGTGGGAATAGGTTGAAACCAACGACCTCAGTACCTTTTGTGTCAACACCAACAGTTGTACCAACGGCTGTTTTTGAGAAGAAGTGAGTAGCAGCGTCTGTAACATTGCTTGTAACGATAGTGCTAGCATCAGTGATAGGCCATGAACCAGCAGTGTATAGACCGTATTTTGTAGCAGGTTTCGCAGCAAAAGCAGCAGCCCAGTCAGCCAAAGTAGCTGGAGTTCTGTTTGTTGCAGCATCAGTTCTATCCATTTTAGAGCGGTTGATGTAGAACGCCTCGATAGTAAGGTTTTTGTATAGTTCGTATCTTGAACCAGCTGCAAGAGTGAAACCAGCTGTAAGGTCGTCAAGAATTTGAAGACGAGACATTTCTGGAGTTACTTCGATGTGCGCTACGTGGTTACCTTCGAGTTCAGTGAAATCGTCGTCGCTACCTGGAGTTACATTGCCAGTACCGCTAACCATTACAACTGCATCTTCAACATCGCCTTGGCGAGTATTTACGTTGCTTGTAAGTGTAGTGTTGTCATAGTTGAATTGAAGGGTAATGCTTGATGTTCCAGCAGGGAAAAGTTTCGCAGCTTTGTAATCACCTGCATCATCTTTGAATTCAAAACCAAATTCTTCTGCAAGAATTTCGCCATTTCCAACTGTTGGATCTCCAGCCTCACCACCATTACCTGCGATGTAAGCATCAGCGAAGTTTACAGCAGCTTTGTCGCCAGTAACAGTACCGTGTCCGATACCTTTAGTAGCTGAACCGTAGCTTCCGCTGCTAACAACCATACCAACGTAAGCTTCGTTTGTTAGACCTTGTGATGGATCTTCAGTTGAATTTCCAGGCTTGTCACACGCTACGAAAAGTGTAGCAAGAGCTAAGCTCCAAATAGTGTTTTTTGTTTTCATTTTTTTGTTTGTGTTTTTTATGTTGTTATTTATTGTATTTTTTTGTTATTTGGATTCTGTGTTGTGGTGCGTCATATTGCCCGCCGCCACCTTCTGGTTGTCCTTCAGGGTCTTCATTACCCTCTTCTGTCACAACCGTTTCGGGATCCAGTATGAGGTTGACTATCTCCGAGAGTTGCAGCGTGTAGACGAATCCACCCTCGAATGCAGGGAACGGTTTTGCTGGATCTTGTGGGTTGATGGTCTCTTCGAACGCCACAATGTTTAGGTATTTAGTTTCTGTTCCATATGCCACGTCATCATACACCATAAAGCCTTCTGCGTCCTTGACGAATGAGCCGTCAGGGTTTAGTTGCGCGATTGCTGAGTATGAGAACTCCACCACGAGGTGTGGTTGTTGCAACAGCGCTTCATCTCTTGTGGCAGTAGCCTCGCCTTGAGCGTAGATATTGTACCCTAATGCTCCTGCATTTGATTCCGCAGCCGTTTCGTCTGTTTGGAAGAAGCAGCTTTGTAGTGCAGGGTTAATCATCGTAGGCCAGCTATCAGCGATTGTTTTGGTAGGAGCATCCAGAACCGGAGCTTGTCCAACTCTATCGCCAGTGATTCTCCATCTGTCCTCATGACTCACGGTGTTCAGGGCTGCATTTATATTAGCCATCACTTTGTTGTCTTGCGTGTCGTAGTAGAATAGATATGGGTTGTGCGAGTTGAAAAGTGCATATTTACTACCTACCAAGTGATCTGGAGTGAACATGTCAGTTTTCGTGTATGTCTCCTCCCAGGCGTATCCAGCACCGGTGATATCGATTTCGGGTGCGGCGATGCCAGCCATAGGAACTTCTGGAATGAAATACAGTGAGTTCAGCTCCACATATGTTCTATTAAGGTAGATGGCCTCGATTCTCAGATTTTCATACAGTGATTCGTAGTACGTTATCGCCTCGCCATTAGCAAGCCCAGTTGCCTTCACAAGGTTCAGTGGTGCAGGGAAGGTAGCTTCAGTGCTATTGACAAGGTCATTTTCGATTTGAATCCTTGCCACCATTGGTTCGAGTGTTACAGTCAGTGTGTAAGGATCTCCCTCAGTGCCTTCAGTGTTTTTAACGATGGAGCCATAGCCTTTGGCAGGCAGCATGATCTTATTGCTTGAGCTCTGCATTTTGTTAACATTGGGTTGAGCGAAGTTAACAAATATTCCAACTCTTGACGCATAGTCGGGAAGTTCGATTTCCGCAGAGTATGTGAAAGTGTTTTCGCTAAAGCTCGGTGTTACACCCATGAACTGATTTAGTTCAATTTGCGTGTTTTGGTCAGGATTACCATCCTCATCGAGGATCAAGCTGCCATCGTCGTTGAGCAACAACAAAACGATGTTGCTCTTGTCGATTTGAAATGGGTCGCCATCGTTGTATTTATCGCCGATAGCTTTAGATGTTGCTTCTGGATAGAGAGCTTTGAGGTCAATATTTACACTCTTGGCGTTAACCATATCCTCGGGTTGTTTCACGTTGTTGCTTGTGGTGTTGTCTTCACACGACCACAGCAATGCAACGAGAGTCACACCAAGGATATAGTTCATTATTTTCATTTTATTACGCACAGCGGTTGTAAATTTTTCTGTATTTAGCGTTGTCCTCAACTTAGATTACTGGCTTAACGCCTACTTCTTTCCAGTTTTTGATTTGTACTTTCATCTCAGTGTAAGTCTGTTCTGAATCTTCGTACCCTTGGTCAGTAACTGGGGTGTTTTCGTCCAGAATCATGCTCAGAATATCAGAGAGGCTTAGCACGTAGATGTTACCACCTTGGAATGCAGGGTATTGACCTGGGTTAGCAGTGTCTTCGAATGCCACGATATTAAGGTTCTTGATGGTTTTTTTGGTAGAGATTGATGATCCAGACATCGCTTTACCACCTGGTGCCATTTGTGTACCACCATCGCCACCATCGCTTGGGTTTGGAGTTTCAGTAACTGAGCCTGGTCCTGCTTCATACTCAGGGTATCCTGTCTCAGGATTGATAACGATGTTTCCCTCGTCATCGAATATCAGTTTCTTTTCGTACGAGAAGCGCACGATAAGGTGAGGTTGTTGTTCTTTTGCAGCATCTCTTGAGGTAGTAGTAGTGCCTTGTTCGTATAGGTTAAAGCCAATAGTACCTGGAGCTGGGTCGGTGCTATACTGATCCACTTGGAAGAAGCTCGACATCATGTAAGGATTCAGCAATCGTGGCCAGTATCGTTCATAGGTGTCGTATAGTTGCCCTTGTGTTAGGCTTCCATTTACAAAATCATTTTGCGCGTCAGCTATGATTGACGTAACGTCATCCACGAAAGCTCCGCTTTCACCTTCAGTAACACCTCCTTCAGGAGAGAGCAACCATCTGTGGTCTCCATTATTATACGAGCTTGTTGAGATTGCCGCTGAGTGTGCATTAAGATTTGGGTATACGTCTGCGCTTCCATCACTGATTTCTACATCTGTGTCATAAGTGTTGAAGAGTCCCCACTTTGCACCTTGGTCTCTGTACGATGAATATGAAGAGAAGAAGTATGTGTCATACCAAGATTGTCCAGGCTTGGTGATATCTTTGACAACAAGTGGGTCAGTCAGGTGAGTAGGAGTTGGAGAAACCATGTGATCGTACGTTCTCTGCATAAGTGCTTTCATTTCGGCAGTAGTCATACCTTGAGTAATTGTGCCAGAAATGAGATTGTTGTATGTTCTGTTGACGTGAATACTTTCGATTCTTAGTCCAGTGTAAAGCATTGGATAGAACTCAGTATCTACTGTTTTCCATTCAGCTTCCGGGAGTGGATTGCCTAAAGCGTCTTCTTTGATTACTCTGCTTGCAGTTTGTAGCGTAAGTCCGAGTTGTGTTGCAAGTTTCTCATAGAGTGCCTCTTCTGCAGCATCGTAGTCGCCAGTAATGTCCCAGGTGGTGGCTGCTGAGCGCTCTTGAGAGCTTTCTACTACTGCCTGAAGTGTTTTTACGTTCGTCAGGTCATTTTCCACTTGTATGCGTGCCATTTTAGGAGCTATTGTCACAGACACAATGACAGGGTCAGCAAATGTACCAGTACCAGTAGCGGTTGAAAGGTCGCCTTGTCCTATTGCCCCGATACTAGCGAATCCATAGTCTTGCTCGTAGCTTGTTATTCCTTGCGTGAAGTTTACATCGATTGGCTCACCATCGCCAGAGTTTAGCCAAATGACAAATTTATTGAGATCAGATGGTAGTACGATATCTTGTTCGTATTGTACATAGTCACCCTGTGGTGTTCCAGTGGTAAGGTTGATGAATGAGAAATATCCACCAAGTTGAGGTTCTCCACTCTGTGGGTCATCCTCAATGATTACTGAGCCTTCATCGTCCACTTGCAGTAGTATTACACTTGACATGTCGAACTCAAATTGCTGGCCGTCTTGCATGCCGGCGCCCATAGCGCGAGTGTTGGCTGATGAGGGGGTTCTGAATAAAATTTTGACGTGCTTGCCTTCGGTTTCTGTAGGTTGTTCCACGTTGTCGTTAGGATCTACAGTGTTATACTCCTGGCAAGAGGTCGCCATCATTGCGATGAATGCAAAGGGTATAAGAAACAGTTTTTTCATTTTTGTTTTTTTTTTACGTGAGTTATTGATATAGTTATAGCTAATGTTATGCGAAATATTTTGCTGTAGAGAAGGGCTCAGATTACCATTTGCCGAAGCGGTAAACAATTGAAATGCTTGCGTTTGTAGGGCCGAAGTAGTGTTTCGTGCCTTTGTCAATGAATGTGCCGCAACGAGGGTGTTCCCATCTGTCATAGTTGAGGTAAGCGTACCCCAGTCCTATGCTGGCTTCGAGGTTAAATCTTTTCGATAGTCTCCATTGGTAGCCGTAGGTTAGCCCAACTCCTGCTGCCCAACCTTCGTATCGGTATGCCTCAGAGCCTTTTCCGAACAGGAGTGGCAGCTCATGGTTGCCGATGTTAAACTCTCCACCCAAGACGTGAGCACCGAAGAAGTGACCCTCGAATGCTTTGTCGAGATAGAGTCGGCTTTCAATTTTTGCGAGCCAGTGCACGAGTTTTTTGTTGTCGCCTGGTCTGCCCTCGAGATTCCATGGGTTGTATCCGCCAGTGAAATCCAGAGTCATTTTGTCTGAGAGCCCTATTTCAAAACCGAGGTTAGGAGTTAGTGTTAGTCCTGCATAGAGTAGGTTTGTTTTGATCGCCATGCGGAAGGGTCTGGTGTCTGGTGCTGGCTCAACTACTGGAGGCGTAACCTCTTTTACAATAATGATTGTATCACGCTCCAGAATAGTGTCTGTGTGTATTACTTCTTTGGTTGTGTCGATTTTGTAGTGGAAAATCAGCGATGCGCCATAACGAGACTTAGGCAGGATGTGTTTAGCCATGTAGTTCCATGGTCTGCCTTGTGCAAGGTTGCGGAGTCTGTACTCTTTTTGGTCAGCGTTCAGAGCATCGTTAGTGATAATTCCTACTACTTCGTTTTTGTTAGGGAGGTTGTTGTCAGCCTTGACAAGTTCGAGAAAACCATCCCAATCTTCAGCCTCCCAAGTGGCTTTGAAGAGTGAGGGGTTAATGCTGTTGTATCTTTTTGCAATGATGTCACGCACTGTTTGTGCACGATTTTTTGCGAGATATTCGTTGAAATCGTATCTACCGTCGATAGATGCCGCTGCGTGAATCTCGATAGAGTCCAATCCGAGTAGTTTGGTTTCGTCGGCCATGATTTGGTCGAGCATTAGCAGGTTTATTGCGTTCGTGCTGTAGTCTTCAATGAAGTCAAATTTGTTGATATGAAAGAAAAACTTAATATCATCTTGCATATCGCTACGTTCAGTATTGTAGATAATTTCTGTAATTCTGGTCGTGTCGCTTAGGGGTTGACTGTCGTTAGCGTGGGCTGTGTTAGAAAAAATTGTCGCGAGCGACAAAAGTGTGATAATAATTCTATTTTTCATTCCGAACATTAAATTCTTTATTTTATCTCTTGTTTTTGCTTATTTTTCCAACATATGTTGTTTTTGCCATTTTTCCCCATTTTTGCATATTATCGGTTATTTGGGGTTAATTGGCTGGCTAACAACAATTTACACACTAAGCCTCCTTTGTATTTCAGCGCAAAGGTATGTATAATATTTTAATCTGCAAATTTTTAGGCAAAAAAAATACTTTTGATGATGATTCAGTACCATTTGATTACTAAAATGATTTTTTTAGAATTTTGCAAAATTGGCAAAAAAACATACTCAAATTTTCGTCTTTTTGGGGTCAAATTATGGTTTTTTTTGGGTGCTCATATGAGCAAAATTTCGCCCTTTTTTTTGGTGAGCACACTCCCCTACTCCATAGCAAAAAAACTGTTGAATAAAATAAGGTGCTGTTTTTGCTTGAAAATGTACAAATGTTGATTAGTTTTGGCGACACTAAACAAAACTAACATGAAAACTATTTAATGAAACTTCTCTGTAAAATGGGTGATGCAAGCATGGCAGGCGTGACCATATCCCCAGATGATAGAGAGTCTGCCAGCGGGCGAGATGTTGATCTTGGATCTTTTCACTGATAGTCGCCCGCGCAGGGCAATTGTTTTGGTTGCTTTGCAGGTATAAAAAATGTGGCAAAACTCGCCCCCGCAGGGCTATTGTTTTGGTTACTCTGATGACGTGAAAATGTATCAAAACTCCAATCGGTGTGCCCGCAGGCACCGCCCGCGCGGCGGCGGGTGCCCCCGCTGGGCAATTGTTTTGGTTGCTCTGCTTGTGTGAAAAATGTATCGAAACTCCAAACGGTGTGCCCGCAGGCACCGCCCGCGCGGCGTA
>CAYJIF010000066.1:0-9214 GCA_964370175.1 uncultured Rikenellaceae bacterium
GGGCAAAACCCCCTCTATAACCTGCACAACATTGCGGCAAACATAGAGCAATAGTTCTATTATATACTATTGCTGAATGAAACCCAATTCAGAGATGTGTTTATAGTACGTTCATCGTGGAGAACACACCACGACGAGTATCGCAAAAAAAATTTAGATGGAGATATCCATGATTTCGAACTCCATCACTCCATTAGGGACTGTCACCGAGACCACAGCGCCTTTTTTCTTACCCAGCAGCGCTTTGGCAATAGGCGTTCCAACCGAGAGTTTGCCTTCTTTGACATTAGCTTCGGTTTCGCTCACGAGTTGGTAGATAAATTCCTGAGCTGTTTTGGTATTTCGAATAGTGACTTTATTGAGTATCTGCACATTTTTGGTACTAATTTTCGAGGTGTCAATGATTCGAGAGTTAGCAATAGTATTTTCGAGTTTGACGATTCTCATTTCGAGTAGCCCTTGCGCTTCTTTAGCTGCATCATATTCGGCATTTTCGGAGAGGTCTCCTTTATCCCTTGCCTCTGCAATCATAGCAGAGATTACAGGTCTTTGCGCCATTAGTGATTCGAGGTCTTCTCTGAGTTTTTGCATTCCCTCTGCCGTAACGTGGTTGATAGCTGACATGGTGTTAAGTTAGGTCTAAAAATGTTGTTGTAGCGTAGTTATAAAAAAAAGTGTACCATTGTGGGGTCGTTTCGCGGGTGATTTTTGATAGCGTCACCACAGAATTTCCGACCACAATGGAACCAGTTTCTATATCTCAAATTTCGTGCCTTAGCATGCGGCGGTTGCCCCCCTCACGAGCCTAAGATCTATGACAAAGGTATTGTTTTTTATTTTAAAAAGCAAAAACGGTATCATAATTTTGAGATTCGCACTAAAATTAGTAAATTTGAGCCATTGGAAAAGGATAGTTACTATACGATTGGCCACGATGCTGTGAGCGAGATACGAGAGCGTTCCAGCCGTTTTATTGCCTATGCATACGTGGTGAAGAGTGCTCAGGAGGCCGAAGCCTACGTGAGTTTGCTGCGTAGCGAGCACCACTCAGCGCGCCATTGGTGCTACGCCTATAGGATTGGTGTAGAGGGTGCTGTGAATCGTGCCAATGACGATGGCGAGCCAAGTGGAACTGCGGGCAGACCGATAATGGGGAGATTGCTCAGTGCTGAACTCAGCGATGTGTTGGTGGTTGTGGTGAGGTATTTCGGAGGGATTCTTTTGGGGACTTCAGGCCTAATATCTGCATACTCCGAGGCTACCACCGAGGTGCTCGCTTGTGCGGGTAGGGTAGAGGTGGTGAAGAAGGAGTGGGTGAGCTGCGAGGTTGATTTTGCAAAACTTGACAGAGTAATGAAAATTGCCAAACAAAGAGAGCTGAAAGTAGCACCAATCGAATATATTGGTAGTTTGTGCCAGGTGAGTATCGAAGTGCGAAAGAGCGAAGCAGAGGGACTAAAAGATGAATTGGACAGAGTGTTGCAATTTTGAATGAAACAGATAAGTAGCAGAGCGAGAGAGTAGTGAGATGCGTGATTAAAAATAACAATGAAAGTTAAAAAATATGAAAAGCCTTGTATCGATAAACGATTTTTCAAAGCAGGAATTAATTGAAATAATGGAGCTTGCTGCAGAATTTGAGGAGAATCCAAACCAGGAGTTGCTTCGTGGCAAGGTCATTGCGTCGCTTTTTTTTGAGCCTTCGACTCGCACCCGACTGAGTTTCGAGAGCGCAGTGTGTCGCCTCGGCGGCAAGGTTATTGGGTTTTCGGACGCTAACGCAACGAGCGTGAGCAAGGGAGAGAGCCTACACGACACAGTCAAGGTGATTTCGAGTTACAGCGATCTCATCGTGATGCGTCACCCCGTAGAGGGAGCAGCACGTTTTGCCAGTGAGGTTTCGGACGTGCCGCTCATCAATGCTGGTGATGGTGCAAACCAACACCCCACTCAAACGCTGCTGGATTTGTACTCCATTATCAAAACCCAGGGACGACTCGATGGTATCAATATCATGATGGTGGGCGACCTGAAATACGGTAGAACGGTGCACTCTTTGCTGCAAGCACTCAGCCATTTCAAGGCGAATTTCACTTTTGTGTCGCCAGCGGAGTTGCAAATGCCGCTCGAGTATAAAACCTTCCTCTACGAGAACGGTATAAACTACTACGAGACTGCCGACATCATGGAGCGAATCAGTGAGTGTGATATTATCTATATGACTCGTGTTCAGGGCGAGCGTTTTGCGGACAAGATGGAGTATAAGAGAGTGAAAAACGCTTATGTGCTCAAAAGCGATATGATTGAGGGTACGAAGGAGACTATGAGGATACTGCACCCGCTGCCCCGAGTGGGCGAGATTCACTCCTCGTTGGATGCGCATCCCAAATCATACTACTTCCAGCAAGCAAAAAATGGGCTCTATGCCCGTCAAGCAGTAATCTCTCGACTACTCTCACTTAAATAGTCCTCCCCGCCCCCGCCTCATTCGTAAACAAAAACAAGATGAAAAACAGTGTAAAAACCTTGGAAGTTGCCGCCATCGAAAACGGAACGGTAATTGACCACATACCCCCAACAGTACTCTTTAAAGTTATTGATTTGCTGAGATTGGAGGGGCTCAAAACGCAGCTTTTCTTTGCGACGAACCTTTCGAGCAAAAGAATCGGGAAGAAGGCGTTGGTGAAAATCGTGGACAGGGATTGTAGTGATGACCAGACCAGCTACCTCGCCCTTGTTGCTCCACAGGCGAGAATCTCTACGATTAAAAACTACGAAGTGGTGCAAAAAAGACAAATCGAGCCGCCTCACGAGGTTTCCGATATTGTGAAGTGCGCAAATCCTATGTGCATAACCAATCACGAATCTCTCTCGACTCACTTCAAGGTCAGCGAGCAGAACGGAGAACTGGCGCTCAAGTGCAGATACTGCGAGAAAGTTACTCGTGGCGAACAAATCGAAATCAGAGGAGGTGAATAATTTTTCACCTCCCCCCTCAGACCCTCCCCCAGACCATAGACACTTAACAGAGAGTATGCAGACGAAAAAAAAGCAATGAAAATTAATGGCGAAGAAGAGCGAAAAGAACGAAAAGAGTGATCAGAGCAGAGCGAACAAGATAACCCCAAAAAACGGAGCAACGATAGTCGAGCAAAGCGATAAGAGCGAGAAACATTATATTAAAATCAGAGGTGCGAGAGTTCATAACTTAAAGAATATCGACCTCGATATTGCTCACAATCAGCTTGTTGTTGTTACTGGATTATCAGGTTCGGGTAAATCTACGTTGGCTTTCAACACTATTTTTGCCGAGGGGCAGAGGCGCTATGTTGAGAGTCTTTCGGCATACGCGCGTCAGTTCTTGGGCAAAACCCCTAAGCCTGATGTAGATAGCATTGAGGGTATTGCACCCGCGGTTGCCATCGAACAGAGAGTGTCGGTGCGCAACAATCGCTCCACTGTGGGAACCTCCACGGAGGTATACAACTACTTGCGCCTACTCTACGCCCGCATTGGGAAAACCTATTCTCCCATAAGCGGTGAGTTGGTGCGTGCTCACAATTCGCTCGATGTCTACCATGCGCTTGAAGAAGTGCCAGCAGGAGCGAGAATCGTGCTGGGTGCGGAGCTTCGAGTGAGCGAATATAGCGGTATGGTGGAGGCATTGTTGCAGGCTCAGAGTGACGGGTGGCAGAGGTTTTTTACGGCCGACGGTTCAGTGCTCAGCGCCGAGGATATACTAACCAACCAGCAAAAATACGCAGAACAGAGAATCTATGCCGTGGTGGATAGGTTCATAGGGGCGGAAGTGGATAAGACTCGCGCGCTGGACTCAGCCGCCAGAGCCTACGATGTGGGTTCGGGATATTGTACAATCTTCACAGAGCGTGGCGGAGGTTGGGATTTGCAGGAATTTTCCGACAGGTTCGAGGCCGATGGCATTGTCTTTGAGCAGCCTACCGAACACTTCTTTAGTTTCAATAACCCCTTGGGAGCGTGTCCAATGTGTCAGGGTTACGGCAAGGTTACTGGCATTGACGAAGAGTTGGTGGTGCCCGATAAGAGCAAAAGCATATATGATGATGCGATAGTTTGTTGGCGAGGCGAGACAATGAGTTGGTGGAAAAAACAGGTGATTGCAGCTGCAAGCGAGAATAAAATCCCCATCCATAAACCTTTCTATGAATTGACACAGAAACAAAAGACTCTGTTGTGGACGGGTGGCAAGGGTTTTCATGGGTTGAACGAATTTTTCAAGTTCTTGGAAGGCGAGCGATATAAGATTCAGTACCGAGTGATGCTCTCGCGTTACACGGGCAAGAGTGTTTGCCCCGAGTGTGGCGGGGGGAGGCTGCGCAAAGAGGCTACCTATGTGAGAGTCGGGGATAAAACCATCGTGGATTTGACGATGATGCCCGTGGGCGAGCTGCAGGGGTTTATCTCGACCCTTAGCCTCGACGAATATGACATGACCATTGGCGGTAGAGTGCTGGACGAGGTCTCAGCACGTGTGAACTACCTCTGTGATGTAGGGCTGGACTACCTGAGCCTCGATAGAGCTAACAATACGCTCAGCGGCGGTGAGTCGCAACGTATCATGCTCTCCACCTCGCTGAGTAGTACCCTTGTGGGCTCGCTTTACATTCTTGACGAACCCAGCATTGGTCTGCACCCACGTGATAATAGGCGGTTGATTAAAGTGCTTGAGCAGCTGCGTGACTTGGGAAACACGGTGATAGTTGTGGAACACGAGAAAGAGGTGATAGATGCTGCCGATACTCTCATCGATATGGGGCCGCTGGCAGGCGAGTATGGTGGCGAAGTGGTGTGGAATGGTCGGGCTCAGGATATGACCCCTGGGGATGCTCAGCGGAGTCTTACTTGCGCATATCTATTGGGATTGAAAGAGATTGAGATGCCCCGCAATGTCCGCCAGTGGCGTAATTTTATCGAAATTAGCGGAGCACGACAAAATAACTTGAAGAATGTTGATGTAAAGATACCGCTCGGCGTGATGACCTGTGTGACGGGTGTGAGTGGAAGTGGCAAATCATCATTGGTGGGCGAGATTCTTAGCCCTGCGCTCCGACGCGAGATACTCGAAACGGGTTCTCGTGCAGGTGATTTTGATGGGCTGTCGGGCGATATCAAGCTAATCAAGAGTGTGGAATACGTAGACCAAAATCCTATTGGCAAAGGCTCTCGCTCAAACCCCGTGACCTATATCAAGGCCTACGACGAAATACGCAGGCTCTATGCCGAGCAGCCACGTGCCACCGCACAGAGACTCGACCCCTCTAACTTCTCGTTCAATATCGCTGGGGGGAGGTGCGAAGAGTGCAAGGGCGAGGGCGAAATCAAGGTGGAGATGCAATTTATGGCCGATGTGGTGTTGCAGTGCGAGGAGTGTGGCGGCCGCAGGTTCAAGGATAGTATTCTGAGCGTGAAGTATCGCGATAAATCTATATATGACGTTTTGGAGATGAGTGTTGAGGCCGCGGTGAAGTTCTTTGCCCAAGATGCAAAGAGCAACAAGTTGTGCGAAAAAATAGTGCACAAACTCAAAGTGCTCGATGATGTTGGACTGGGTTATGTGAAGCTCGGCCAGTCCAGCTCAACGCTCAGTGGAGGAGAGAGCCAGAGGGTTAAACTCGCCTCGTTTTTGCTCAAAGAAAGAGGCGAGGGTCCCGTCTTTTTTATCTTCGACGAACCTACCACTGGACTCCACTTCGATGACGTGGCAAAGCTACTCAAAGCTCTGCAAATCCTCGTTGATGCAGGCAATACTGTGCTGATAGTCGAACATAACATGGATGTGATAAAATCCGCAGACTGGGTTATAGATATTGGCCCAGATGCTGGGGTGAAAGGTGGAGAAGTAGTCTTTGCAGGCACTCCCGCCGAATTGGCAAAGAGCGCATTGCAGAACCCCCAAGCCGCTGGTCACACAGCACATTTCTTGGCAGAGGCCATAGGAATGACACAAAAAAAGAAATAAACTTAGGAACAATTATGACTGAAAAATATACAGTACTCACCTTTAGCTCTGGCTTGCGTGCCATCCACAGGCGCACGAGTAGTCCTGCGGCATACATGTGCCTGACAATTGGGGCTGGAACTCGTGACGAGAAACCCACCGAACATGGCGTAGCTCACCTTGTTGAGCACCTGCTCTTCAAGGGGACGAAAAATCACCGCGCATACTACATCAACAGTGCGCTCGATAGCCAAGGCGGAGAACTCAATGCCTTTACCTCCAAAGAAGAAACCACAATCCATGCCACCTGCCCCAAAGAATATGTGGCAAAGGGTGCCGCACTGATGGTTGATATGGTGATGAATTCGAACTTCAAGGACAAGGACATTGCCAAGGAAAAAGACGTGATAGCAGATGAAATAAATTCATACAAGGACTCGCCCTCGGATTTGATTTTTGATGAGTTTGAGGAGCTGTTGTTTGAAGGTAATGGGCTGGGACGCAATATCTTAGGTTCGAAACGCACGCTAAATAGAGTCAAGCGCGAAGATTTACTGAACTTCTGTGCAACCAACTACCTACTGCCCAAAATGATTTTTGCGCTGAGCTCCTCGCACACCGAAGCAGAGTTTAAACGCCTTACTCAAAGAGTTTTCGGAGAATTGAGCCAAGAGACCCCAGATACTGAAATGCCACGTACCGCTCCCACGCCAGTGCCGCACTTCGAAGTGGAGATGAACAAGAGAGTGAACCAAAATCACGTAATAATTGGTGGCTATGCTCCCAGTGTCTATGACCCCAAGCGACTAACGGCGGCACTGCTACTCAATATCGTGGGTGGCCCTACGGCGCTCAGCCGCATGAATCTGAGCCTCAGGGAGAAACACGCCCTGACCTATAACACCGAGGGTGGGTATTATCCGCTCTGCGATGCAGGATTGTTCACGCTATACTTCAGCTGCGAACAGAGCAAAGCACCAAAAGCCGAAAAGCTATTGCGTGAAATCCTGCACCAACTCAGCGAACAAGAACTATCGCCCAACAAGCTCAAAGCCGCCAAACGACAGTTCATCGGCCAACTGCTGCTCTCAAGCGAGAACAGCGAGTCGGTGACTATCGCTCTGGCAAAATCTATGCTCCTATTCGGCGAATGTGAGGCTTTGGACACCATCATACAGAAAATCGAATCAATCACCCCCCAAGAACTGCGAAGTGTGGCAGCCGAGATGTTCGCCCCCTCTAACCTCTATAAACTCTGTTATCTATGATAGACCTCCTACAAAACTATATACTTGACCACAGCAGCCCTGAACCAGAACTCTTACAAGAGCTGCAACGCCAAACCGCGCTTAGGGTCGTCAACCCCCGAATGTGTTCGGGGCACCTGCAAGGCAGACTGCTGGCGATGCTGTGCTCGATAATCAACCCCAAAAGAGTCCTCGAACTGGGTACTTTTACGGGCTATGCCACCATATCAATAGCCATGGAGCTTGCCTCGGATGCAAAGATTGTAACAGTGGAAAAGGATGATGAGTTGGCGGATTTTTTTGCGGAATTCGTTGGCAAGGCAAACCTCGAAAACAGAGTGCAACAGCTCATAGGTGATGCCCAAGAGGTGTTGCCGCGATTGGAGGGCGAATGTTTCGACATGGTTTTCATAGATGCCGACAAACGTTGCTATAGGGACCACTACGAAATGCTATTTACCCACGCACTTGTGAGCAGCGGGAGCGTAATTATCGCCGACAATACACTCTGGGACGGAAAAGTTACCCAAGAACTCAAGCGTGGCGATGCGCAAACTTCCGGCGTTATGGAGTTTAATGACTATGTGGCGCAAGATAACAGAGTGGAGAAGGTGATCCTGCCGCTCAGAGACGGACTGACTTTAATTAGAGTAAAATAAATTAATACAGAACAACAGCTATGAAAGAGACTATTTTGGCAATCAACCCCGGTTCAACCTCCACCAAAATTGCCCTGTATGAGGGCGAGGAACTTAAATTTCAAACCAATGTCGAACACTCCAGCGAGGAGCTCAAAGACTTTGCAACAGTCGCATCTCAATTCGCACTGCGCAAAGATGCTGTGGTGCGCGCCCTTAGCGCCGAAGGAGTCGAACTCAGCGAACTGGATGCCGTGATTGGCCGTGGTGGACTTATCTACCCCCTCGAATCTGGCATATATGAAGTTAACGAACTGATGAAAGAACACTTGCACAATCCTCCGTTGGGCGAACATGCCAGTAATCTGGGAGGGCTAATCGCCGATGACTTGGCGCGCGAAGTGTCGCAGACAAAGGGTGTTAACGTTGGTGCATATATTGCAGACCCCGTGGTTGTTGATGAAATGGAGGATGTGGCGAGGATTTCTGGGCATCCAAATTTTGAGAGACTATCCATCTTCCATGCTCTGAACCAAAAGGCTATCGCCCGCAAATACGCTACAGATCAAGGTAAAGTTTACGAAGAACTAAACCTTATCGTGGCTCACCTCGGAGGTGGTATTTCGGTGGGTGCGCACCGCAAAGGTAGGGTAGTGGATGTAAATAATGCTCTGGACGGTGAAGGGCCATTTTCGCCAGAGAGGAGCGGCACGCTGCCTGCGGGACAGTTAATCAAGCTTTGCTTTAGTGGCAAGTACACAATCGATGAGGTGAAGAAAATGGTGAAAGGTGAAGGTGGGCTTGTAGCTTACTTGGGTACAAATGATGCTCGTGCAGCGCGTCAGAAAGCACGCGAGGGGGATGAATATGCGGCTCTTGTGACGCGTGCGATGTCATATCAGATTTCAAAGGCTATTGCTGAGATGGCGGCGGTGCTTAGAGGCGAGGTTGATGCGATAATTGTTACTGGAGGAATGGGGCGCAGTGTCAGCACCAATGAAACTATTAAGGAGATGGTGGGGTGGATAGCTCCTATTGCTGTTTATGGTGGCGAGGACGAGATGGGTGCTTTGGCATCAAGTGCGTTAAGAGTGTTGCGTGACAAGAATGAGGCGAAAGAGTATGTAGGGAATAGGGGGGATTTTTAATTTTGGAGTGTGTCCAGCAGGGAAATTGGTTTTGTTCGCTCTAATGGGCGTGAAAATGTATAGAAACTCCAAACGGTGTGCCCGCAGGCACCGCCCGCGCGGCGGCGGGGCGGGTGCCCCCGCAGGGCAATTGTTTTTGTTATTCTATTGGTGCAACAAATCAAATGGGTCTCTGACCCCGCCCGCGCGGCGTAAGCGCGCCCT
>CAYJIF010000067.1:0-8977 GCA_964370175.1 uncultured Rikenellaceae bacterium
CGCCGCGCGGGCGGTGCCTGCGGGCACACCGTTTGGAGTTTCGATACATTTTTACGCCATTGGAGCAAACAAAAACAATAGCCCAGCAAGGACACTCGCCACCCGCCGCACGACACCAGCTGCCGAACAATACCTGCTACACGTACCGCTCAATGCGACCGCATATCAAAAACAACTCAACAATAGAACCTAAAAGAACCCTCTTGCTATCAAAATCACCATTCACTGGAGCAAGGACCACCATCTGAGTATCATCATCCGCATCGCCCTCACGTCTCAAAATTGCAAGCGTTTCATAAGTGTCGCCTGCATTAGTAATAACACACAAATAACTCTGGCCATAGAGAATATTACTCTTATTCACACGCTTACACGCAATTATATCTCCTGGATTATAGCGCGGTGACATGCTCTGTCCAAAAACAGGACGATATAGCGTGCAATCATTGAACGGCTGAAAGTCGATATAATACTCCACCTCCTCAGGAGCAAACTCCTTGGCCAACGACCCCGCCGAACACAGTGGCTTGGTGTAATATGGCACCCCCTGTTGAGCGTCCTCTCTGACCGTAACACTCGGAAGCTCGCCAAATACGTTCTTTTTTAACATCATAGGGAGCTCGCCACCAAGCAGAAAATTTGGATTCACACCGAGCTCACGCTCCAAAATGCTGCGATTTCGCAACGTGATGTCAATTTTTCCTGTCTCAATCATCGAATATGCATTCTGCCCGATACCCAGTATCGAAGCCATCTGTTTCTGAGTCATTTTAAGGCTTGAGCGTACTTCGAAGAGCCGTCTGTGAGGTGTCATTACAATATAATGTTAATAAAATGTTAGGAAATATATATCATTAAATGGTGTATATATCAATAAATGATATTATATTTGTAGCAGGAAATCGAAACATATCATTCATTTAGCAAGAAATATCAACCAATAAGCGCAAAAGTATAAATAGTTTTTAATTTATCCAAATTTAGATAGTAATTACAATAAAATATACCAACAAATGATACATCTAAATAACGACTTCTACCATGACCTCGCACAAGAACTCTACACTCAGCTCTATGACAAAAATAGCTATGAGGGAGTAATTGAACTGTTGCACACGCCCGACAACGGCAAAACTGTTGACGTGTTTTTCGCCTTTAATGCCAATGATTTTACAATAGATAGCGGACTGAATTCCCTGCATTTTCTAATCATCGCGCTGCAAGGAACTAAAAGACACTCCACCGATTTCGATTCCGAGCTGCTGAATCAGATCATGGAGCTCTGAAAACACATCAACAAAACTTAAAATTAACAGCACTATCTACAAAAACCACGGCTAACAACCACCGAAATGAGTCACAAAACAATTATCACCGAGATCAACGCCCTCAAGAAACACTACGAAGAACTTTTTCTCTGCGAGCAGGACATCAAGGCGCTCACGGGAGTGGAACGATGCATCGAGATGAAAATGAAAGTGATGGGCATCGATGGCAAACACAAAGACGAACCCCAAACAACCAACAATACTCAAACACACATATCACTTAGCGAGCTCCCAACAAAACTCCTAAACGAACTCTTAGAGTTCGTGAATTCACAAACCACAACAAAAACCTAAATTTTTAAAAAAAACTACAACAATCTAACATCTAAAACCAACAATTCACATGAAACAAAACCCTAAAACCACGAAGAAACAGTAACAAAAAAGAAGAAAAGCGCACAAGAAATGCTGGGGCTCAGCGCCTACGAACTACGGAACGAGCTGTCGAGACGTTCGCTTCGGAATTTCGCCCAGCAAATCAACGATTCCATCGAGCTGACACGCTTCCATGATTCTTATTACTCGCTGCTCGATGATTTTGCGCGGGGCAAGATAAAAAAGCTCATCGTGAGTGTGCCGCCACAACATGGCAAATCCTACGGTGCAAGCACCCTGCTGCCAGCCTACCTGCTGGGGCTGAACCCCGAGCTCAGAATATGTATTGCTTCGTACTCATTTTCGCTGGCTCGAAGATTCGGTGCAAGCGTGCGGCAGACGATTCAGAGCAGTGAGTATCAGAGCGTTTTCGAGGCAACCAAGCTCAAGGGCATGAGCGGAACAAGCAGAAGTGATGGCGCTCAGCTAACCACCGAGGAGATTGACATCGTTGGCCACAAAGGCGGGCTCAAAGTCGTTGGGCGAGAGGGCTCGCTCACCGGAGCGCGAGTAGACGTGATGATTCTGGACGACATGTACAAAGATGCTGGCGAGGCTAACTCGCCGCTGATTCGTGAGAACGTGTGGGCGTGGTACACCTCCGTGGTGAGAACCCGCCTGCACAACAATTCTCAAGAGCTCATAGTCTTCACGCGTTGGCACGAGGACGATCTAATCGGACGGCTGCTCAAGAGCGAGGGCGAGGAGTGGCGAGTGGTGAATTTTGAGGCAATAAAGGACAGCAACCCCACGCCTCTCGACCCACGCAGCCATGGTGAAGTGCTGTGGGAAGAACGCCATAGTAAAACACTGCTGCTGCAAAAACGCAGACTTGACCCCGTGACCTTCGAATCCATGTACCAAGGCAATCCAACACCTGTCGAGGGGTTGCTCTACGGACAGTTTATGGAGTACGACCCCGCTGCCACAACCCACAAAACCACACTGCGTGGGGCGTACATAGACACTGCAGATGGTGGGCGAGATTCGCTCTGTGCCATTGCTTATGAGAGGAGCGAGAGCGGGCATATCTATATAGTAGATGTGGTTCACTCCACAGCGCCTATGGAGGTGACCGAGCAGAAATGTGCGGCGATGCTCACGAATTCACACACGCAGCTCTGTCACGTGGAGAGCAACAACGGCGGACGTGGCTTTGCGCGAGTACTACAGAGGCTCGTCCCAGGCTGTCGCATCGAGGCGTTCCACCAGAGCGCCAACAAAATTGCGAGAATAACCTCAAATGCCACCGAGGTCATGCGCTTGGTCTATATGCCTTGCGGCTGGCAACAAAAATGGCGAGAGTTTGCTGCCGAGCTCACCAGCCTGAGGCGAGAACTCAGTGCGGCGGCTCATGATGACGCTGCTGATGCCCTCACAGGCATCGTAGAGAAGAACAGCGCTGGGCATAACAGCGTGACCAAAATTAAATGGAAAGCGCGCTAAGAAAACAGACACTTATTAACAAACTTATTAACAAATTATGAACATCAATGTTAAAAACTTAAATGACCACGGTGTTGTTATTGACATCGAAGGAGTGATCGGAGTCGACGAACGCCTCCAATTCGAAGATGCCGCCAACAGGGAGAAAGTATCCACTTACGAAAAACTAAGTGCCATACTCGACGACGTCAAGGCAAGCGAAATTTCGACCCTCAGACTCAACATCCGCTCCATGGGAGGCTCTGTGCAGGACGCACTGCTAATCTATTCGGCGCTGTGCGAACTCCCCGCAGAGATTACCATAGAAACCCACTGCTATGGGTTCTGCGCCTCGGCAGCCACCATCATTGCTCAAGCTGCAAGCACTGGCATGCGACACATCTCGACCTCAGCACTGTACATGATTCACAACTCCAGCGCAGAGTTCGAGGGCAATGCCACCGACGCATCATCGATGGCAGAACTGCTCGCCAAAACCGACCAACAAATTGCCAAAATCTACGCCACACGCTCGGGCATTGAGGCAGAACACTTTGCTGAAATTATGGGGCGTGGCGGTGGAAAAGGTGAGTGGCTCAGTGCCGAAGAAGCTGTGGAAATGGGGCTCGCAGACAAAGTGGAAAACCACTCCTCTATCAAAAATCTTGCGAACACCATCAAAGACTTCATCGTGGGGCTCTTCCCCTCGCTGGCAGGGCGTGATGAAGCCTCGACCCAGAGCACAACTGAATCAGGACTAATAATCGCGGAGCAAGAAGAACTGTTCGTGGCAATGGAGCTTGAACCCACCAAAACCCAACGGATTGAAGACCCCGCAATTGCACGCTATGGAGTGAAAACCACTCACACCAACAACCATTCCTATGACCAGGACGCAGAACTTTTTGCCGGCAGGTAGGCAAAGTTGGGAGCTTTAGAGTATGCTGTTTCGTTCGGCAAAAACATAAGGCAATAGATACATACATTCAAAACCGCACAAGCCCTGCCGAAAAATTTCGGCAAATAACAAAATGTTAATAAAATTGTAAATAACTTGTCAATAAAATGTAAATACGCCTTCTGTCAGCCGAACAAATCACGCACCCTACCCACCACACGCACAAAAGCAAAGCGTCACCCCCCCCCAAAAAATACACACAAAAAAAATTAACAACAACTAAAAAAAACAACAAGAAAAATGTCAAAAATTATTGCAAACCCAAAAACTTACAGCGGTGAGGAACTAACTACTACTTTTTTCCGTCCAATGCTTCAAGGCGAAGGCGCTCAGGAGCTGGGCATCCGCGTGCTTTACAACATGCCCGTGCCCACCACCATCAACTTCTTTAAGCGTAGCGGCGATGCCCTTAGAAGCTATGCTAAAGGTTGGAACGGAAGAAACACCACGGAGAGATTCCAAAAAACTATCGAACTCAGCAAAGTCAAAGCCGAGATGAGCTACGGTGCAGCCGACTACTTCAGCATGGTGTACGAGAAAATCGTAGCAGGGGCGGACGTAAACCTCAGCGACTTGAGCGGCACTGAACTCGAAGCTGCCGAAACGGAGCTTTTTCGCCGCTCAATCACCGAGAGTATTCGTGCCACAATGTGGGTCGGAGATACTGACCGCTATGGCCCTTACTCGACTTTCGACGGACTGCTCAAACGCCTGATGGCCGACCAAGGCTCGGGCGAAGAAGACGTGAAAGCACTCGCAATCCCGCCAATGACTACTGCTGGCAATGCCGAGAAAATCCTTGCAGAACTCTACGAAACAAGTAGTGCCGAACTTCGTGCGCTCAAAAAAGACGGACAACTCGTCTTCTTCGTAACGCGCGATGTGTACGAAAACTACGAAAATTCGCTGCTTGACGGTAATCTCGACTCTGCTCGCGCGGCCAAAATCAACGGTATCGACAAACTCTATTTCCGTGGCATCGAGGTCGTGGATATGGGCGTTAATGGCTACATTACAGAGGTGGCTGACCTGCCCGAAACCTGGGCGATACTCACTCACCGCCAAAACCTCACTATCGCAGTGAATACGGCTGACTTCGCAGGTTCGCAAATCCACATGTGGTACAACCCTGATGAACTCGAAAACCGCCAAAGAGCAATATTCCTCGCTGGGTGCGACTACCTGATGCCGGAACTTGTGATAATGGCACACTCTTTCGTGTAGCAACCCCTCCTCCACGAGGGTAAGATAACCTAAGAAAAAAGGAAGAGCAACTTAACTCTGAGAAAGAGAAGTGGAGATAAAGTTAGGTAGAGAACAAGAAAAAAAGCGGCCGCAAACCGCTCTGCTCATACGCACACGCTTGCGTGTGCACGCCCCCCCCTCACTCTATCTCCCGCTCTTCCTTTATTTGCTAAGACAAAAATATATTACGAAATGAAAACTACATATATCAAAAACTCCACGCTCGACCCCATTATTACTGCTGCTGGCACCTCTTCGTTGCCCAAGGTCAAAGAAGTGTGGCAATGGGGCTCGAACAACCTGCTCCCCCAAGCGCTCTTGGAGCTAAGTCACAACTCCCCCATCCATCGCCGCATACTGCAAGACAAGGCAAACTACATTGCCGGTCAAGGCTTTAAGTGCAACGACCCCAGAGTAGAACTGCTGACGGAATGTTGCAATGCCGAGTTGCAGAGCCTCAGAGCGGTGATAAACCGAGTGGCGCTGGATAAAACTATCTTTGGAAACGGACTCATCGAAATTGCTTCTCACGATGGAGGAGTCGCAATCTGGCACCAAGACGTAACGAAGATGCGCCTTGCCAAAGATGGCGAACAAGTGGTGCTGAATCCCGACTGGGCCAACTACAAAGAGGAGCTAAATCACACGCTGCCAATATACCCCAAAACAGTGAAGGACGACAACGGTGTTGAAAGAACCTGTGTTCTGTTGCAAGATTACGAACCTATGTTCTCGAACTATGGCACCCCGAAATACATCGCCGCCATTGGAGCTGTCGCCATTGCACACAAGACCGAGAAATGGAACATAACTCGCTTGGATAATGCCTTCTCACTCAGCGGAGTGATGATTCTCGACGGAACAAATGCCACACCCGATGAAGCCGATGATCTGGCAGACGAGGCACTACGCCGCTTCAAGGGAACTCCCGGGCAGGTGATGTTTATGGTCAAGAACAACGAAGGCAACGATTGCAGTAAGTTCATTCCCATCTCAACGTCTAACGATGGGGATTGGAAAAACTTGCAGCAACAATCACTCGAAGATATCATCATTGCCCACTCCTGGTTCCGCACACTGAGTGGCTTGGAGTATGCCTCTGGCTTCTCTGCCGAAAGGGTTCAGAACGAATACAACATTGCTCTGAGCACAGTGATTAAAAGCGAGCAACAGAACATCGTAGAGGTTCTACGCCGAGCAATCGAATACTTCACCCCGCTGGATGCCTCCACCCTCGAAATCGTGAACACCCCGCCATTCAATCCTCGCCAACCGTATATGCGTATATGGGAGGCTCGCAAAGCCGATGGGCTTGACTTTGACCCCAATGCCAGAGATCAAAAAGCATTTCTGAGCGAACTTTAACCCTTTTCTGTAGAATATGAAAAAATAACGATATGTCACTAATTACACAACAAGAAGTTATCGCGGCCGCATTCCTGGAGCGAGAGGAAATCTCGCCAAGTTCAATCAGGCCGCTGCGTATTGATATTGCCGAGGAGAAGTACATTCGCCCTCGTTTTGGCGATGCGCTTTTCGAAGAGTTTGCCGAGGGGAACCACTCTAACTTCGTGAACGAATACATCAAACCTGCTCTGGCACACTACGTCCGTAGCGGTGTTATTGACGAACTCTCGATGCAGGTTGGAGACAACGGAGTCATCACCTTCGGCTCGTCCAACAATACCGAAAAATCTACCCTCACACACGAATCGCTGGACAGAACCACCACAAATACATCTACCGATACCGTCACCCAAAGCGAAGCCACTGTAGGCAAAAAAACTGTTGCCGAGGATTATGGCAGCCTCATTGTCGACGACAATAACACCGGCCCCTCGCCAATAACACCCACTCACACAGAGAGTGTCAGCGCCACAGACGAAACTGGCGACCGCTCCAGCGAAGAAAATGACACTACTACTGTGACCACAAATTCGAGCAACAGTGTGAGCAACAACGAGGTGCTGGATGAAGATGCGAGTGGCAGCGATGAGAGTACCCAAAAATCACAACTCCTACGTGGCGCCGACTACCTCGAAAGACGCATACTTGTCTCGCGAGCACTCAATGATGCAATTGTCCTTGTGGGGCGCGCTGTGAGGTATGTCGAACAACGCCCACACGAATTCCCCAGCTATGAACCAAAAGAGCTAAGTAAAAGGAGATTCTTCTAATCTTCCCCTTTTTCTAACTCATAAAACCGCACAGCCATGGAGATCGTATCTATTATCCTTAATTTCCTGCTCGGTAGCGGCATTGCGGGGATGTTGATTTTCTACTCCGCCAAAAGACGAGAAGCTGCAGCTCAAGCCAGTAGCGCTGAAAATAACGCCCGAGATGGCGAATTCACCATTCAACGCGAAAATATCGAATTCCTCTCCACAAGGCTCTCGGAGGCATGGGCAGAAGTCGAAAAAATGCAAGAACTACTAAACTGCAAAAGAGATGAAATAATAACGCTCATCGCACAGGCTGAACGCCAGGAAATCGAGCTCATCGAAGTGCACTCGGCAAGAAAAAAAGCAGAACTACGCACCTGCTTTCGCGAAGAATGCCGAGCAAGAATACCAAAACAAATTATCACCTAATAACAACACCTAACCAACAAAAACCACAATGAAAGTAATCGAAGGAAAAATAACATCCCCCTTCGGGGGGAGAATAGACCCCATGTCGGGCGTCTATCGTATTCACCAAGGAGTGGATATTGCCGCACCAATTGGCACTGCCATTCACTCTCCGTGCGATGGCGTCGTAGCCGCCACATACAGCCACCCCTCAGGAGGGATAACACTAATTCTGCGCTCTCACTGCGATGAAATTCGCTTTGGAATGTGCCACCTGCACGAAATAGTGAAAGAAGAAGGAGAGGAAGTTCAACGGGGCGAAATTGTGGCGCTGAGCGGCAATAGTGGACGCTCCACAGGGCCACACCTACACTTCTCGGTCAAGACTGGCGGGAGGTGGTATGCTGAGAGCTATGTCGGAGGCTCGTTTGTGGATGGCGAACCGTACTTGGAGCTATGAAAAACAGTGTAATCATAGCGCTCGCTCTCGGATGCCTGGCGCTACTGCTGCTCTGGCAAAAAAATAAACAAGAGGTGAGCCGCCTGAGCTACAATCAAGAGGGCTTGCTCGACAGCATTGAGCTCTATACAACACGAGATTCGCTTAGCGCCGCGAGTCTCAATGTGCTCACTCTCAAGCTCGAAGAGATGCGAGAGTATCGAAGAGCTGACCTCCAAACAATCAAGAACCTAAATCTGCGATTGCGGCGCGTTCAGAGCATTAGCACGCTCTCCACCGCATCGAGCTATCGGGTGCAGAGCGTGAGAATGGATAGCACAAAGGAATGGCATTTTCGTTCGGCGTGGATGTCGCTCACTGCGCGAAGCACAAAGGATACGCTACACACAAGCGTTGTTGTATATGATACACTGGTGCAGGTTTTGCACCGTGTGCCGCGATTTAAATTCTTGGGTATATGGTTTGGCACAAAGGGGGTGAGGCAGGAGATTGTGAGCAAGAATCCACACACTCGGATTGTTGCTGCTGAGTATATAGAGATTGAGCCTTGAGGTTTGTTGAGGCGGGTGCCCCCGCAGGGCTTTTGTTTCTGTTTTTCTATCGGTGCAACAAATCA
>CAYJIF010000068.1:0-8909 GCA_964370175.1 uncultured Rikenellaceae bacterium
GGGAGGGCGCGCTTACGCCGCGCGGGCGGGGTCAGAGACCCTTTTGATTTGTTGTGCTGATAGAAAAACAGAAACAATTGCCCCGCGGGGGCACCCGCCACTCGCCACTCGCCACCCGCAGAACGCCACGAAATTATAAATAATTATACGACTGATCTCGCAAACGTGGCGAAAAACCCGCCGACAGAATCGCAGAACACATAATCTGCTCATCCATGCTGAACCCAACACCCGCCGAACGCACCACATTCTCTTCAATCATTATTGACCCCATATCGTTCGCTCCACCATGCAGCGCCATCTGCCCGACACCTACGCCAACAGTCAGCCACGAAGATTGAATATTATCAATATTACTCAACACCAGTCGAGAAATCGCTACCATCCGCAGATACTCACTTGGCGAGGGCACACCACCACCCATCGAGCGATATGGCCAAGCAATAAACGAGCGAAAACCACCCGTACGGCTTTGCAGCTCTCTCAATGCGAACAAATGCCCCAAGCGCAAATCCACATCATCATGAAAACCATACATCATCGTAGCCGAGGTCACCAACCCCATTTCGTGGGCAACCTGCATAGTCGATAGCCACTCGTCAGCAGTGCATTTTGCAGGGGTATAGCGTTTGCGCCAAGCATTGTCCAGGATTTCTGCACCAGCCCCTGGCAGCGAATCCAAACCAGCCGCCACTAATCGCTCCAAAACTTCACGCACGCTCGCCCCCGAACGCCTGGAAAGATAGAAAACCTCAGGAGGCCCCAGCGCATGTAGTTTGAGAGTCGGACTCAACGCCTTGAGATCCCGAAACAGCGCTTCATAATAATCCAACCCCAACTCGGGGTGCATGCCGCCCTGCAACAACATCTGCGTTGCTCCGTGCCGCTCCATTATCGACAGTTTTTGGGCGTACTGCTCCAGCGTGGTCACATACCCACGCTCACGCTCCGACAAGCGGCAGTGAAAAGTGCAAAATTTACAGCCGCTGCAACAGACATTTGTGATGTTCACATTGCAGTCCTTTTGGTAGGTCACGACCCCTTGCGAGCCCTTTATTTGGCGGCGAAGAGCATCAGCATCTGCCATCAATTCGCACAGTGGTGTGCGCGTGTATAATTCCTTTGCTTCGGAGTAGCTAATCATGGTGGCGTATTTTTTTTGCAAAACTAATAGAAAAAAGTATAAAAAACATTACCTTTGTCAACAAAAATATAAAGTAGAAGAATGAAAAAGATTACAAGCGCCCTAATATCAGTATTTTACAAAGACGGACTTGAGCCTTTGGTCAAGCAACTTGCAGCCGACGGTGTCAAAATATACTCCACCGGAGGAACTCAGAAATTTATCGAGGAGCTCGGCATAGAGTGCATTCCCGTAGAGAGTGTTACTTCATACCCTTCGATTCTTGGCGGCAGAGTCAAGACTTTGCACCCGAAGGTCTTTGGAGGAATACTTTACAGACGCGAGCTCGAGGAGGATTTGGTGCAAATCGCGGAGTATGAAATCCCCACCATCGACCTCGTGATTGTTGACCTCTATCCATTCGAAGAGACTGTGGCGGCGGGTGGCACTCGCAGCCAGATTATCGAAAAGATTGACGTCGGAGGACCTTCAATGATTCGTGCAGCGGCAAAGAACCACAGCTCTGTGGCAGTTGTTGCAGACAAGGAACTGTATGGCTATCTGACTAACATTTTGAGCGTGCAGGACGGAGCAACTACTTTCGAGCAACGCGAAGAGCTTGCTGCCAAAGCATTCCGTGTTACGGCAAACTACGACAAGGCTATTGCCGAGTATTTTGCGGCCAAGACTCCGATGCGATATGGCGAGAATCCTCACCAAAACGCTGAATTCAAGGGCGATCTGGAGGCTATTATCAAGAAGCTGCACGGCAAGGATATTTCGTACAACAACCTGCTGGACATTAACGCTGCGATTGAGCTCATGGGAGAGTTTGTGGTGTGCGAACCTACATTTGCCATCCTCAAGCACAACAACGCATGTGGAGTGGCATCACGCCCAACGCTATGCGAGGCGTACGTAACAGCACTCAGCTCAGACCCCATCTCCGCTTTTGGAGGGGTGCTGATTTGCAACGCGGAAGTGGATGCGGAGACTGCGGCAAAAGTTAACGAGTTGTTCTGCGAAGTGGTTATTGCTCCTTCGTTCGCTCCCGAAGCACTTGAGGTGCTAAAATCCAAAAAGAACAGAATCCTACTTACTGTGGATTTCGCAGAGGCTGCCAAGCACACCACCTCTGAGCGCACAATGCTCGGCGGCGTGCTCACCCAGCAAAAGGACACTACTCTTGGAGGGGTTGACTCTGAGGTGAAACTCGCAACAGCAAAAGCTCCCTCGGATGCCGAAATGGAGGAACTGCTCTTCGCAAACAAAATTGTGAAACACTCGAAGAGTAACGCTATTGTGTTGAGCAAAAACAAACAACTTTTGGGTAGCGGCGTGGGTCAAACCTCGCGCGTGGATGCTCTCAAGCAAGCCGTAGCTAAGGCTCAGGGCTTTGAGTTGGAGTTGCAAGGAGCTGTGATGGCATCCGATGCATTCTTCCCATTTGCAGACTGCGTGGAGATTGCGCATGAGGCAGGCATTAGCGCTGTGATTCAGCCAGGCGGTTCGGTGCGTGACGAAGACTCGGTGGCATACTGCAACCAAAACGAGATGTCGATGGTTATGACCGCAATGCGTCACTTCAAACACTAAACCACCGACGTTTACTATAGTTTAGTATAAAGAGATAACGATTCAAAAAAAAGAATAAAGATAAAATGGGCTTATTTTCGATGCTTACGCAGGAATTGGCAATGGACCTTGGTACTGCCAACACACTGATTATATACAACGACAAGATTGTTGTGGACGAACCCTCGATTGTTGCTATTGACAACGTCACGGGCAAGCTAATTGCAGTGGGTAGCGAGGCTCGCAAAATGCACGGCCGTACGCACCAAAACATCAAAACTGTACGTCCATTGCGTGATGGCGTTATCGCCGACTTCAACGCTACGGAGATGATGATTCGCGGGATGATCAAGATGATGAAATCTCGCAACCAAATGTTCTCGCCTTCGCTCAGAATGGTGATTTGTATCCCCTCGGGCTCTACCAATGTAGAGATTCGTGCCGTGAGGGACTCGGCTGAGCATAGTGGCGGTCGCGAGGTCTATATGATTTACGAACCGATGGCCGCGGCACTTGGTGCTGGGCTTGATGTGGAGGCTCCAGAGGGACACATGGTGGTGGATATTGGAGGGGGCACGAGCGAGGTTGCCGTGATTTCACTTGGCGGGATTGTGTGTAGCGAGAGTATCAACATCGCTGGCGACGTTTTCACCGAAGATATTCAGAACTACATGCGCCAACAGCACAACGTCAAAATTGGCGAACCGACTGCCGAACAGCTCAAAATTGCTGTGGGTGCAGCGGTGGATAGACTCGACAACGAACCCGACGATTACGTTATCTCGGGGCCAAGCATTCTCAACAGCTTGCCACTGGACGTGAAGGTGTCATACAAAGAGATGTCGGAGGCACTCGACAAGTCGCTCATGAAGATTGATGCTGCCATTCACAAAGTATTGGAGCAAGTGCCGCCAGAGCTCTTCTCGGATATCTACCGCAATGGTATTTATCTGGCAGGGGGTGGTGCGCTGCTTAGGGGCATCGACAAACGCTTGCAGAACAAAACACAGATCCCTTTCCACATCT
The DNA here is from genome assembly GCA_964370175.1 of uncultured Rikenellaceae bacterium. Taxonomy (GTDB): domain Bacteria; phylum Bacteroidota; class Bacteroidia; order Bacteroidales; family Rikenellaceae; genus Mucinivorans. The sequence goes on from CAYJIF010000068.1 coordinate 3,725, forward strand.
CCGAAGACCCACTTCGTGCAGTGGCAAGAGGTACTGGTTTGGCTCTGAAGAACATTCACAAGTTCTCATTCCTACTGCGCTAACTATCACACCTTTGCGCCCCTGCTAATGTGGTGTGCACTCCCCCCCACGTGTGGAGGTGGCAGAAGAAGAAGCCATAACCCCAAAAAAAGAAAGAAAACAGCAACTACTTAAGTTACAGAACGAGCAGTAAAAACAGGAGTATAGAAAAAAATGATAAGACTTTTAATTTTCTTTAAAAGAGCTTTTCCACTTGTGCTATTTGTGGTTATTGAATACTTCTGTCTTAACATCTTTTTCGGTCAAAACGCATACCAACGAGCACGGGCGGTAGCTCTTTCGCACTATTTTGTGGGTGGGCTCAATGGCACTCTGAGCAGCGCCTCAAACTACCTTTCGCTCGATGACCAGAACATAATGCTGTTGCGCGAGAATGCTGCTCTGCGCCACGAGCTCGATCAGTTGCGAGCCCAAGTGAACGACACGCTCCAACACCTCCCGCCACTAACTCTGCAACAGGGCGACAATTCCATCGATTACAAAATAGTGCGCACGCTCAATAATTCGTTCACTTCACGCAACAATTTTATCACCGTATCGGGAGGAGAGAGCGCTGGCATCAGACCCGAAATGGCGCTTTTCAACAGCGATGGCATAGTGGGCTATGTGAAACACGTGAGCGAAAATTTTGCAGTGGCGGTTTCGGTGCTGAATAACAGAGATTTCCGCACCAGTGGCAGGCTCAGCGATGGCAACATTGGTTCGATTAGCTGGGATGGGCTCTTCTATGACGAGGTGGTAATGGACGAGATTCCAGCTCACGCCATACTCACCATTGGCGACACGGTCACCACCACCCAATACTCCAATATTTTCCCCGAAGGACTCAACATCGGGACTATCGAGAGCTTCGAGCAGCTGCACAATACCCTCTACCGTGCGCGCATCAAACTCCTCGTGGATATGACTCGATTGAATTACCTCTACGCCTCGCAACCCCATGGACACGCCCAAAGAATGCAGCTTGAACAGAGCGTACAAGACCCCGAACAACAGTAAACAAAGAAGATAAAACGCATTTACAGAAACCCAGCAAGTGAGAAACATTCTACTATATTTTGCAGCCTTTGTGACATTGATACTGTTGCAGGAATTTGTCTTTTCCAGCATCAACCTCTATGGCTACTGCTATATCTGGATTTACCTGATGTTTTTGGTGATGCTGCCCGTGGAGATGAATGTTGTGGTGTTGATGTTGTTGAGCACCGCTATTGGAGCTGTGATGGATACGCTGGGAGGAAGCTCGGCACTGATAACTGCCTCGCTGGTGGCAACGGCATTTCTGCGCCCCAGTGTCGTGAAATTTAGCCTGCCGCACGATGTAGTTTCAATAGGAGGGGCACCACTGAGCTATCGAGTTGGTGCGGCATCGTTCCTGCGATACTGTGCGACCTTGACGATGATATACGGTATTGTCTACTTCTCGCTGGAGATGATGACGCTGCAAAACATAGGCTTTACGCTGCTCAAACTGCTTGGCAGTGTGGTGCTCAACACGCTGTTGATATATATGCTGCAACTGCCACTACGCCCACATAAACACTAACTTATCTCACCCCCCTACTCTCTCACTGCTACTCCCCCGCCCCCCCCTGTTGGAGAGTTATATTATCGAGGCTTTGCAGTGAGTGTTGGGTAGAGTTTGCCCCAAGAGCGGGCAGGCGAGAGAAAGCAGGCGAAAAAAAGCGGCAAAAAGAGAGCAAGAATGAGAAAAGAAACTAAAAATGGATAAGCAACTCTTACGATACACGATAATAAAATGGGTGATGATTCTGCTCGTTGTAATCATCGGCGCTCGGCTCTTTGCATTGCAAATACTCGACACCGAACTCAAGGAGCGCGCCGACAATAACACCCTACGATACATTGTGCAGTATCCGCCCCGTGGCGAGGTTTACGACCGCGAGGGGAGGTACTTGGTGCGTAGCCGCGAGGCGTATGACGTGCTGGTGGTGCCCAAAGATATGGAGCCTTTCGATACGGCTCAGATGGCATATATTTTGGGTGTTGAGCTCACTGAGCTCAAGAGTGCGATAGCTCGTGCCAGACGCTATTCGATGCGCCAACCAAGCGTGATTTTCAAGGAAATGCCCAAGGAAGTGAAGCTACAGCTCGACGAGCGCAGCGTCAAGGGTTTCTATACCCAGTACCGCTCCGCCCGCACCTACCCCAGCCGAATGGCAGGTAATCTGCTGGGCTATGTGGGTAAGGTGGGAGATTGGATGATTGAAGCCGACCCGTACTACGACATTAACGACAATGCTGGTATGAGCGGCATCGAGCAAGCCTATGAGAAGGAATTGCGTGGCGAAAAGGGCGTGAACATTGAGATGGTGGACGTGCACGGAGTGTCGCAGGGGAGCTATCAAAACGGAGCAAGCGATGTGCTGCCCGTAGTGGGTAGCTCGATAACTACAACTATTGACGGCGAATTGCAGATGCTCGCCGAGGAGCTGCTCGTGGGCAAGGTCGGTTCGGTGGTGGCGATTGAACCCTCTACGGGCGAAATCCTGGTGATGGCATCCTCGCCAACATACGATCCCGATCTCTTGGTAGGGCGACAGAGGGGGAATCGCTATATGGAACTACTCAATGACCCGAGAAAACCACTCTTTAATCGAGCTGTTATGGCGGCATACCCACCAGGTTCAACCTTCAAGGTGGTAAACGGGCTCATTGCCATGCAGATGGGGCTGGCCGAATCGGATGATATTCACGCCTGCTATGGCCGCTACCCCGTGGGGCGGGGCGTAGGGTGTCACGAGCACCCCCCACTGCTCGACATGGCGGGAGCAACTCAACACTCCTGCAACTCCTATTTTTGCTATGTCTTCAGAGATATTCTGGACAAAGGCAAGGGTGCAAATGTGAAGGAGAACTACGAATTGTGGCGCAATGCCGTGCAAACCTTCGGCTTTGGGCGCAAGTTGGGTTCGGACTTCCGAGGCGAGCTTTCAGGCACTCTGGTAGGCGCGGAGTTCTACAACAAAGCATACCGCGGCTGGTGGAACTCGCTCACAGTCATATCGCTCGCCATCGGCCAAGGCGAACTGGGTGTGACTCCGCTGCAGATGGCTAACCTCGCCGCGATTGTCGCCAATCGCGGATATTACTACATTCCACACGTGGTGAAAAAAATCGGAGGCAGAGATGATATCGATAGCGCCTTTAGACAACGCAACTGGACAATGGTAGATAGCAAGCACTACGAATCCGTTGTCGAGGGAATGTATCGCGCAGTACACGAAGATGGTGGTACAGGGCGTATTGCTGATGTTGCAGGGCTTGAGATATGCGGCAAAACTGGGACGGCCGAAAACCTGCAAGGTGCCGACCACTCCACCTTTATGAGCTTTGCCCCACGCAATAACCCCAAGATTGCTATATCTGTGTACATCGAACACGGACGCTTCGGAGCGAGTGCCGCAGCACCAATAGCCTCATTACTCACCGAACAGTACCTCACCGACACCATCACTCGACCCGGACTGGTTCAGAGAATGAAAGAACTGAAGATTAACTACCCAATGTATAACAAACCTGCGAATGAATAGCGACAGAAAAATAGGACTCTTTAGCTCCAACATCGACTTTCTTACCATCGGTATCTACATGCTGTTGGTAATCATCGGGTGGCTGAACATCTACTCGGTAGTGCACGAAAGCGATGCGGTGTTCGATTTCTCGAGTCGATATGGCAAACAGCTCATCTGGGCGGTAGTGAGCCTCGTTGTGGGCATCTCCATTGTGCTCATAGATTCGCGGTACTACCATCTGCTGAGCTATCCGTTCTATTGGTTAGCGCTGGCACTGATGGTGGGGGTACTCATGTTTGGAAGCACCATAAATGGCGCACGCTCGTGGCTGAGCATCGGCCCCGTTAGCCTCCAACCCGTTGAGTTCATGAAGATAGCCACAGCACTTGCGCTGGCAAAGTTCATGAGCTCTTATCACTTCAGCATCCAGCATAGTCGTTCGCTCTTCATCGTGGCGGCGATAATTTTCATACCCGCCTTCGTGGTTCTCTTGCAAAACGACACAGGCTCGGCTCTGGTCTTTTCGGCGTTTTTTATCGTGCTCTTTCGAGAGGGTTTCGGTTCGGCAATCTACCTGGTTTCGCTCTACTGGTTCATCATTGTCGTCCTCACGTTCTTCCTGACTCCTGCGGCACTGGTACTCATAATTTTCCTGAGTTGCGTGGCCTTTGAGTGGATCAGCAACGCTCGCAAGGAGGGCGTACTGTCAAATCTTATTCGCTACACGGCCATAGTATTGGGTCTGGTATTAGCGATCTCTGGGCTGTGTTTGCTCTTCGATTGGGATTTGGGGCTGGGTGTAATCCTCCCTATCAGTGTGGGTATGACCTCCCCGCTGTTGGTGTACTATGCACTGCGAGGCCGCTCACGCACGGTGCTTGCTTATTTTTCGCTATTTGTGATATCTGTGGCGCTGGCATTCAGTGTCGATTATGTTTTCAATAACGTGCTGCAACCTCACCAACAGGAACGTATTTTGGATCTCGTGGGCATTGAGAGCGATCCTCAAGGGGCAGGCTATAACGCAATGCAGAGCAAGATTGCAATAGGTTCGGGCGGAGTTATGGGCAAGGGTTTTATGCAGGGGACTCAGACTCGTTTTAGTTTTGTTCCCGAACAGAGCACCGATTTTATTTTCTGCACTGTGGGTGAGGAGTGGGGTTTTGTGGGCTCGGTGGTGGTGGTGGTGCTCTTTGCGCTGCTGATTTTCCGCCTTATGCGCATGGGTGAGCGGCAGAAAGAACCGTTTGCTCGGATTTATTGTTATAGTGTGGCGTCAATAATTTTCGTGCACTTTTTTATCAATATCGCAATGACTATTGGGTTGTTTCCGATTATTGGTATTCCGTTGCCGTTTTTCTCGTATGGTGGGAGTTCGTTACTGGCATTTTCGATAATGCTTTTCATTGCTGTTCGCCTTGATTCTTCGCAGTCGGAGGGTACAGACCGCAGGTTGTTGTAGCGGCGGGCGGCGGGGTGCCCCCGCAGGGCTATTGTTTCTGCTTTTCTATTAGTGCAACAAATCAAAAGACGCTATGCGTCCGCCCGCGCGGCGTAAGCGCGCCCTC
>CAYJIF010000069.1:0-8718 GCA_964370175.1 uncultured Rikenellaceae bacterium
GCGCGCTTACGCCGCGCGGGCGGTGCCTGCGGGCACACCGAATTGTTTTGTCATATTTTCACACCACCAGAGCAACCAAAACAATAGTCCTGCGGAGGCACTCGCCGCAGCACACACATGACAGCACCTACAAGCACTGCATCAGACACATTCCAACCACAAATTCACCCACCAAAGCAAAATTAGTAACCCAAAATCCTCATCATAGAGCGATACGACTGCTCCTTAGCAAAAAGACGAGTATAATAATCCCCCGTCTCCTTGTCAATATCAATGAGTATATGTTTTGGGGCAGGTATCAGGCAGTGCTGTATTCCACCATACCCCCCCAGCGACTCTTGGTATGCACCCGTATGAAAGAAACCGATATATTGCGGCTCTCCCGCCTGAAGCGTTGGTAGGTATATGGCATTTTGATGCGCTTCTGCATTGTAGTAATCTTCGCTATCGCATGTGAGCCCACCCAGAAAAACTCGTTGATATTCTTTATCCCAGTTATTAACAGCCAGCATGATGTAACGTTGGTTGATACCCCATGTATCAGGCAATGTAGTCATGAACGATGAGTCAATCATATACCAACGCTCTTTGTCATTCTGCTGGCGTTGATTAATAATCGAGTAAAGCGTTGCACCACTCTCCCCCACAGTGTAAGAACCAAACTCTGTAAAAAGATGGGGCTCTTCGATATCATTTTGCATACAGAAGGTCTTAACCTGCGCCACAATCTCCTCTGTCATATATTCATAGTCGTAGTCAAAGGCGAGTGAATTTTTGATAGGGAATCCCCCGCCGATGTTAAGCGAATCAAGCTCTGGGCAGATTTTTTTGAGTTCCACATAGACGCTCAAGCACTTATGCAGCTCACTCCAATAGTATGCAGTATCGCGAATACCAGTATTAATAAAGAAGTGTAGCATCTTGAGCTTAAACTTACTATTTGTCTTGATTTTGGCGCGATAGAGATCCAAAATCTCCGAGTATCTGATACCGAGTCGGGAGGTATAGAAGTCAAATCTGGGTTCTTCCTCCGAGGCGATGCGTATACCAATTTGGCAGGGTCTGTCGATTTCAGCATCGAGTAAGTCGAGATCATCTTTGCCATCAAGAATGGGAATAACGTTCTCGAAGCCATCACGGATGAGTTGAGCGATGTTGTCGACATACTGCGGACGCTTGTATCCGTTGCACACTATGTATATATCCTTTTGGAGATGCCCTTGCTCGTGTAGTGCATTGATGAGATTTATATCATACGCCGAGGAGGTTTCGATGTGCACATTATTTCTGAGCACTTCCTCCATCACGAAGCTAAAGTGCGAGCTTTTGGTACAGTAACAGTAGTTATAAGAACCCTTATAATCCACCTTTGCCATTGCCACTGCGAAGAGTTTGCGCGCACGTGCAATCTGCGCACCAATCGAGGGCAAATAGGTGATTTTCAGCGGGGTACCATACTGCTTGATGATATCCATCAAGGGCACATCATGCCAATTCAAGTGACCGTTATCTACCGAAAATTCATCTTCGGGAAAGTCAAATGTCTGCTCGATCAAGTCTGCATACTTTGTTTTCATCTCTCATGAAATTTAAATGTAACTAAGATGGATTGAACAAAATCACGCCATGTAACTGAGTTGGATTTTGTCAATTCGGGCAACAAAGTTATAGTTTTTTACTCGAAATTACAAGACAGCCGGCTAAATATGATACAGAATCTCACCCTTATATAGCTCAGCAGCCTCGGCAAGACCTACTCTTGCACGCTCAGGGCGATGAGTATCGGAGTTGATAATCACTGAGATACCAAGCTCGGCCATTCTCTCAAAATTCCGAGCATCGGGAAAGAAAATACCGTGTGAGTAGTATGCTTTAGTGTTGATCTCGAGGACAACCGAACGGCTGGCGCATAGACGTAAAAAATCGTCTACCAGGCCTCTGTACCAAGACGTATCCATCACCCCCGAGCTAAGCTCGCGAGCATTTGAGGAAACTTTGTCGGCATGACCAAGAAAAGAAAATCCACCACACTCTACCATAGCCGCCTTGGCTGCATAGTAGGCTTCGACAAGCCTGCGCAACGAGCCACCATAATGATTTTTGAGCGTTGCCGCAAACTGTTTTATCCCACAATCCACGTCCAACAGCTCGCTCGTCTGCGGCGAACGCAACAAGTGAACCGAACCAATGATATAATCGAGTGGCATCTGAGCAAAATAGTCGGAGGCAGGGTTAAAACTACCATCAATATAATCCACTTCCATGCCCGCAAACAGCTCTATTTCAAATGCATACTTTGCCTTGAGCCTCTCCATTTCTGCGAAATACGCTGAGACATCGCCCTCTTTCATCACCCACCCTGCACGGGGCAGCATCGGTAGGGGGCAGTGAGGAGAAACTCCCCAACGCTTGAACCCACGCTCAATGGCCGCATTCACAAACTCCTCAATCGTGGCTTTCCCATCACAAAAGTGAGAGTGACTATGAAAATTCGTCAACATAACTTCACTATACTCTGCAAAAAACTCTATAATTCGAGACCGAACTCTGCACCAATCGTTCTTAAATCCGTCTCAACCGCCCCAACCAACTTAATGCCATCGCGGAGAATCTGCACTTTCTTAGCGCGCTCAATATCGCCGGGAATGTAGACTTGTTCTTGCCCTTGGGCTGGCTTGGCGCTGCGGAATGTCTTAATCCATTCGTCCATAGAGGCTTTAAAGTCATCGGCTGGGCGGAAAGCATCAACTCTCATCGCTCCGAAAAAGTGCCCCAATCCCTCTCCCACGCTTTTTTCGAGCAGCGGCAGGTATGCCACCTGCGGAGGCACAAATGGGCCGAAATTAGCACCTCCAAAGACGCTGGAGAATATATCAATGAGCGCACCCATGCAGTAGCCTTTGTGGCTACCGTGCTCATAATCCGAGCCGAGTGGAACTATTGCACCACCGCGGGTGATAATATCGGGGTCGGTCGAAGGCAAACCATCGGCATCTTGCACAAACCCAAGGGGTGCTTGCTTGCCCTCTTTGCCCATTATGGCGAGCTTGCCTCGGGCAATGGGAGTCGTAGCGAAGTCCGCCACAAAGGGTGGCTCATGGTGTGCAGGAATCGCGACTGCCAGAGGGTTTGTTCCGAGCATTCTGCTCACAGAGAAAGTGGGAGCAACCAGCGGGTTAGCATTTGTCATAGCAATGCCTATCATGTCGCTTTGGAGCGCCATTTCAGCGTAGTAGCCAGCAATTCCAAAGTGGTTAGAGTTTTTCACTGCCACCCAGCCAGTACCAGCTATTTGAGCTTTTTCGATAGCCACTTTCATGGCAAAGTGGGCAGCAACAATTCCAACTGCGCCATCGCCATCCACTGTCGCTGTTGAGGGCGATTCGTAGATAACACGAGGTTGTGGCTTAGTGTTTATTCGCCCTGCTTTATAGAGTTCGTAGATATCCTTTACTCTGAGCATTCCGTGCGAGCTGAGTCCGTGCAACTCGGCAGCGAGCAGCACTTCACTAATTATTGTGGCATCGTTTGGCGGGCAACCCATCTTTTCGAAGAGTTGGCAACAAAATTCTCGTAATTTATCGTAACTATACATAATTTATTATTCTAAAAAAAAGGGAATGGGGATGCCCCATTATCTTGGTACACCCCCATTGTATTTTGTTATATGTTTTCTTTTTTCTCTTGCGCTCTATTGCACGAGTGTAAAGTCAACAGGCATGTTGTAGAGGAAGCGAATTGCACGTCCACGGTTTTTACCTGGAGTCCATTTTGGTGAGCTTGAAACCACGCGGATTGCTTCAGCATCGAGTTCACGGTCAACACCACGAAGTACTTTCACGTTTGTCACGCTACCGTCACGCTCAATTACGAAAGAAACCATTACACGGCCTGAGATACCATTTTCCTGAGCGATTTGTGGGTAAGAAAGTTTTGAACCACACCAGTTTCTGAACTCATTGATGTCTTTGCCCATAAACTTAGGATTTTCCTCTGCAACAACCACAGGAACTTCCTCTTCAAGTTCTTCTTCTTTTTCGAAAGTTTTAACCTCAAGGTCTCCAAGGTCAGCTGCTGAGAAGTCATCGAGGAATGTCATATCCGCTTCGATTTTGGTTTCGTCCTTCACGATGTTCAGGAGGTCAGAAACGAATGCTTGTTGTGGCTTAACCTCAACTTCTGGTTCTTCTTCTTGTACAGTTATCTCAATGATTTCTTGCTCGATCATATCGTTAGACGATTCAATCATTTCGATTTCTTTTTCAGTTTGGCTCATGCTAAAGATCCCGATGACTGCAAGCATTGAAATAATAAGTCCGACAAGCAAGAACAGCGATTTTTTGTTCTGCAAGTCTGCTTTAGGTGATTTTTTGATTTCCATTGATGTTATTTATATTTTATATTAAAAAAAATCGCTCAACTTTGGCTCTTGAGTCACAAAAGCCCCATTTCATAGTCACAAAAATAGGGAGCATTTTTTAAATTTCCTAATTTTTTTTGTTTTTTTTCACTTTTGTAACAAAGTTATGCCTTGTGCGCTGATTAGTTTGAGCTGAATATCACCTCGATACATCTCCACAACGGCCTCAATATCAATGAGTCCTTCTGGCACAGCATCTCCCGCAAACGAGCAGTACGGCGAAGTATAGAGATTTATTGTTTGAGTATTGCCCAGTTGCAGCAGCTTTTTTTCGCCAGCGATTGTCCCCAACGGACTCTGAAAATAAGCGCTGCGCAAGAGCACTGGCAGCCCCACCATACTCTCTGTTATCTGCTCTATTTGCACCTCGCGGGGAACAATCTCGACACTTTGACCTTGTAGGTTTAGTATCGTAGAGCATACATATGGTGTGGGAATTGCACCTGGTCGCTCTTCGCCTTGGGCGGGCTCGTAGCCGAGTGCTGGCAGGCCGTTGTACTCCCTAAAACAGAGCCCCTTGGGTCTAATTGCCACAACCGAACCACGGGGCAGAATCCCATAGCTATCATAAAAGGCAGTAGAGATACGTATGACAGTGGTATCGGTGGGTAGGAACTCTGCGATGAGCACTTCTTTGTAGTAGCTACCAGCGGAATCGCTCGTAATCACCACCCCACTTGCCACCACATCCGAGGTAATCACTGCGCTCTTGGTCACAAGATCTTTGAGCGAGGAGGTCACCTCCCACTTAGGTAGAGGGCCTGGCTCCACGACGTTTGGTGTGTCGTAGCGACAGCCCATAAGCACAATGAGCATTATGAAAAACAGTGCGACTCTCATCTTCTCTCTCTGGGGAAATAAAAAAAACCTATACTCTGTTTGTTATGTAAGTAGCTAAGGGTTTAGATGCTCCAGTCAGTGCCATCAACCCTATCTTTGAGGGTCACGCCTGCGGCATTCAACCTATCCCTGATTTTATCCGATGTAGCAAAATCTTTATTCTTCTTAGCGTCCATGCGCACTTCGAGCAACAACTCCATTGCTGCCTCCAGCGCCTCGCCACCCTGGGATTGAGCAGCAACATCGCCCAAGCCGAGATAATCCACCAAAACAGTATCGAAGGCCACTCTCAACGAGTGCAGCTCCTCCGCACAAAGCACTTCTTTGCCATCCACGTGGCTATTCACTCTTTTCACCGCATCGAATAGGTGCGCCAGAGCGACGGGAGTATTCATATCTTCGGCGATTGCACGTTGGCATTTTTCGAGCGTTTCGTTAGTCACACACTCTTGCTGAGCAGGCTGGCCTGAATCGTGCTTATGCAGTAACGTCCTTGCAGCCATCAGCCTCAAAAAGCCCTTCTCGGCAGCTTGCAGCGCTTCGTTCGTAAAATCCAGAGTACTGCGGTAGTGCGCCGTGAGAATGAAAAACCTTATGACCATGGGGTGATAGGCTCGTTCCAAGAGAGGGTGCTCACCGCTAAAGAACTGCTGCAACGATATGGCATTACCCAACGACTTGCCCATCTTCTGCCCACCCAGGGTCACCATGTTATTATGCAACCAGTAGCGTGCTGGAGAATGGCCAAATGCCGCTGTGCTCTGCGCTATTTCGCACTCATGGTGAGGAAAAAGCAAATCCATTCCTCCTCCGTGAATATCAAACTCCTCGCCCAAGTACTTTCTGCTCATTGCCGAACACTCGGCATGCCATCCTGGGAAACCCTCGCCCCAGGGCGAATTCCAACGCATGATGTGTGATGCAGGAGCTTTTTTCCACAGCGCAAAGTCAGCCGAAAATTTCTTTTCGCTCTGTCCATCCAACCCACGCGTGCCGCTCACAATGTCATCCAAATTTCTTCCCGAGAGCTCACCGTAATTATTACTCTGTGCGTATTTTCTCACATCGAAATATATCGAACCCCCAGATTCATACGCCATTCCGCTCTGAAGGATTCGTTCGGTCAGCTCAATCTGCTCAATAATATGCCCCGAGGCAAGGGGTTCGATTGAGGGTGGCAAACAACCCAACTGCAACATCTCCTCGCGATAGGAATTAGTGTATCTTTGCGCCACCTCCATTGGTTCGAGAGCCTCTAACTTCGCCTGCTTCTGCAACTTATCTTCGCCCGCATCACCATCACTTTCCAAGTGCCCCACATCCGTAATATTGCGCACATAACGAACAGCGTAACCACTCTGACTCAACAACCTAAAGAGTATATCAAAACTCACTGCCGAACGAGCATGACCCAAGTGGCCAGCTCCGTATACAGTCGGGCCGCATACATACATACCCACTCGCCCTTCATGCAGAGGGGTGAACGGCTCTAAGGTGCGCGTGAGGGAGTTGTGCAAAAAAATATCAGGCTTTTTCATACGTTTTTTCTAAATCTATCTTAATAACTATAATGCTTAATTGTTCAAAGGGCAAAAATACGACTTTTTTCCGAGTTTTCCCATCAATTTTCACATCCCGAATTTTAAACCCTCAGGAGCGCAGGGTTTAGCGAATCTGCTTTAGTCGTATCAAGCCGTAGCGAGAACGACGCTGAGTATAACTCTTAAGCAACAACCCGCCCATAAATATCACAGCATACGCCACAACTACTCCCCACAATCCCAAGCGAACATCTCTTACGACAACCCACTCCCACGAAGCAACCGTTGCAAAGACTGCGTTCTGCAACCCTGTAACCCACAGTGCCACGTGCCCAAGCAACGCAACAGAGCTCAACAAGTACAGCAAAGCCGAGAAGATAATCACTGGTATGGTGAGCCATATAAAAATTGAGAGCACAACGCCAAACCACGGCACCTCGCCAAAGTGATAGGCAATGAGGGGTAATACTCCAAGCTGCGCTCCGATGGAAACAGCCACGGCACTAAGCAACGCTCGCAACACGCTCGAACGGATGGAAACAAGACTCATCAGCGGCGAATAGAACAGCGATATACCCACCATTGCCATGAATGAGAGCTGAAAACCAATACTGTACAGACTAAAGGGCTCGAGAATCAGGGTGATGGCGGCAGCTGTGCTCAACACGTTGAGCGACGTGCCACTACGATGCATGATTACTGCAACTTGGTAGAGCGTGAACATTATCGCCGCTCGCTGAACAGATACCGCCATGCCACTAAAAACAGCATAGAACCATAACGCCAAGATAATCACAACGCAGAAAAGCACTCGGCCTCTTCGACCCAAAAGCTTGAGTGAACCCAACAACACATTCAACAGCACCACCACAATACCTATGTGCAACCCCGATATGGCAAGCAGGTGTGCTACTCCCGCTTGGCGATACTCATCCACCTGCTCTTGGTGCAAAACAGCACGATCACCCACAACCATAGCGCTCACCACGCCAGAGGCCGCACTCTGCGAAGTATCAAGCTCCATTATCTTTTGGGTAGCGCTGGCTCGCAGCTCCGAAACCCATCTTTGCACGCTATGCGAACTGACACCAAAGAGTGCAACCTCATAGCTATAGACCTGCCCTACGATTCCACGCCTACCCACGTAACGACCATAACCACCCTCTATATCTCGCAAACGACCCTTGATTATGATAGTATCGCCAGTGCCTACTCCCGCAGAAATGGAGGAGTAGCTCGTGCTATCCAAATTACAAAACAGGCTATATCCGCCAGCACTCCACACTCCCGAGCTATCCTCGGTGGCAATCACATCTAATTCCGTTCTGTGCCACTTGCCGCGAGGCGAAAAATCCTCCTGAACCACACCCACAAAAAAACCGCGATGATCATATTCAACCTCCGAAAGAGGAGTGTGTGAAAAGTATGCCAGAGCATAACCGCCTATCATAAACAACGAGTAGACGAAAAGCACGCTACGCCTGAAAATCAAGTCCGAAAGCAATCCTACCACAAGCAAAATGCTGAGCACGTAGTAGGGGGAGTCGGAGCTGGCATCGCCGTGCTCGCAAAGCACAATCCCCGCAATAATGAATAGCGCAACCCAAAACATTGGATAGCGACGTGCGGAGAAGAGTTGTGCGAGCAGTCTCAAAATAAAATAGTGTTTAGGTTGTATAGGCGTTGTGAGGGGTTTTACAGTTAGTGTACGCTAAATTTTGTGTAAATCGCTGTGATTTGCACTCACCGAACATAGTAAATGCAAATATAGTAAAAATTAACCCTGCTTGCAAGCTGTCATGCGGAAAATGGTGGCGTGGCGGCGGGTGGCGAGTGCCCCCGCAGGGCATTTGTCTTTGTTATTCTATCGGTGCAACAAATCAAAAGGGTCTCTGACCCCGCCCGCGCGGCGGCGGG
>CAYJIF010000070.1:0-4983 GCA_964370175.1 uncultured Rikenellaceae bacterium
GCACGACTCTTGGCAGTATGTTGAATTTCGATGGTGTCCACTTCGCTCTCCCACACCACTGTGTGAGTGCCCGGCACCACCGAGCGGCGTAACGCTGCCACGCCCAACTCTTCGGCATTGCAGGTGCTACCCAGCACCCATTTTTCTTTTCTCTGGACATTATCCAACACTCCTTGTGCGAGGGTCAGAGCCGTACCGCTTGGAGCGTCTAACTTCTGGGTATGGTGCACCTCCTCGAGTGTAACATCGTACTGCTCGAAACGATTCATCAGCACTGCCAAACGCTCGTTCACTTCGAAAAAGAGATTCACCCCTATCGAGAAGTTAGATGCCCACAGAAACTTTCCACTCTGTGCCACACACAACTCCTGCATCTGCTCTACCTCACCCCATCCCGTCGTGCCACACACCACGGCCACGCCTGCGTCCAAGCATTTTTTGATATTGTCGTACGCCGTAGCGGGTGTAGAAAATTCAATGACCACATCACATTTTTGCAGATTTTCGAGAGTCAACTCCTGAGCGTTGTCTCTGTCTATAATCATTAAAACTTCGCCACCTCGGCTTTCGATTATTTTATGAATTTCCTTGCCCATTTTGCCGTAGCCGATGAGCCCAAATTTTATACTTTTCATGTTCAAGAAAAATTATTCTACACTACTTTTGTAATCTAAAAGTAGCCTTCTTTTTTGCGGTCTTCCATAGCTGCCTCTGAACGCTTATCATCAGCACGGCTCCCCCTTTCGGTCACTCTCGATGCCGCAATTTCATCTATGATATCCTCCAAGCTATTGGCCTCGCTGAGGGTGAGTCCCGTGCATGATATATCTCCAATGGTACGGCAACGCACTTTCTTGCGTTCCACCACTTCGCTATCACGCAGCGTCATGCACTCCTCGGCTGCCAACCACTGCCCCTCACGCATGAAAACATCACGCTCGTGGGTAAAATAAATAGATGGCATCTCTATGTTTTCGAGCAGAATGTATTGCCACACATCCATCTCCGTCCAGTTAGATATTGGGAAAACCCTGAAGTGTTCCCCTGGGTTTTTGCGACCGTTAAAGATATTCCACAACTCTGGGCGTTGATTCTTTGGGTCCCATTGTCCGAACTCGTCACGGTGCGAAAAGAAACGCTCCTTTGCACGAGCCTTCTCCTCGTCACGTCTTGCACCACCCATAGCGCAATCCACTCTGTATTTTTCGAGCGTGTCGAGCAGCGTAGTGGTTTGGAGCTTATTGCGAGAGGCATTATAGCCCTTTTCTTCCACAACTCTACCCGCATCAATACTCTCTTGCACCGATCCAACGATTAGTTCTGCACCAAGATTTTTGACTATTTGATCTCTATATTCAATTGTCTCCACAAAATTATGGCCCGTGTCAATGTGCAGTAGCGGGAATGGGATTCGTGCGGGGTAAAACGCCTTGTATGCCAAATGCAACATCACTATAGAATCTTTGCCGCCAGAGAAGAGTAGCATTGGGCGCTCAAACTGAGCCGCCACTTCACGTAGCACATATATAGATTCCGCCTCTAATTCCTTTAAGTGTGTCAGATTGTAGCTCATTTACCGTGCGCTTTGATTTATCTTAAAATTGTTTGCTCCCTGTCTGGGCCGACACTCACAATGCCAATTTTCACACCCGTGTGCTCTTCGATGAACTCAACATAGGTCTTCAGTTCGGCAGGGAAATCGTCATAGTTACGCACGCTGTTGATATCGCAATTCCAGCCCTTGAGGGTTGTGTATTGAGGTACAATATTCGCGCCGTTTTCGAAAGGAAATTCATGGCAAATCTCACCATCAATCTCATAAGCCGTACATATTTTGATTTCCTCAAAGTCGTTGAGCACATCCGCCTTCATCATAAAGAGCTCGCTCACGCCGTTAACCATCACTGCGTATTTTAGAGCCACCATATCCAACCACCCGCATCTGCGTTTGCGACCTGTGGTAGAGCCAAATTCGCGCCCAATGGTACAGAGTTTGTCGCCCACCTCACAGAACAGTTCTGTGGGGAATGGGCCTGAGCCAACACGAGTGCAGTATGCCTTGAAAATACCATACACATTGCCAATGGCACGTGGCGACACGCCAAGCCCAGTGCAAGCTCCCGCGCACACGGTCGAAGAAGAAGTGACAAAAGGATAGCTACCAAAATCTACATCCAAAAGCGTTCCTTGAGCACCCTCGGCAATTACTTTTTTGCCACGAGAGAGGTAGTCATTGACCACATACTCACACTCCACTATGTCATAGCTACGCAACTCCTCGATAGCCGCCAACCACTCTTGTTCGTACTCTGAGAAGTCATACTCAAAGTCACCCAGTATTCCCATGTGCTTGTTTTTCAACTTCTCGTACCTCTGAGCAAAGTCAGGAGCCAAAATATCGCCCACACGGAGTCCATTACGCCCTGTCTTATCCATGTAAGTTGGGCCAATGCCTTTTAGCGTAGAGCCGATTTTATCTTTACCCTTAGCCGCTTCGCTTTGCGCATCGAGCGCGCGGTGAGTCGGCAAAATAAGGTGTGCTTTTTTCGCAATTTTTAGTTTAGGTTTCACAATTTCTCCCGAAGCCTCAAGCCCCGCAACCTCTTTGAGGAAGATAACAGGATCGATCACCACTCCACCGCCAATAAGATTCATAGCCTCCTGGCGAAAGATTCCACTGGGAATGGTGTGCAAAACATAGCTCTTACCCTCGAAATGAAGTGAGTGGCCAGCGTTCGGCCCGCCCTGAAAACGTGCAATAACATCGTAGCGTGGTGTGAGCACATCCACAACCTTTCCTTTGCCTTCATCGCCCCACTGAAGACCCAAAATTACATCAAGCATTTCTTTAATTTTACGTTTTAATATACTATTGAATTGTCATTCATCTACACACGTAGACCAAAGTGGCAAAGGTAATACTTTTTTTCGATAAAAAAAGAGATTCAACTATTTGAAAATTCCAAAGAAAACTTTTACCTTTGGTGCTCGAATTATGCGACTATAGTAACAAACACAATAAAACTAAAAAAAGATGAATACACCAGAAAATTTGCGCTACTCCAAGGACCACGAATGGGTAAGAGTTGAAGGCGACATCGCTGTAATCGGCATCACTGACTTTGCACAAGGCCAACTCGGCGACATTGCATTTGTGGACGTACCTACTGTTGGCGAAACACTCGACCAAGACGAAATCTTTGGCTCTATCGAGGCAGTGAAAGCTGTGTCTGACGCATTTATGCCCGTGAGCGGTGAAGTCGTAGAATTTAACGACGAACTCGAAAACGAACCCCAGCGCGTTAACGAAGATCCTTATGGCGAAGGCTGGATGGTGAAGGTAAAAATGAGCAACCCAGCGGAAGTTGAGGGGCTGATGGATGCCCAAGCATACAATGCTGCAATTCAATAAACACAAACAAAAAACAATAAATTCAAAAACAAATGAAAGTAACAGTTGTAGGCGCCGGTAACGTAGGCGCAACATGTGCTAATGTGCTTGCCACTCGCGAAGTGTGCAGCGAACTCGTACTCGTAGACATCAAAGAAGGCTTCGCAGAAGGCAAAATCCTTGACATCTTCCAGTGCGCAACACTTATGGACTTCGATACTAAAATCACTGGCGTGACTGGCGACTATACAGCAACTGCTGGCTCGGACGTAGTGGTTATCACCTCTGGTATTCCTCGCAAACCAGGTATGACTCGTGAAGAGCTTATCGGCACTAACGCAAACATCGTTGAGTCGGTAATGGGCGAGTGTCTTAAATACTCTCCAAACGCTATCTTCCTTATCGTGTCTAACCCAATGGACACTATGACTTACCTTGCGCTTAAAAAGTCTGGCCTACCTAAGAACCAAGTATTTGGTATGGGTGGTGCTCTTGACACTGCACGCTTTATGTGCTACCTAAGCAAAGCATTGGAGGTAAACTCTAACGAATTGGAAGGTATGGTAATTGGTGGTCACGGCGACACTACTATGATTCCACTTATCGGCAAAGCTGCTTACAAAGGTATCCCAGTGAGCTCTATGGCAAGCCAAGAGACTCTTGACAAAGTAGTTGCTGACACTATGGTGGGTGGTGCTACACTTACTAAACTTCTTGGCACATCTGCTTGGTATGCTCCAGGTGCAGCTGCTGCTCGCATCGTGGAGAGCATCCTCTACGACCAAAAGAAAGTTGTTCCTTCGTGCGTGTACCTTGATGGCGAATATGGCCAGAGCGATATCTGCATCGGAGTTCCTGTGGTTATTGGCAAGAATGGTGTTGAAAAAATCATCGAACTTGACCTTACTGCAGAAGAAAAAGAACTATTCGCTAAAAGTGCTGATGCAGTACGTGCAACTAACGCACTTCTATAATTAGAATAGTCAACGTCACACTGAGCAGCGACAAGTATGTGAATATCGCTATTATTCACAGTCACTCTCTACCTTATTTTAGGGATGTCAAATTTTTTGGCATCCCTTTTTTGTGGTATTGCAAAAATTTTATATCTTTGTCTTTAATACACAAATTTGAAGAGAAATGCGCCAAGAAGTAACAGTCATCGAAAAGTCTAAGAGCGGAGTGCTGAAGTGCGAGGTGCTATGTGCCGAGGCTTGCGGCAGTTGCCGAGCTAAGGAGGTGTGCGGCGTGGCAAGCTCAAAAAAGACTATCGACCTGTACGACTCCATTGGCGATTGCGAGGCTGGTGACAGGCTCGTTGTGGAGGTTAGCAGTCAAGTGGGACTCAAGGCTGTCTTCATTGCCTATATTATGCCCATAGTGGTGCTGCTTACGGTGATGATAACCCTGCGACAATTGGAATTCGAACAACTCACCTGTGGGCTTAGTGGTATTGGGGCTATGGCGCTATACTTCATAACAATAAAGGCTTTCAACATTGGTAAGAGTGTGAGCATTGAAATTATAGAGAGAATAAGTAATAATTAAGGTATGAACGAAGTATTTATCTACACCATTTTGGTGCTAATTGC
>CAYJIF010000070.1:5083-8652 GCA_964370175.1 uncultured Rikenellaceae bacterium
GTAATAATTAAGGTATGAACGAAGTATTTATCTACACCATTTTGGTGCTA
This sequence comes from uncultured Rikenellaceae bacterium, assembly GCA_964370175.1. GTDB lineage: Bacteria > Bacteroidota > Bacteroidia > Bacteroidales > Rikenellaceae > Mucinivorans. The sequence goes on from CAYJIF010000070.1 coordinate 5,134, forward strand.
ATTGCCCTTGGTGGCTTGGCGGCGGTGATACTATATGTAGTGTCGCAACGTTTCAAAGTCTACGAGGACCCACGAATTGACACTACCGAGGCTATGCTCCCTGGGGCTAATTGCGGGGGGTGTGGTTTCCCTGGTTGTAGGGGTTTTGCTGTGGCATTGGTCGAGAATGAGGACATCTCCTCACTATTTTGCCCAGTGGGCGGAGGCGATGTGATGGGTGCTATTGCCGAGCATTTGGGCAAAGCGGCCGCAAAGGTCGATCCCCAAGTGGCGGTGCTGAAGTGCGCAGGGAGCTGCTCGAAACGCAAAACCACGTCAAGCTATGACGGAGCAACGTCATGTGCTGTTGTGGCATCGCTCTATGGCGGCAGCACAGACTGTACGTGGGGGTGCTTGGGGCTGGGTGATTGTGTGGCGGTGTGTAACTTTGGAGCTATGGAGATTGTGGATGGCATTGTCAGTGTGGATGAAGAAAAGTGTACGGCGTGTGGAGCTTGTGTGAGCAAGTGCCCTAAGAGCGTGTTGGAACTCAGAAAGAAAGGGGTGAAGGGTCGTAGAATTTATGTTGGTTGCTCGAACAAGGATAAGGGTGCCGTCTCGCGCAAGGCTTGCTCGGTGGCGTGCATTGGATGCGGAAAGTGCGTGAAGACTTGTGGCTTCGAGGCAATCACCCTTGGCAATAACTTGGCGTACATTGATGCAGCCAAGTGTAAGTTGTGTCGCAAATGTGTGAGCGAGTGTCCTACGGGTGCAATCGTGGAGTTGAATTTCCCGCCCAAAAAGCCAGCGGCTCCCAAGGTAGAGAAACCTGTGGCGGCTACTGCGGAAAAGGTGGTTGCGGAAAAAACTGCTGAAAAACCCGTGGCGGAAAATATAGAAGGACAAGAAAAAGCGGCTAACTAAGCACTCTTAAGCAAGAAAACGATGAAAACATTTCCAATAGGTGGGGTTCACCCACACGACCATAAGATTAGCGCATCAAAGACTATTGAGCCAGCACCAATGCCAAGCCAAGTGGCGATATTTCTGTCTCAGCACATCGGCGCACCTGCCGAAGCCGTGGTGGCAAAAGGCGAAAAAGTGAAAGTCGGACAACTCATTGGCAAACCCACTGGGTTTATCAGCGCGCCCGTGCATAGCTCGGTGAGCGGCACTGTCAAAGCAGTGGAACTCGTTGCCGATGGCGGTGGGGTTCGCAAAATGGCAGTGGTAATCAATGTAGAAGGGGACGAATGGGACGAAACCATTGACCAAAGCACCGAACTTGTTGAAAAGTGCGAGCTCAGCCCCAAAGAAATCATAGAAAAAGTAGCGGCCGCTGGAATCGTTGGGCTCGGAGGAGCAACATTCCCCACCAACGTAAAACTCAGCCCACCCCCGGGCAAAACTGCCGAAATGTTGGTGGTTAATGGCGTGGAATGTGAACCATATCTCACTGCCGACCACAGACTCATGCTTGAAAGAGCGGACGAATTTATGGTGGGTTGTCGCATTGTGATGCGTGCCCTGGGAGTCGAAAAATGCTACGTAGGCATAGAGAACAACAAACCAGATGCAATAGCACTACTCAAGACTAAAGCAACAAATGGAATCGAGATTGTGCCTCTGAAAGTGCAATACCCACAAGGAGGCGAAAAGCAACTCATAGCAGCCGTGTGTGGCAGACAAGTGCCAAGCGGAGCTCTCCCCATTGATGTGGGAGCGGTGGTACAAAACGTGGGGACTATCGTTGCCATCTACGAAGCGGTGCAGAAGAACAAACCTTTGTTTGAGCGCATTACAACTGTTACTGGAGATGAGGTGCCAGAGCCCAAAAACCTCAAAGTTCGTGTAGGTGCTCCCATAGATGGGTTGCTGGCATACTGTGGCGTGGGTGATGATGCAGTGAAGGTGATAAACGGAGGGCCGATGATGGGTAAGGCAATGAGCAATATAGCCTCGCCAACCACAAAAGGAGCTTCGGGACTGCTGGTTATGCCCGCAAAAAAAGCTAAAAGACCACAACAAAGCGCCTGCATCGCTTGCGCAAAATGCGTGAGCGTGTGCCCAATGGCGCTGGAACCATACCTGCTCACCAAAGTAGGACAACTCGGGCTCGGTGGTGAACGCTCGGCCAAAGAAAGGGCGCAAGACTGCATCGAATGTGGTTGCTGCTCGTACACCTGCCCTGCAGGAGTACCCATCTTGGATTACGTGCGACTCGCCAAAGGCGCTGCATTGCAACATATTAGAAATTCTGCAAAATAGAAAAGAACAACGAAATGAAAATAGTATCAGCATCACCACACCTCCACAGCGGCTCGTCGACTCAGCGCATTATGCTCGATGTCATCATTGCTATGCTCCCCGCCCTGGGTTTTTCCTTTTGGGCGTATGGACTACCTGCAGTGGTGGTTACTCTCACGGCTGTAGCATCGTGCGTGGCATTTGAGTGGTTTATCACACGCTTTCTGTTGCGCAAAGCAAATACAGTCACCGACCTTTCGGCAGTTGTCACTGGTATCTTGCTTGCATTTAACCTACCTGCGGAGGTATCTCCTTGGCTCGTTGTCCTGGGTTCGTTGGTGGCAGTGGGCGTGGGCAAGATGAGTTTCGGGGGACTTGGTCGCAACCCCTTCAATCCAGCACTTGTGGGACGCGTATTCCTACTACTCTCATTCCCCGTACAACTCACCACCTACACCTTTGATGGGGTGACAGGGGCGACTCCCCTAACTATGTTTAAGGAGCAAGGTGCGGCGGCTCTTCCCGATGTAATGGATATGTTGCTGGGCGTACACGGTGGCTCGCTGGGCGAGATGAGTGCTCTGTTACTAATAATTGGTGGGGTTTACCTACTCATTAGAAAAGTTATCACTTGGCACATCCCCGTCTTTGTGCTTGGTTCTATGGCGCTATTTGCCGAAATTCTATGGCTCACAACCCCTGAGACTGCAGCGAATGTAACCTTCCACCTCTTTGCTGGTGGGGCGATGCTTGGTGCATTCTATATGGCTACGGACTACTCCAGCTCGCCTATGAGCAAGCGCGCACAGGTCGTATATGCAGTGGGGATTGGTGTAATCACAATGTTGATTAGGGTGTGGGGAGCATACCCCGAGGGGATGTCATTCGCCATACTCATCATGAACGCCACTGTTCCACTACTCAACATGTACCTCAAACCTAAACCTTTCGGAAAATCGAAGAAATAATTGCCGATAAATAGAAATGAGAAGAATACTATATATACTAATTTGCGCCTTTATTTTAAGTTCGTGCAACTCGGGTGAGCTTACAATATCGACCGATGCACTTGTGATGGAAATCGATGACAAGGGCAATATCGCCTCGATTAGTGATAGAGCAAGCGGGGCGGAATATCTGTATTCTCAAGAGAGTTCGCCACTGCTGGCGCTGAGAATTGATACGGTGATGTTCTACCCCACTGCGGCTCAGTGGGACGAGCAAACAGGCCTGATGACTCTGCAGTACGCTGACCAAACCACGGCTCAGGTTGCAATAAAACAAACTGATAAA
>CAYJIF010000071.1:0-2549 GCA_964370175.1 uncultured Rikenellaceae bacterium
CGACCTGGACTACTTCCAGCACATCGGTTCGCTCTATGGCGCATACCAATTCAAACTGAAGGATTTTTCAGTCAAAGGCGGTGCTCGTGCCGAATACACCTACAATAACGGAACCTTTAAAAATGCCGCGGGGGACAGTCCCGTTGAGGCGGATTACTTCAATGTGATTCCATACCTCACCTTTGGCTACAAGCTTGATGATACCCAGAACCTTAGACTTGGCTACACTCAGCGTATCTCTCGCCCTGGCATCTACCAACTTAACCCATACATCGATGACAGCGAGCCTGCAATGGTACAGACGGGTAACCCTGACTTGGAGGCAGAGATTGCTCACTCCTTCAACCTCGGTTATGGCATGTACAAACCACTATTCAACATCAACGCATCGCTCTCGGCGCGACTTGTAAACAACTCTATTGAGTACATCTCTACACCCTATGGATTAGGTATCATGACCCGTCCAGAGAACATCGGACAGAGCCACAACTACACCTTCTCGACCTATGCAGGAGTAAGGCTGTGGAATGGCGTGGTGTCGTTGAGTCTTGGCGGGAACGTTAGCTACATGCACATCAATACAAATGACGGCTCGGGACGCGAAAATCACGGCTGGACATTCAATGGTAATGGTTACTTCAACGTGCAGTTGTGGAAAGACGCGAGCTTCTCTGGCTATGGCGGATTTGGCAGCAATGGCGTCTCGCTGCAGAGTTCAGGGGGAACGTACTACTACACAGGGCTAAGCCTCACACAAAGATTCTTCGAAAAATCACTTGGAGTAACCCTAAGTGCGAGCGACCCATTCAACCAGTATCAGAAATATAGTATGACAATGATTGACCCCAACTTCCAAACCACATATAACAACACAAGAGAGTCACGTAACTTTAGACTATCACTTAGCTGGCGATTTGGTAAGACCTCGGCAGAGGTTAAGCGCACAAGGCGTTCGATTAGCAATGACGACTCAAGCGGTAGCGGTGGCGGCGCCCCATCAGGAGCTGGCGGCGGCGGTGGCGGAATGTAGAGTTCCACTTCACCAAAACATAACTCCTCCCCCTCTCTCTCTCTGACCATACAATCACGAGCAGAGGGGGAGGGGAAAATAAACACAGCAGGGTGTTCCACTACAATAGAGATGGAACACCCTGCTGTTATTTCAACAAACCCTCAGTGGGTGTGCATAAGTCCGCGGTGTGCATGAGCCACCAGCAGGACTATCTATTCTTCACCGTTCTGAACGCCCACAGCAGTATGATAGAACTGTCGCATGGCCTCAATATTTTTCGCATTGCCAACATAGCGGCTATTATCGCCTGCCGATTCCAGCGTATAGGGTAGCGTGGTTAGCGAATCGGGCCACGCAAAGCCATAGAAACCCATATCCTCGAAACCCTCCTGCTCAAACAAACTCGAAGCATTATGCTCCTCGCCCCACCCAACAACGCACTGTATGAGGCGAGTCTGCGAGCCCACTGCCGCTCTTATGGCACGAATTTTCTCGGGGTCAGCGCTCTCGTTCATCAACCAATCCACCTCCTTTAATAGAGTTGTTCCCTGCATCTGCGGGGTGAGAATATCGTGAGCCGTCACCCATATAATAATATTGGGGTCTACTCCCTTGGCGGCGTTGTATATCGTATCCCAGCAGCGAGTCAGCGAACGGCGCAAGAACTCTTCCTCCATCTCGGGGGTAATAGCCTCCACGCCAGGAAACTCCTCGCCTATGAGCTCCACGTACATCTCCTTCTCGCACTCCAGCCACTTCACTCGCCTATCCGCATAGCCTGGCGCAGCAAAGATTGCATCGAGCATAAATCCATCTATACCTGTGCTCTGCACGGCATCCCTGATACTCGCTCCCAGATAGTCAAGATACTTCTTGGTGTAGACAACGTGGAACATTGTGTTGTCGTGGTAGCACTCCTCGGGGTTTTGTTCACGCCAGTAGTTATTTGCCGCAGGGGAAAAATAACCCATCACCAACCGTCCGTCCTTATGCCCCAACTCCACAAGCTCTTTCAGAAAATTCGACTTCAATCCCGGAACCTTTGGAGCCACTTTGCTGTCGTACCAAGCATAGCCATTGTGGCTAACACAAAAAGATTGAATAGCATTCACTCCATTGGCTACATACCAATCGTAATGAACCTTTGGGTCGGCACTCGAAAAGTCCGAAGGCATTGAAAAACCGCCCCAACCCTTTCCACTCCAGTTGAAGTCGATGCAGAAGGATTGAATACGCTCCAAGTGCCCGTCCTTGGTGGCGGGGGTAGTGGGAGTGGTGGCACAAGAGCTCGCGAGCAGGAGCGAAATGCCAAATAGCAGAGTAATTTTCTTCATGTCTCTATAGTTTTTATTTGCAAGTGAATGAGTGAGTGAGCATGCTAACAATATTGCACTCTAAAAAAAACAAGCTATACGGCGTAAGGTTTCTCTGCGTGTGTCTGCATGCAGGGGGGGGGGGGGGGGGGGGGAATTTAAAAAAAAAAAAAAAATTATAGCTGGGGGGGGAACGGGTATTCGCCCCACCCCCCGTTGCTAGC
>CAYJIF010000071.1:2559-8403 GCA_964370175.1 uncultured Rikenellaceae bacterium
CCCCTCCCTCCTCGGGCGCCCGCCGCTGGCGGCCGGCCGGCGCCGCCCCAAAATTCTCTATCTTAGAAAGCGATATAGCTCTGCGGGTCAACGGGATTAGCCGCACTCCACAGTTCGAAGCCTATTGTCGGCGTTTGGTTCTCTTGTGTGAGCGCCTCAGAAATACCAATACCCTCGCCTGCACGAACTCTATCACCTTTGGTTTTCAGCACACTTTGCAGTCCTTTGTATATTGTCACCATCGAGGCTCCGTGCTGAATAGTCATCACATAGCCATCCTGCGCAGTCCAGTTGCTGTGCAGCACGGTGCCATCCATAACGCTCAGCACCACTGAGTTTGGTTTGGGTGAGAGTAGCACTCCAAAGTTTCCATCCTCGGGCGCAAAACCCTCCACAATGCTCCCATCCACGGGGCTAATCATCTCGAAGGAGAGTGTAAAATCTTCTTTCAACATTCTTTCACTCTCTCGTTCACGGGCATTTTGCACCGCAAGGCGGAAGAGCGAATCCTCTATGGAGCGCTTAGTGATGGTTCTATCCAGAGTACCTTGCAGCGAATCGTAGCTGGGCAGCGTATTTTCGATAACCTTGCCATCGAGCATCAGCTGCACCTGAGCTATGTAGCCCTCGAACAGAGCCACTTCACGGTTCAACGAGTCGAGTTTAACGATGTTGTGTTGCAGTTTTTCTCTGGCTGCGCTGCCAGGATATCCTGGCAGAAAGTCGCTGATTGGCGAATACATCACCAAAACAAAGACTCCCGCAAGCACCACAAAAAACGCAAATACGCAGAACAGTATGAGCCTCAGACGGGTCGTGAATATGTGCCACACCTCGCGCGAGGAGCTAAGTTCTCGCATCGATAGCTTATACTTCGAGGTGAAATATTTTTTCTTTTTTTTCTCTTTCATTACCACAAAGTTAAATTATTTTTTTTATATTTGTGTATGAATTCTTAATTTTTAGTAACCAAAAAATATGACAACACCTACCTTACTTATACTTGCCGCAGGCATGGGTTCACGCTACGGCTCACTCAAACAAATGGACGGTCTGGGACCAAACAAAGAGACAATTATCGACTACACCATCTACGATGCAATTCGCGCAGGTTTTGGCAAAGTTGTCTTTGTGATTCGCAGTTCTTTTGAGACCGAGTTCAAAGCAATGTTCAACGCCGAGCGCTTTGCTGGCAAAATCGAGGTAGAATACGTATTCCAAGAGCTCGACAAGCTCCCCGAGGGCTACACTGTGACCGAGGGCAGAGAAAAACCATGGGGAACAGCTCACGCCGTGATGATGGCCTCAGAAACCATCAAAGAACCCTTTGCGGTGGTTAATGCCGATGACTTCTACGGCCAAGACGCTATCAAAAACATGGGCGAGTTCCTAAGCGCCGCTATTGGACAGAGCGGCAAATACGCTATGGTTGGCTACGAGGTCAGCAAAACTCTCTCGGAGAATGGCACGGTGAGTCGTGGTGTCTGCGAGGTGAGCGAAGAGGGGCTACTCACTGGCATGGTCGAGCGCACCAAAATCGAACGCCAAGAGGGACAAATCGTCTTTATCGAGGATGAGGGCACTTTCCCGCTGGACGAAAACGCTCCCGTGTCGATGAACCTCTTTGGCTTTACGCCCGACTTCTTCACCCACGCCGAAGGCCTCTTCAAAAACTTCCTGGACACCTCGGCTACGACAAACCTCAAAGCAGAGTTCTTCATCCCGCTTGTGGTCAACGAGCTGCTGCAAAATGGCCAGGCAACGATGAACGTGCTGAGCACCACTTCAAACTGGTTTGGAGTAACCTATATTGAGGACAGAGCCGCTACGGTGGAGCGCATTGCTGAGCTGGTGGAGGCTGGTGTTTATCCAAAAGCCTTATGGCAATAGTCGGCAATAGCCTCTTCGAAAGAAACCTAAAAAAACCACAACAACCATGAAAATAAGCCAAGAAGTTTGGGGAGCCTCCACCGAGGGCGAACCCATTATCAAATACACAATGACCAACACCCACGGCGAGAGCGTGGGGTTGACAAATTACGGTGGCACACTGCTCAGCATCAGCGTCAGAGACAAAGATGGCAAAATCGAGGACGTTGCTCTGGGCTACTCACAGTGGCAAGACTACATTAGCGACGGCCCAGCAATGGGCAAGAGCGTGGGGAGGTTTGCCAATCGCATTGCCAAAGGGCGCTTTGAGCTCGATGGCAAAGAATACCGCCTCGCCATTAACAACGGCCCTAACGCCCTACATGGCGGCCCTACTGGCTTCCAGAACAGAGTGTGGGGAGCACGAGTGGAAACAGACCGAGTGGTATTCAGCTACCACAGCGCCGCTGGCGAAGAGGGCTACCCCGGGGGAGTTGACGTGGAGGTGTGCTATGACTGGGACGACGATGCAAACCTTGCAATCACCTACTTTGGCCGCAGCGACGAGGATACTATCATAAACCTCACCAACCACGCATATTTCAACCTCGACGGCGAGGCCTCAGGTTCGGTATTGGAGCACACCCTACAGCTCAATGCGGCTGAGTGGCTACCAACCGATGAGACCCAAATCCCTACGGGAGAATTTGCTCCGGTGATGGGCACTCCTATGGATTTCTGTGAGCCTCACACTATCGGCAGCAGAATTGAGAACGATTTCGAGGCGCTCAAAATCGGGCACGGCTATGACCACTGCTGGGCTATCGACGGCTTCAGAGAGGGTAAAAAAATACGCGTAGCAGGCGAATTGTGCGCAGCAAAAAGCGGCCGCCGAATGAAAATCAGCACCAGCCAAGTCGGCATACAGGTCTACACAGGCAACTGGCTCGAGGGCTGCCCAAAGAGCAAGAGCGGCTCGGAATATGCCAACCGTGATGGCGTGGCTCTGGAGTGCCAGGCATTCCCCGACAGCCCCAACAAACCTCAGTTTCCGAGCGTGAGATTGGAGGCAGGAAAAATCTACGAAGAAGCTATAATCTATTCGTTTTCAACTAAATAACACAATAATAAAATCAAAAAACTATGAATCAACAAAAACAAATTTCCTACACAGGACCATTTATCACAATGGTAGTACTTATGGGTCTTATTGGATTCCTCACAGTACTCAACCAACAGTTTCAGGTGCCTCTTCAAGCAGCTTTCCTCTCGGAGGCAGGCGACATGAAAAACACCCTCACAACACTTCTAACATTCACATTCTTCCTCGCATACTTGGTGATGGGTATCCCCTCGGCTAAGATGGTGGAGAAGAAGGGCTATCGCTCAACTCTGGTCATCGCACTACTTATATTAGTGGGTGGTCTTGGTTTGTTCGAGCTCTCGGCGTGGGAGTTCCAATCAATGGGCAACACCGTTGCGCTTGGCGGAGCTACAATTCCTTTGGCATATTTCATCTTCCTTCTTGGCTCATTCGTGGTGGGTACTGCAATGACATTCCTTCAGGTGGTGGTAAACCCATACCTTGTGGCTTGTAATGTGAAAGGCACCTCAGACGTTCAACGTCAAAGTATCGCAGGTGCTGCAAACTCAACTATGACCACTATCGCTCCATTCTTCGTGGCGTACGTAATCTTTGGTGGTGCGGATATGGGCTCAATCGAGATTGGTTCGGTGATGGTTCCTTTTGGCATCCTTATGGCAGTTGTTGCAATCCTGGCGCTTGCGCTTACTAAAATCAACCTTCCAGACATCCAAGGTACTACTACCAACAAAGGAGAAAAACTTCCTGGCTCGGTGTGGAGCTTCTCGCACTTGGCGCTTGGTGTGATTGCTATTTTTATGTATGTGGGTGTAGAGGTTTGCGTGGGTGCGAACATCAACCTATTTGCTAAGGACTTGGGTGGCACATTCGCAGAAAATGCTGCACTCATGGCAGCACTATATTGGGGAGGTATGCTAATCGGCCGTCTTTGCGGTTCGTTCGTGAGCACAATCCCTGCACGTACTCAGCTCGTCTTCACCTCGGTGATGGCAGCGGTGCTCGTAACTGTTTCTATGGTAATGGCTAACCCTTGGCTATTGGTAGCTATGGGTCTATTCCACTCTATTATGTGGCCAGCTATCTTCGCTCTTGCAATGAAAGGCCTTGGTCGCTACACTGCAAAAGGCTCAGGTGCACTGATGCTTGGTGTTGTGGGTGGTGCAGTACTTCCATTCGTACAGGGTATCACGGCTGATGCTATTGGCAGCTGGGACATGACTTGGACTATCGTTCTTGTTGGTGAAATCTACCTACTCTACTATGCACTTGTGGGTTCACGTGCTAAGAAAACTGACAACTAATAATCACTATCGACATGAACACTCAATCCATTAGAGATAAATTCTCAGAACTATATGGCGCAAGCGGGGTGGTTTACACCTCGCCTGGGCGCATCAACATTATTGGCGAGCATACGGACTATAACGGTGGCTTTGTGCTTCCAGGAGCTGTGGACAAAGGCATGACAGCTGAGTTGAAGTTCAACGGCACGCAGAAAATCAGAGCCTATGCGCTCGACTTGGGCGAGAGCTCGGAATTTGGCTTCGCCTCGGACGCAGATGCACCAGCAGAACACTGGGCAAAATACATCTTCGGCGTTGTGCGCGAGCTGACCAAACGTGGGGCGGTTATCCCCGAGGGCTTCGACACCGTATTTGCGGGCGATGTGCCACTTGGAGCTGGCATGAGTTCTTCGGCAGCACTCGAATCTACCTACGCATACGCTCTTAACGAAGAACTAAAACTCGGTTTCGAAAAGATGGAGCTCGCACGCGTGGGGCAATCAACCGAGCACAATTATGTGGGTGTTAAGTGCGGGATTATGGACCAATTCGCATCGATTCACGGCAAAGCTGGCCACCTTATGAAGCTGGACTGCAAAAGCGGTGAATTCGAGTACGTATCGTTCGATCCAGAGAGTCACGGCTATAAAGTATGCCTTGTGGATTCTTGCGTGAAGCACGAGCTTGTGGGCTCTCCCTACAACCGCCGCCGTGAGAGCTGCGAACGTGCTGTTGCAGCAATCCAAAAGCGCCACCCAGAGGTGGAGTTTATGCGTGATGCAGAAATTGCGTGGTTAGAGGAGGTTATTGGCGAAATCACTCAGGAGGATTACATCCGCGCGCTATATGCACGCGAGGAGGTTGATCGTCTTGTGGATGCTTGCGCGGCTATGGAAAAGGGCGATTACGAGACTGCTGGTCGCAAAATGTACGGCACTCACATCGGCATGAGCGTTCTCTACGAGGTATCGTGCCCAGAGCTTGACTTCATTAACGAGGTGGCAAGAGAGTGTGGTGTGAGCGGTTCGCGCGTGATGGGTGGCGGCTTTGGCGGTTGCTGCATCAACGTGGTGAAGGCAGAGAGGTATGACAATTTTATTGCTACTGTCAGCCAAAAGTACAAAGAAAAATTCGGTATTGAGTGTAAGGTTTATCCTGTTGTCATCTCTGATGGTGCACACAAGGTTGAGTAGTTATTCGCCTCAGATATTGAATTTACGATTATAGGAAAGCGAGGGAGCCTCAGTGTGGGGTTTTCTCGCTTTTTTGTGGGTGCCACTGCGGGGCTTTTTTTATGTTTTTTATCGGTGCAACAAAACAATTCGGGGTGCCCCCGCAGGCACCGCCCGCGCGGCGGCGAGTGCCCTCGCAGGGCATTTGTTTTTGTTTTTCTATTAGTACAATAAATCAAAAGGGTCTCTGACCCCGCCCGCGCGGCGTAAGCGCGCCCTCCCCGGCGAGGGGAGCTAGTGCAAACTAAAAAACCGCTCAAAACGAAATTACCCGAAGGGAATTTCGTAAATTTAAGACCCCGCCCCGCCGGCGAGGCGGATAGAGCGGGAAATCTCCAGAGACAATTCGCATTAG
>CAYJIF010000072.1:0-8164 GCA_964370175.1 uncultured Rikenellaceae bacterium
ACGTGGGTCACGACACACGTCAAATGCTCGGTGAAAGGTGGTAGAAATGTTTGGATTTGCACGCTTTGCACACTCCATCAACTCGGCATTTCGCTCCATATCTACCTCTCCGTTGGCTGTGAGTACTCCCCACACCAGCCCATCAACACCCACTGCGCAGAGCGCGATGATGTCCTCTTTCATAGCCAGAATCTCCAGCTCGGAGTATAGAAAATCGCCACTGCGAGGGCGTATTATTGCGTTGACTTTTAGGCCATATGGCTTTGTCACCTCAATAGCCGCTTTAACTTCCCCAAGCGAAGGGGTAGTGCCTCCCTCTGGGATGCCTGCGCACAGCTCTACTCTGTATGCCCCGCCCTTTGCGGCCTCAAGGCAACTCTCGGCTGAATTCGCGCATATTTCAATTCTTATTTCCATATCAGTTCCTATTGTTTTTAGAGTTTAACAGTTAGAGTTTCGGTAGCGCCGTTGCCGCAATAATCCTCAACATACAGCGTTACTTCTTTCTCCTTGCCGGTGGCTTTGTAGCGGTGTCTCAGTGTCCTTTTCTTTGGGTCCCACTCGCCCAGTTCCCACTGGCCGTCTATGCGCAGTTCATAGTGTTTAATGCCGCTGAGATTATCGCTCAGAGTGAATGTTAGTTCGCCATTCTTTGGGGCATTTGCGCTGACTTTGGGGGCGGTGTTGTCGTACCTTATGGTGTATTCGCCCAGTGCAGAGAGCTCGGCTTCGTATTTGCCGTTGTTGTAGTTTGCTTTGGTCACACTTCGAGCGCGAGTGTTGTAGAAGAGGGCTTGGCGGTGTTTGGCAGCCTCGCGCTCAGTGGTGCTCACGCTCACGGCAAAGGGTTTGTGGAGCGGAGTGTTCCACGTGCCAATGATGATGCTGTTTTCGGTGGAATCAATCTCGATAATGGTGTCGTCATAGAGCGCCAGAGGTGGAATTTGTACGCTGAGATTAGCGGCGCTGAAGTTCATGCCGCTCTTCCATCTGGCAATTTCTCCGCTCCGTTTTGCGGTCTTTTTGGGCGGCGTGTACTCTACCTTGAAGTCAAAAACGGCGATGTTTCCAGCATCATCCTCCAGTGCTGTTTCTATGGTGAGGTCTTTGCCTGCGGTCGGTGCGGGGATTACTCCTTGGTTGTTTAAGTTATTGTAAAACATAAAGCCATTATGCGCTGATTTATAGGCTCTAAGCACGTGGTACTTGGAGTTTTTATCGAGGTCGTATTGTGTGAAAGTCTGCACGTATTTTCCGATGGAAAAGTCGAGCAACGGTATCTCGAATCCAAAGTTCACCACCCCATCCACGCTCTGGGTCAGGGCGTAAATCCCCATCGTGTTTGTCGCGCCATATTTGTAGTCGATGACCTCGTATGCCAGGTAGAATGGGCGAGATGCCTTTAGTGTTGGATTTTTGGTGGTTTTCTTGGGGTCGAACACCAGCTTGTCTGTCGCAGTGAACTGCGCAATGCCCTGCACTGTGTCGCACTCATAGAGCGTGACGCTGAAAAGCACGGGGGCGGTGTGGTCGGGCACGTCATAGATTTTTTCGCTGATGATGTTTACTGGCTGGTTCTTAGCATTGCGAATTTCGAAATGGAGGTGCGGCCCCCCAGAGCTGCCACTATTGCCCATATATCCCACAATGTCGCCAGCCTTCACCACAAACATCTCACGTGGAGGGTATAGGTTCACTCGGAACGAGCGTTTGGCATATTGTTGAGCTTTGACCCACTCTGCAATCTCGGGCGCAAAATCGTCGAGGTGAGCATACACGGTTGTTTCGGCATCTCGGTGAGTGATGTAGAGCACATTGCCATAGCCAGTGGGGCTGACCCCAATACGCGAAACAACACCGCTTTTTGCAGCATATATGGGGCTGCCAACGCCCTTCAGTGCCTTGATGTCAATGCCCGTATGGAAGTGAGTGCCTCGAATCTCGCCAACGTTGCCCGCCAATCGAATCGAAAAATTTACGGGATTAATGTACTCCTCCTGCGCGGCGGAGTGTTGAATGCATAGCGGAATAAATAGTAGTAGTGAAAATAAAAATCTCATTGCTTAAAATATTGTTTCTATTATTTGTTTGACTTCGTCTGTGGAGAACCCGCGAGACACCGCACGTCTGAAGAGCTTGCCCTTGAGAGCGTAGGAGTCGGTGGTTCGTTTTTTTTCTTTTTCGTAGTGGGCGAGAATCGCCTTTTTGAGTTTTTCGTGTGTATCCTTTGGGCTCAGGTTCTCGGCAATGGCATCTTCGATAAGGTGAGGCTCAATGCCTTTGGCTTTTAGTCCCATTCTAATCTTTGCCTCCCCCCATCTGCCCGCAACCACTTTGTCGCGCACGTAAATGTCGGCATAACGCCTATGGTCTATGAATTTGTTTTGTTGCAGTTTTTCGATAATCTCGTCCTGCGCTGCCTTTGAGGTGACGCCCCAACGGTAGAGCGAGCGGCGTGCGTCTTGGGCGCAGCGTTCCATTTTCGAACAGAGCCATTCGAGTGTTTGCAGAGCCTGCTCGGGAGTTTTTACCTTGATTTTTTGCTGTGGCATAGTCTGTTTCGGCTGTGAAGGTCTTGTATTATCGAAGTGTCGGTGCAGCCCTCTTGTGCGAGCATCTCCACGGTCTCCCTACCCAGATACTCGTTAATCTCAAAAAAAAGCTGGCTGCCCGCTCTTGCTGCTCGGGCAATGTGGCGATAGTAGAGTAGTGGGTCTGTATCGCTCACAAATAGCGCTCCCTCGGGTTCCCAATCCAGTACGTTTTGGTGCATTCTCTCTTTTTCGCACTCACGCACGTAGGGCGGGTTGCTCACAATGACATCATAATCGAGGCAGCAGAGTTCGAGCACATCGCACTCAACGAAATCGACTCGCGCGCGGTGCAAAGTGGCATTTTGTCGTGCAACCTCCAGTGCTCGGAGGCTAATATCCATGGCGGTTACGGTCGCTTGGGGTAGCTCCGCACTGAGCGAAATTGCAATCACCCCGCTGCCCGTACCCACATCACAGAGCGTGCCCTGAAAATCCGCTCCAAGACTTTTGGCGACAAGTTGCACAAGTTCTTCGGTCTCGCCTCGTGGAATCAAAACGTCTGGTGTGACTCTGAATTCCCGCCCCCAAAAGTGAGCCTCGCCAATGATATATTGCACTGGTTCGGCGCTCAGCAAACGTTGCTGAACTTCGTCTGTGAGGGTAGTGTCATACTCCTTGAGCAGCGACAAAATAGAGCTCGCCTCGCGCTCGCCATACAACTCCGAGAGTTGGGTTGTGAAATTATTATCTGTCAAAATTGCCATTCTGGCACAAAGATAGTAAATTTGCAGGAAATTTTAGCCAAACAATACTATGGAACTGACTATTGAGCAAAACGATATTAGATTTATGCGCCGAGCCGTTGCTCTGGCTCACCAGGCGCTGGGGCAAACCTCTCCCAATCCGATGGTGGGGGCGGTGATTGTGGATAGCTGTGGAGTGATTGTGGGCGAGGGTTACCACCACCGTGCTGGCGAGGCACATGCTGAGGTCAACGCTATCAATTCGGTGAAAAATCCCGAAATACTAAGCGAGTGTACGATATACGTGACTCTTGAACCGTGTTGTACTTATGGACGAACGCCGCCCTGTACGCTCAAAATTATTGAATCGGGAATCAGGCGCGTTGTGGTCGGGAGTGTGGATCCGTGCAAGGGGGTTCAGGGCGAGGGCATCCGCCAGCTTCGTGAGGCGGGTGTGGCGGTTGTCGTGGGGGTAGAAAAGGAGCTGTGCGACGACCTTGGCAAGAGGTTTTTCACAGCGCATACTTTGAGTAGACCCTATGTGATTTTGAAGTGGGCGCAGAGTAGTGATGGTTATATTGATGCAGTGCGCCAAAGAGGCACAAAGGCGGCGTGGTTCACCTCACCTTCGAGCAAGCAACTCGTCCACAGATGGAGAGTGGAAGAGGATGCAGTGATGGTGGGGCGAGTGACTGCCGAGATGGATGATCCTGCGCTCACGGTCAGAGAGGTTGAGGGGAGGAATCCCGTGAGAGTGGTTGTTGGGGGTAGTGAATCAAACGCTTTAGATGGAGCGTTGCAATTATTTAATAATGAGGCAAATACGTTGATTTTCTCAAGCAAAAGTTTAGCACGCCCAAATGCCGAAAATATCGTAATCCCTCGCTCCGAAAATTTTATGAATGAGGTGCTTTCGGAGTTGCTAAAGCGTGGTGTTTTGTCGGTGATTGTGGAGGGTGGCAGGCAGCTCTTAGATTCATTCTTGGAGGCGGACTTGTGGGACGAAATGCGAATTTTTACAGCTCCAAATCCATTCTCTCATTACTACCCAAATGCCACCGAGGGTGTTAAAGCGCCAGTTGTCGAATTACCTAAAAAGGAAGATTATCGGCACAGTGAGGCGCAGGGGCAATCTCTTCGCTTTCAGCAGTGCGAGATTGAGGGCGGGGATAGCCTGATGTTGGTGTACTCTGCCAAGCGTTTTTAGGGTGTGATTGCATGGCGGGGCGAGTGTCATCGCTGAGCAGTTGGATGGAGTTTGCCACAATCTCGTAGACCTTATCGCCAGGTTGTGCGCCCTTAGCTGTGGAGATACGCGAGCGAATTTTACCCTCGACCCTCACCGGCGAACCTGTCTTTAAGTTTTTGTGAGCGTAGTCGGCAGTAGTGCGCCACGCAACTATGCTGTGCCACTCTGTATGCTCACCCATCTTGCCGTTGGCATCGACATAGCTCTCGTTGGTGGCAAGTCTAAAGGTTGCAACCTTAATGCCGCTCTCCAATACACGCACCTCTGGCTCTGCGCCCAAATTGCCCTGCAAAATTACTCTGTTGATCCCCTCCATAGTGGCAAAATTACGATATTTTTTTAAATTTTCCACAAATATAGTGTGGAGATGCAGAAAAATTTGCAAAACTACAAAAAAAACAATACCTTTACCAAGATTTACGACCTGAGCAAAATGAGCTGCTCTAAAACAAACATTAATAGGCGATTATGACTTTTTGGAAAACATTTTGGGCGTGCTTCTTAGCAATAATAATTAGCTCAATATTTAGTTTTATATTCTCGGTGATGGTTTTTACTTCAATAATCTTCTCGATTATGAATGCTACAACCACTCAAAGTCATATGCTAACCAGCCCTGCTGTGCTCACCATTGACCTCTCGAAGCCTATCGTGGACAAGCTCTCGGACAATATGGCGGACTACCTCTCGTTCCCATCCTTTGAGTTCTCGCCGCCTCTGTCGCTCTACTCCTCAGTGGAGGCGCTCAAAATGGCCGCAATTGACCCAAATATCAAGGGCATTTACATTAAAATCCCTCTGCTCACCTCCCCCTCGCAGAGCACGCTGTATGAACTCCGAGAAGCCCTCGAAGAATTCAAACGCACCGCACCAGACAAATTTATCATCTCCTATGGAAATGCCTACGACCAAAGCGCAGTCTACCTCTCCAGCGTTGCTGACGATGTGTACCTGCACCCAATGGGTGGCGTAGCATGGGTGGGAATGTCGGCCACTACAACCTTCTACACCGGTACACTCGATAAACTCGGCATAGAGCCGCAAATCATCCGCGTGGGAACATTCAAAAGCGCCGTGGAGCCCTTCACGCTCAAAAAAATGAGCGCTGAAAACCGCAACCAACTACAAAGCATCATCGACTCCCACTGGGAATTCATGGTGGAACAAGTAGCGCAAAGCCGTAATCGCACAACTGAAGAGCTGGAAAAAGCCGCAACAGATATTGAAACTTTTAATGCCGAGGGCGCACTCAAAACAGGACTCGTGGACTCTTTGCTGTACGTAGACCAAGTGGAGGATATCATCGCTAAGCGAATCGGAGCAAAATCCCCGCACACCATCTCTCTGCAGAACTACGCTCAACAATATCCACCCTCAACAAACCTTAACGGGATGAACCGTAAAGTCCAGGTTATCGTTGCAAGTGGCGAAATTGTTGAAGAAGGAATGGGAAGCGGTGGCATCGTCGGAACGGAACTCGCTAAACAAATAGCTGCGGCACGTAAAGATTCATCTGTCAAAGCAATCGTGCTGAGAGTTGACAGCCCAGGCGGTAGCGCTATTGCCTCGGACGAGATTTATCGCGAAGTGCAACTCGCCGTAGAAACCAAACCGCTGATAATCTCAATGGGTGCCTATGCTGCATCTGGCGGATACTGGATTGCCGCCCCTGCTACAAAAATTGTCGCCAACCCAATGACCCTAACTGGTAGCATCGGAGTCTTTGGAATGCTGTTCAACCTGCAAGAAGGTGCGGAAAACATACTCGGACTATCGTTCGATGAGGTTAAAACAAACCCGTCGGCAGACATGGGCTCGCTCATAAGACCGCTCTCAACACTCGAAAGACAACGCATACAACAATCCATTAACCAAGTCTATGAGAGATTCGTGACGCTGGTGAGTGACAATAGAGGCATGACCACACAAGGTGTTGACTCTATTGCGCAAGGACGAGTGTGGACTGGCTTACAGGGACTCGAAAAAGGACTCGTAGACGAAATTGGAACGCTACAGACGGCTATCAAAATCGCAGCCAAAGAAGCTAACATTGAAGATAATTACAGCGTTTACAGCACACGAGCTAAGGACCAAGAGTTCTTTGACCTGCTGATGAGCTCCTCGGCATCACTGCTCAAAACAATCATGCCTTCTGTCTTCGATGACGAAATTGAAGCCCTGCTCAAACAGCTCGACCAAAAACAAGGCACCTCACAAGCAAGATTACCGTTCAACGTAGAAATTCACTAATATAACCAAGTAGAAACAGATACACTATAAGAGTGGGAGTACTTAGAGACATAGTTACAGCACCTTTTTCATGGTTGTACAGTGCGGGAGTGTCGTGGCGCAATTCGCTCTTCAATTGGGGAGTGAACAAAAGCGAAGAATTCGATATCCCTATTGTCTGTGTCGGTAATATCACAGTGGGAGGGACGGGCAAAACCCCTATGACCGAATATCTCGTAGAACTCCTTAGTCAACACTATAACGTTGCAGTGCTTTCGCGTGGCTATAAGCGCAAAACTCGCGGGTTTATACTCGCTAAACCCGATATGTCGTATCGCAGAATTGGCGATGAACCCAAGCAAATCAAACTCAAATTCCCGACCATACCTGTGGCCGTGTGCGAAAAACGTAGCGAAGGAATAAAACTCCTCAGAGAAGCACATCCCGAGATTAACCTCATTATTCTTGATGATGGGTTCCAACACCGCTGGGTAGAACCGTGGGTGAATATCATTCTGGTGGATTACAACAACCCCATATACACTGATAGAATGCTGCCGCTGGGCAGATTGCGCGACTCAAAACGCTCGCTCGACAGAGCACACATATTCGTTGTCACAAAATGCCCCGAAACAATCAGGCCTATCGACTGCAGAATTATGCGTAATAATATGGAACTGCTGCCGTACCAATCGCTGTACTTCACTCGTATGAAAACGAGTAAGTCCATGCCGCTCTTCCCCGAACTCTCGGGCAATGAGCCGTTGGCAAAAGATAGCCCTGTTATTGCCATTAGCTCTATTGCAAACCCAATGAAATTCATTGAGCACGCCTCTGTGGAGTTTGATTTGGTGGATAGCGTTAAATTCCCTGATCACCATGCCTACCGCATGAAAGATATTGCTCGCATTGAGGCACTACTCGAAACAGCACCTGAAGAGACGGCTATACTTATGACCGAGAAGGATGCTGTGAAATTAATTTCGTCAAAGAAAATTAGTGAGAAGACGCGTGCGAGAATGTACTATAATTCTGTTACGGTTAAGTTTCAGGATGATGGTAGGGCGAATTTCTATCGCATTTTATCTCAGTACGTCGCCACAAATCAGAAGTATAATATTACTCATCCGGAGTAGAGTGCGGAAGTAGCGGCGGCGGGTGGCGAGTGCCCTCGCAGGGCTTTTGTTTTTGTTTGCTCTAATGGCATAGAAAAAGGTATCAAAACTCCAATCGGGGTGCCCCTGCAGGGCATTTGTTTCTGTTTTTCTATCGGTGCAACAAATCAAAAGGGTCTCTGACCCCGCCCGCGCGGCGTAAGCGCGCCCTCCCCGGCGAGGGGAGCTATAGCTCTGGTTCTTGCAAACTAAAAAACGCTCAAAACGAAATTACCCGAAGGGAATTTCGTAAAT
>CAYJIF010000073.1:0-8153 GCA_964370175.1 uncultured Rikenellaceae bacterium
CGCCCCCTCTCTTGTTCTCCTTCTTCTCGCCTCCTGTCACTCCGCTCTCTGGCTCCGCTCTCTGGCTCCCCGTAGTTGTGGGGCGTTAGCCAAGTGGGTGTGGTGGCAAAGTTGTTGCCAGAGTTGTGAGAATTGAGAGTGCAAAGTTAGCTAAAAAGTTTTTCAAAATCAAATGTTTGGAGAATCAGAAAAAAATTGTTAGCTTTGGGGTATGAACCTCCAAAAACCGACTAACCATAATAATTCCTAAATACCAAAACCACTTATGAAAAACTATCCTACTACACAACTAAAGAACATCGTACTTCTGGGTCACTCGGGTAGCGGCAAAACTACCGCAGCAGAAGCCATGGCATTTGAGGGCAAAGCCATCGAGCGCAGAGGTTCGGTGGAGGGTACGAACACCCTTTCAGACTACTCCGAGGTTGAACACCTCTACAAACGTTCTATATTCTCGTCCATGCTCTACTCTGAGTACCTGGATTGCAAGCTAAATATTATTGACACACCTGGTTCGGACGACTTCTGCGGAGCGCTATTCAGCTCGTTCAAAGTTGCGGACATTGGGGTTATGCTCATCAACGCTCAGAGCGGTTTTGAGGTGGGCACCGAGATCCAAGCACGCTACGCTCGTAGACACGAAAAACCTGTCATCCTCGCCGTAAATCACCTCGATAGCGAAAAAGCATCGTGGGAGAATTCGGTGGAGAGTATTTTTGCCGCCAGCGAGGCTAAACCCGTTGTGGTGCAATACCCTGTGAATCCTGGGGTGGAGTTCGACACAATCGTGGATGTGTTGATGATGAAGATGTATAAGTTCACGGGCACTGACGGCCAGCGCGAAGAGCTCGATATCCCCGAGAGTGAAATGGAACGCGCCGCAGAACTTCACAACACACTGGTGGAGGCCGCAGCCGAAAATGATGAGGCTCTCATGGAGTTGTACTTCGAAAAGGGCACGCTCACCCAAGATGAGATGCGTAGTGGGCTGAAAATCGGGCTTGCCAACCGTGACTTGGTGCCTATTTTCTGTCTGGCTGCAAATAAATCAATCGGCATCAAACGCCTCATGGAGTTTATAATCAACGTTGCTCCAGGGCCAATCAAAGCTCCCAATTTCCGCACACAAGAAGGTGGCGAAGTGGAGGCAGATAGCACTAAACCAGCTTCGGTATTTGTTTACAAAACTGCGCTGGAACAGCACCTCGGTGAGGTTTGCTATTTCCGTGTGATATCGGGCGTGGTGAAAGAGGGGCAGGAGCTCACCAATCAAACCACGGGAAGTAAAGAAAAGATTTCGCAACTATACGTCGTGCTGGGCAAGAACCGCACTAAAGTCACCGAACTCTCGGCAGGAGATATCGGCTGCACAGTAAAACTCAAAAACACTAAGGTTAACCACACTCTATGCGCCTCGGGAGCGGAGTTCAAGATTAACCTCATTGGCTTCCCCGTGTCGAGATACCGCTGTGCTGTGAAAGCCAAGAATTCATCGGAAGACGAGCGCCTCGCAGAAGCACTCAATCGTGCAAGTAGCGACGACCCATCAATCGTTGTGGAATATTCTAAAGAACTCAAACAAACAATCATCAAGGGTCAGGGCGAACACCACCTCAACATTCTGAAGTGGCAGATCGAGAACCTAAGCAAAATTGAGATTGAATATTTCCAACCACGCATCTCATACCGCGAAACCATCACTCGCACAGCGGCATCGAGCTACCGCCACAAGAAACAGTCGGGCGGTGCTGGGCAATTTGGCGAGGTTTCGCTTGTTATTGAGCCATACTTCGAGGGCATGCCAGCTCCTGGTAAGTACAAAATCGATGGCAAAGATGTTCAACTAAACATTAAAGCCACTGACGAACACGAACTCGAATGGGGAGGTAAGTTGGTATTCTGTTCGGCAATCGTGGGGGGAGCTATCGACGCTCGCTTCCTGCCAGCAATCATGAAAGGTATCATGGAGAAGATGGAAGAAGGGCCTCTGACAGGTTCGCGCGCCAGAGATATTAGAGTGGTGGTGTATGACGGCAAGATGCACCCCGTGGATAGCAACGAACTCTCGTTTAAACTCGCAGGGCGCAACGCCTTTAGAGAAGCGTTCAAGAATGCTGGGCCAAAGATCATGGAGCCTATCTATGCTGTTGAGGTGATTGTGCCCAGCGACAAGATGGGGGATGTGATGAGCGACCTTCAGAACCGTCGCGCGATGATCGAGGGCATGAGCTCCGACAAAGGCTTCGAACACCTCAACGCACGTGTTCCACTCGCCGAGCTCTATCGCTACTCCACCACGCTGAGCTCGCTGACCTCGGGACGAGCCACCTACACAATGAAGTTCGCTTCGTTCGAGCAGGTGCCATCCGACGTGCAGGACAAACTGCTCAAAGCGTACGAAGCTGAGCAAGGCGACGAGTAAATTTTCACATAGGGAGAAAAACTTAAATTGAAAACTCCCATAACATAAAACATGCACAAAAATTTAAATGAATTTATAGAGACGCTTGAGCGAGAGGGGGAACTAAAGAGGATTGCCACGGAGGTGAACCCCGAACTCGAAATAAGCGAAATAGTGGACAGAATCTCGAAATCTCCCTCACCAAGTGGGGGAGATGGGGGTTCTGCCCTGTTGTTTGAGAATACGGGTACCGACTTTGCGGTGCTCTGCAACATGATGGGTTCGGAGCGCAGGCTTTCGCTTGCCCTTGGAGGCAGGAGTGTGGAGGATGTTGCACGCCGAGTGGCCGACTTCTTGGGTGAGGCAAAACGACCTCGCAAAACCCTCAAAGAAAAGCTCTCCATACTTCCACTCTTGGGCAATGCCGCTGGCTGGTTCCCAAAGCGCAGTCGCGGCAAGGGCAAATGCCAAGAGGTTGTCTATGAGGGCGAGGAGGTGGATTTATCGATGCTGCCGATTCTGCGCACTTGGCCACACGATGGCGGAAAGTTTATCACTCTGCCGCTTGTGCACACCTCTGACCCGAATAGTGGTGCTCGCAACGTGGGGATGTACCGCATGCAGGTCTTCTCCAAGAACTCAACGGGGATGCACTGGCACGTCCACAAGACTGGCGCTCGCCACTACGAAGAATACAAAAAACGAGGAGAACGCATGCCCGTGAGCGTGGTGTTGGGGGGCGACCCCATCTACACGTATTGTGCTACTGCGCCGCTGCCCGATGGTGTTGATGAGTATATTTTGGCTGGGTTTCTGAGGGGGAAATCCGTAAAACTCGTAAAGTGTTTGACCAACGACCTGGAGGTTCCCGCCGATGCCGATATTGTGCTCGAAGGCTATGTAGACCCTGCGGAGGAGAAGGTTGTGGAGGGTCCTTTTGGCGACCACACTGGCTTTTATTCGCTCAGCGATCTATATCCCACATTCCACCTCACGGCAATAACCCATAAGCGCGGAGCGGTGTATCCAGCCACGCTGGTTGGTGTGCCACCGATGGAGGACAGGTATTTGGCACTGCTGAGCGAGAAAATTTTTGAGACACCGATACGCGAAGTCATCTCGCCCGAGATACTCTCTATGTGGATGCCCTGGCAGGGTGTTGCGCATAATCTGGCATTGGTGGAGGTTGAGAATTCATATACGGGGGTGGGTCTAAAGGTGGCATCGGCTCTATGGGGCGCAGGCCAGATGAGCTTCTGCAAGGTGGTGTGGGTGAGCGAAAGCAAGGTTGATGAACCCACGCTCAAGGACTGGTTGCTCAGAGGCGTGAGCTTTCGTGCCGAGATGTTTTTCACCCAAGGAGTGGCGGACGTTCTTGACCACGCCTCGGAGGTCAGCGGCAGGAGCTCCAAACTCTGCATTGACATGATCAGCGAGCGTGCTCGAGAATGGCGCGTGGAGGTTGCCTTCAACCAAAGGGGGGTGGAAGTGCTCAACGATGATGATAAGCTGTGGTTGCTGCTCGCCAACTTAGAGCCTGCGAGAGATATTGAGCTGGACGAAGAGCGCGGCGTAATAAAAATTGATGCCCGCAGCAAAAAACTCAAACACCGAGCAACGCCAAACGTTGTGACAATGTGCGAGGAAGTAATCGAACGAGTGGACAGCCGTTGGGTGGAGTATGGCATTGGTGATTTTGTTGAATCTCCATCGAGGAGGTATCAAAAACTTATAAAAAACGATGGAGCAGAAGAAATTTTCGAGGCGTAGCACCACGGCTGTAAACGTTGGTGGTGTTATTGTTGGTGGAGGTGCGCCCATTTCGGTGCAGAGCATGACCAATATACCGCTGAGCGATATGGATGGCGTGGTGGCTCAAATCGAGCGGATAGTTGCGGCGGGTGGCGAAATTGTTCGCCTTGCGCTACCCTCCATGCGCGATGCGCAGGTGCTCGGCGAGCTCAAAACCACGCTACGGCAAAGAGGATGCACTGTGCCTATTGTGGCGGACGTGCACTTCAACTCCGCCATTGCGCTGGAGGCGGCACTGCACGTCGACAAAGTGCGCATAAACCCTGGAAATTGGGGAGATAGGGCGAAATTCATCGAGCTCATCAACATCTGCAAAGAGCGAGGCGTGGCAATTCGCATTGGAGTGAACCACGGGTCGCTGTCGCCCGAAATTGTCGAAAAATATGGCAACACCCCCATGGGGATGGTGCGCAGCGCAATGGAGTTTTTGGAGATTGCCCATAGTGAGAACTTCAATCAAATTGTGGTGTCATTCAAGTCCAGCAACACTCGCACCATGGTTGACGCCTACCGCCTTGGAGCCGAGATGATGGACAAGGCGGGCTTTAATTGCCCGCTGCATCTGGGGGTAACCGAGGCTGGCGAGGGGATTGAAGGACGTATAAAGTCGGCCGTAGGGATTGGCTCTCTGCTGCTCGATGGTCTGGGCGATACCATAAGAGTTTCGCTGAGCGAACCCCCCGAGAACGAAATTCCCGCAGCCTTCGAAATCCTGCAAGCCTCCCGTGCACGCATCAGCGTGGCCGAAATTGTGTCGTGCCCCACTTGCGCTCGCACACTCTTCGACCTGCAAAGCACAATAAAAGAGGTGAAGAACCGTTTTAAAGATAGAGTTGGGCTGAAAATTGCAGTTATGGGCTGTATTGTCAACGGCCCCGGCGAAATGGGCGATGCCGACTATGGCTATGTGGGTAGCGGCAAAGGGTTAGTCACGCTGTACAAAAATGGCGAAGTGGCTGCAAAAAATATCCCCGAGCATGAAGCAATCGAGCGGCTGGAGGATATAATCGGATAGAGAGTTACCTTTTTTTTAATATAATATGGTGAGAGGGTAATGCCTCTCGCTTTTCATTGGACACTATGATAAAGATTCTGTGGGTAGACGACGAAATCGAACTACTAAAACCTCACCTACTATTCCTCAAAGAGAAGGGCTACGAGATTCTCACGGCCAACAACGGACACGATGCAATCGATATTGCCCAGAAGGAGAACCTCTCGCTCGTGATTCTGGACGAGATGATGCCAGGGCTCACGGGACTGGAGACTCTGCCCCGAATCAAAGAGGTAGCTCCCACCGTTCCCGTGATTATGGTGACCAAGAGCGAGGAGGAGAACATCATGAATAGAGCCGTGGGTAGCCGCATCGCCGACTACCTCATTAAACCTGTAAACCCCATGCAGGTGCTGCTCTCTATCAAGAAAAATGTCCACAGAGAAGAACTCGTGACGCAACAATCCACGGATGACTACCGCAGCGAATTTGGAGCGATTTCGGGTGCAATCAACTCGGCAAGCACCTTTGAGGAGTGGGTGGCAGTATACAAGAGGCTTGTGAGCTGGGAGATGGAACTCTCGCAAAGCAGCGATAGAAGCGTGGTGGAGATACTGCAGTACCAAAAAACCGAGGCTGACAACGAGTACGCAAAGTTCGTGAAACGCAACTACGAAAGTTGGTTTGCTGAACGCTCGGCAGAAGCTCCCCTGTTTTCGCACAACCTGATGCGCCAGAGAGTCTTCCCCGAACTCAGCAAAGGACAAAAAACCCTGTTCCTACTCATCGACAACTTCCGCTACGACCAGTGGCTGATGGTTCGAGATATGGTTGCCCATCACTACAATATCGAAGAGGAGGATTTCTACTGTGGCATACTACCCACGGCAACAAGCTATGCACGCAATGCGCTATTTGCGGGACTCACCCCGCTGGGCATCAGCAAACAATTCCCTGAGAGATGGCTCAATGATAATGAGGAGGGGGGTAAAAATATGCACGAACATGAATTCCTGAGCAAACTCATGAGCAAGAGCGGACGTAGCGAAAAATTGTACTTCGAGAAGCTTGTGCGACCAGAAGCGGGTAGAAAATTGCTCGAAAACCTCGACAAGGTCTATAATGCCGACTTCTCGGTGATAATCTATAATTTCTTGGACATACTCTCGCATGCTCGCACCGAAACCGATATTATTCGCGAAATTGCAGACGATGAGGCAGCATTCCGATCGCTCACACGCTCGTGGTTCGAGCACAGCGAACTGTTGGAGATTATCCGCCTGGTGAGCGAGCACGGCATCCGCCTCGTAATCACATCCGACCACGGCACAAGGCAAGTTCAAAACCCCGTGAAAGTCATCGGCGATAGAGAAACTTCCGCCAACCTGAGATACAAAACGGGCAAAAACCTAAACTATAACGCCAAAGATGTCTTCGTAATCAAAAATCCAGCGAAAGTGGGACTACCATCAAGCAATATCTCCTCGGAGTATATCTTTGCCATGGGCGACGACTTCCTGGTCTACCCAAACAACTACAACCACTTTGTGCGGTACTATCGCAATACCTTCCAACACGGCGGAATTTCGATGGAGGAAATGCTTATCCCGTTCATCACCCTCAGCCCGAAATAGTGCGAATTTTTAGCCTGAAATAACAGACCACATATTAAGCCATGGCGCGGCATCCCTCCCTTGAAGGGGGGGTAGAAAAAAAGCAAAGGAGCGAGGCTCACGACAAAAGGTGGAAATTACCCCAGTCGTGCGCCTCGCCCCTTTTTCTTTACACTCTCTTAGTGCTATTTTCTTTACTGCTCTTGGGGGACAAACTTCATGGAGATGGAGTTCACGCAGTGGCGCGTATTCTTCTCAGTAAAGCCCTCGCCCTCGAAAACATGACCAAGATGTGCTCCACACGCCGTGCAAGTAATCTCGGTTCTGCTGCCGTCGGCATCCAACGAACGGGTTACAGCACCCTCAATCTCATCATCAAAAGACGGCCAACCACAGCCCGAATCAAACTTATCGTCGGAGCGGTAGAGCGGTTCGTCACATCGCTTGCATATGTACGTGCCAGCCTGTTTGTGGTCGTGGTACTCGCCGCTAAAGGCCCTCTCGGTGCCTTTGTCTACAATTACATATTTTTCAAATTCCGTGAGCTCGTTCATCGTTTTGCTTGCCTTACTTTGTTGAGAATTTTGCTGAGGGCTGTGCGCCATCGAGTCCATAACGCTGAGCGAAAAGATGAATGCGGCGGCGGCAAAGAGCGTGAGTGGGGTAGTTTTCATGAGAACTCTATACTTTTGGTTTAGTGAATGAGGTACTATAAAAACGTATGCCAACTGCGTTTTAGTGTGAGCTGGCACAAAATCCACTGGCGAACAGGCAATATACGGGGGAGGGGAAGTTACTGCTTTTTGAGGAAACAGCACTTAAGCACGATGCTGCTGCCTTCGATTTTGCAGTCCACTTCT
Organism: uncultured Rikenellaceae bacterium; assembly: GCA_964370175.1. Classification (GTDB taxonomy): domain Bacteria; phylum Bacteroidota; class Bacteroidia; order Bacteroidales; family Rikenellaceae; genus Mucinivorans. The sequence goes on from CAYJIF010000073.1 coordinate 7,681, forward strand.
TCGGGGTTTTCGGTGAGGCGGATTGAGCGCACTTTCGTGCCTCGTTTGATGACCATTGACGAGCCCTTGACTTTCAAATCCTTAATAACGGTTACGGCATCGCCATCTTCGAGTGGAGTGCCGTTGCTATCTTGCGGTGTTTTGTTTTGTGCCGAGTTGGCGTTATCGTCTACGTTCCATTCGTGTCCGCAGTCGGGGCAGATGTTCATAGTTCCGTCAAAGTAGTTGTTCTCCATCGAACATTTAGGGCAGTTGTCGCTCATTGTATTGGTTGTGTTAGTTGTTGTTATTCGGCACAAAGATAGAAATTTATGGTGATTTTGCTGCGATTTTTTTGGCGGCGGCATTTCGTGTGCTGCGCAAAATTTGTTGAATGAATAACAATTGTTGTAAATTTCCATGTGTAATTTATGCGTTTTCGGGTGCCGCCGGCGGTGGAACGTAATTGAACGCACCAACGGTGCGGTGAGATT
>CAYJIF010000074.1:0-8003 GCA_964370175.1 uncultured Rikenellaceae bacterium
GGCGGGATTTTAAATTTACGAAATTCCCTTCGGGAAATTTCGTTTTGAGCGTTTTGTTTGATATTGACTGCGCCTGCGGCGACTGGCTATAGCTCCCCTCGCCGGGGAGGGCGCGCTTACGCCGCGCGGGCGGTGCCTGCGGGCACACCGTTTGGAGTTTCGCTACATTCTTTACACAAGCAGAGCAACCAAAACAAATGCCCTGCGGGGGCACCGCTTGGAGTTTTGCCACATTTCCTACACCATCAGAGCAACCAAAACAAATGCCCAGCGGGGGCACCGCTTGGAGTTTTGCCACATTTTCTACACCATCAGAGCAACCAAAACAATAGCACCCCAACATTACCCATACACTCCATTCACAAAAAAAACAGCCCCGATTTCTCTCAAGACTGTTCTAAAAGTGCTCCCTCAGGGGCTCGAACCCTGGACCCCAACATTAAGAGTGTCGTGCTCTACCAGCTGAGCTAAAGAAGCATTTTGTTTTTAAAAGCGAGTTAGGGGTCGTTCAGAACCCCTAACCCTATTGAAATATTACTGTAATTATACAGTAGCCATGTGGCAGATTAGCTCAACAACTTTGTTTGAGTAACCCCACTCGTTGTCGTACCAAGAAACAAGTTTCACGAAGTTTTCGTTAAGTGAGATACCTGCCTCTGCATCGAATACAGATGTGCGAGCTTCACCGATAAAGTCTGCAGAAACAACTGCATCTTCAGTGTAACCAAGAACACCGTTCATTTCGCCATCAGCTGCAGCTTTGATGCAAGCGCAGATTTCAGCGTAAGTAGCTGGTTTTTCAAGGCGGCAAGTAAGGTCAACAACCGATACGTCCAAAGTTGGAACACGGAAAGCCATACCTGTAAGTTTACCTTTAAGTTCTGGGATAACTACACCTACTGCTTTTGCAGCACCTGTAGACGAAGGGATGATGTTACCACCAGCCGCACGGCCACCTCTCCAGTCTTTAGCCGATGGGCCGTCAACTGTTTTTTGAGTAGCAGTAGTAGCGTGAACTGTTGTCATAAGACCTTCTACGATGCCGAAGTTATCGTTGATAACTTTTGCAAGAGGAGCAAGACAGTTAGTAGTACAAGAAGCGTTAGAAACGATAGTTTCGCCTTTGTAAGATTTGTGGTTAACGCCCATAACGAACATTGGAGTGTCGTCTTTTGAAGGAGCTGACATAACCACACGTTTTGCACCAGCAGCGATGTGTTTCTCTGCAGTTTCTTTTGTAAGGAAAAGACCAGTAGATTCAACTACGTACTCAGCACCAACTTCGTTCCATTTAAGGTTAGCTGGGTCGCGCTCAGCTGTAACACGGATAACGTTTCCGTTTACTACAAGTTGACCATCTTTTGCCTCAACAGTTCCGTCGAATTGACCGTGAACTGAATCATACTTAAGCATATAGACCATGTAGTCTACATCGATAAGGTCGTTAATACCTACAACCTCTACGTCTGCGTTCTTAACAGCAGCACGGAATACAAGGCGGCCAATGCGACCAAAACCATTGATACCAATTTTTACTTTTGACATTGTTTTGTTGTTTTTTATTGTTTTTGTTATGTTTTATTACTCTTTTTCGAGGCAACAAAAGTATGAATTTTTTATTACCCTCGCAAATTTTTTTAGTCCTTTTTTTCGGCGATTTTTTCTGCAATTTTTTCGGCAATGGAACTCATCTCTTCGACGCTGAGTTTTAGCTTCTCGCGCGAGAAGTCGATATCGCCTGCACCACTCACCAGAGGGATGAGGTGGACGTGGGCATGAGGCACGTCGAGTCCCAAGACAACCACTGCCACTCGTTGGCACGGGATAGTTTTTTCGATGCCTTCTGCAACCCTTTGGGCAAAGAGCATCAACGAGCTCAGGCGTTCGGGGGTGAGCTCAAAGAACTTATCCACCTCCAATTTTGGTACCACCAGTGTGTGACCCTCCACCAGAGGGTTTATGTCTAAAAAGGCGAAGTTCTCGGCATCTTCACCCACTTTGTAGCAGGGAATTTCACCCGCGATAATCTTTGAAAATATTGTCATTACAGTTCCTTGAATTTAGGTTCGAGTATTGCACTATATATAATTGCTTTTTTTGCATCAAATTTTTTCTCTCCCGTGCCCGACTGCATAGCAGCTGCGGCCTTCTGGAGTTGAGATTCCTTCTGCTCTTCTTCTTGAGCGGCAGCAGCTGCCGCGATTCTGTTTGCGATTGTCTCTGTGCTATTATCTTTGATGCGAGCGGGTGTTTGCTCTCCTCTCGCAGGGGTTTGTTCGCCCCCCACAAGCTCTGCACTGACGAGCTTTCCGCCCACATATTCACCACCTTGGAGTTCTTTGCTGTGGGGGTTTACGTCTTGTGGTTCTATGCTTTGGGCGTTTTGAGTTTGGCGAATTTGTTCAGAGTGTATCGCCTCGATTCTCTTGCGCAATTCCTCATCAACGCCTTGATAAGGAGCATCACGGTCATCATCCTCATAGGCTTCGGCAGGAAAGGGGAAATTTTCTCCACCACCACCCGTATTTTTAGCAGCTTTTGCTTGTTTTTGGTTTACGATAAGAACTATGATCAGCAAAACAACTCCTATTACAATTTGTAGTGTACCCATCTCAATAATTATTTACTATTCTGTTTAATATACTCAATGCTCAGTCCCACGCTATCGGGAGTCTTTCCACCCACGAGTTGCAGGTATGAGATTCCGTGCTGGGTACTATTTTTCAGGGCATACTGCCCAATTTTCCTGCTGCCATTGTATAGCACTGCCCTACCCCTCTCGTCCCAAACGACTCTAATTTCGTGCCATTTATCATCTTTAATTTTGAGGTTTTCGCGGCTCAGCGGAATGGAATACTGCGCCTCATATTTAGCCACCGTGTCGGTGGGATTGAACCACCTGTCTATGAGCACCAGATCCACTTTTTGTGAACCATCGGGCATTTTCAGGCTCATCTCCAGCGTGCCTGAGTGCGTTGCTGGGAAATTCCAGCTCACCCCCAGGTTATCTTCCACAAAGCGTTCATCGGCGGCATAGGTAATGTTCAGCATCTGAGCGCCCTGTTTGTCTGAGTGTGGCACCAACACTGGCATTTCTTCGCGATTGTAGCCACAGTGCCCCACGATGCCCTTGAGATACCTAAAGGCGGAGAATTGTTGCAAAGAATCCGAGAAATCGCACTCTCTGCCCTTTTCGTATATCCAATCCACGTCAAAGAGCAGCATCTTTCTGTGCAGGTGGTGTTGTCCAATGGCGGCAAGCACCTTGCCGGGGGCGACCTCTACGGCTTGAACCTGGTGCACGCTCTTATCCACACCGCTCACTGTGCCATAATCTTCGGCATTACGTCTTGGGTCGAGGTACAGTTCACGCATTCCCACCCACGTGCGGCCATCATCCTCGCTAATGGCAACGTGTGCAGCATTGCGGTTTGTGAAGACATCATCCCACACTCCCGTGGCGCTTTGCATCTCGGGGAGCGGAGTGGTGTTGCTCCAGAAGAAGAGCAGACGACCATCGGCGAGCTTCTGGAAGGTTGGCATTGTGATAGTGCCATAGAATGGCGAGGGGGTGGGTTCGCTCCAATTCAGCCCGCCATCGCTCGAAAAACTCTGATAAAACCTATCCTGAGCAGTACGCATCACCATCCACAACCGCCCATCACCAATCTCAGCCACGGTGGGCTCTACTGCTCCGTGATTCCACCTCACACCTTGGTGATAGCCGCCCTTTTCGTGCGGCGGGGAATTCACAACATTTGAACGCTGCCAGCTCGCACCATCGTCCGTGGATACATACGTAAAACATCCCTTGCGGTCGGTGTAGTGAGCTCCAATGAGCACTCTCTTGCCACCATCCACAAAGACGGGGGGCTTGAGCATGATTGCCGCTCTATTGTCAATCTCAGTAATAGCACGGCCGCCATTGGGTCCTCCACTCGTGCGCACCACGTAGGTTTTGCCCAGAGCGTTGAAAGCACGGATATACTCGCCACTCACCGGCGAAGCATTATCGGCAAAGGGCATCTCTTCGCTAAGCTCCACTCTCGTCCACGTAAAGCCATTGTCTTTACTGCTGAGGTAATATGGCGTGTATTCCAGCTTTTGTTCCCCATAGTTATAGTGCCTGATTTCGCCATCTGCGAGTCTGCTAAGACCTATGTAAGCATCGCTGGGAGGCACTCCCACAACCCTTGGGGCATAAACATCACTGAGAGGCTGCGCAATGGATACACTGCACATACTCAGCACCAACAGGCAGATATAAATTGTTTTTTTGTTCATCAGTGTTTCTAAAAAAGGGGGGGGGCAGCATCAGTCTTAACACAGCCCTCTTCTTTTCGGCTTAGTTCAAGCCCTCATTCTCAACCCTATATATCTTAGCGATACCCTTTATCGCTTTGACGTTGTTCATGATATCTTGCAAGTCGTCATTGTTTCTGACATACAGAGCAATTTTGCCCTCAAAAATACCGTCATGGCTCGAAAAAGATACCTCTCGGATATTCACCTCGAGCTGTTCGGAGATAATCTTCGACACATCGAGCAGTATGCCAACTCTATCAATCCCACGTAGCTCCACAGTGGCGAGGTACGACAACACCTTCTCCACAGTCCAGTTTGCCGCCACAATCCTATCGCCCTCTTGCGCCGATAACTTCACTGCCACAGGACACATCTTCTTGTGCACCTCAATGCGGGTCTCCATATCGAATCCCACCACCTCATCGCCAGCAATAGGCTTGCAACACTCCGCCATAACCATTGGCTTGTTGGCACGCGCCTGTGCACTACTGCTACTGCTACGAGTTGTGCTGCGAAAGGGGCGAGTGAGTTGCAACGACCAATATTTAATAGTCTTCTGCGTGGAGTTGATTCTAAGCAATTTATCCATGCCATTGAGGTTGATTATCCCAGCGCCAAGCTGCGAATAAAATTCCCTCTTGTTGGCAACCTCATAGCGAGGCAAAAGTTTTTTAAGCACGCGAGCATAAGCCTTAATGCCCAATTCTTCGAGTCGTTGCTCGAAAATTTGTTGACCTCGCTGCACATTATTATCGGTCTCGCTCTTGAGAGACTGCTTGATGTGGTATTTTGCCTTTGCCGTGGTGACATGTTCGAGCCACGATTTCTGAGGGCTCACACTATCGGAGGTGATAATCTCTATCTGATCGCCAGCGTGTATCTCCTCGAAAATCGAGACCAACTTGTAGTTCACCTTCGCTCCGATTGCACGAGAACCAATCTTGGAGTGTATTTCGTAGGCAAAGTCCAACACTGTTGAACCCTTGGGCATGGTGTGACTATCGCCCTTGGGCGTGAAGACCATAATTTCCGAAACCTGCAACCCCAAAGTAAAATTATCGAGAAACTCCACAGCATCTTGAGTCGGGCGATTCAACGCATGGCGGAGCTGTTCCAATAGCGGATCAATCTCGCTATCAGCACCGCTCTGATCCTTGTAGTTGCAATGGGCAGCAAGCCCACGTTCGGCAATATCGTCCATTCGCTGCGAGCGAATCTGAACCTCAGCCCACACACCGCCCGTTGCCATCACCGTACAGTGCAGTGCCTCATAGCCATTTGCCTTGGGCGTGCCTATCCAGTCACGTATGCGATCCATCTTTGGTCGATAAATATCGGTGAGCATCGAATAGATATGCCAACACTGAGCCTTCTCACTAATATCATCCTTGGGCTTGAAGACAATGCGAATGGCAAAAAGGTCGTAAATCTCTTCAAAGGTCACCTGCTTGGTCTTTATCTTCTTCCATATCGAATAGACGCTCTTAACCCGCGCGGATATCGTAAAATCAAAACCCGAAGCTCTGAGTTTCTGTATGATAGGGGTGTTAAACTCGCCCACAAACTCATTCCGTTCGAAGCGTGTGGCATCGAGCTTCTCCTCAATTTCAGCGTACTCATTCGGGAAACGGAATTTCAGCGATAAGTCCTCCAATTCGCTCTTTATGGCATACAACCCGAGTCGGTGCGCCAGTGGAGCAAAGAGATAGATGGTTTCGCTGGCAATTTTCATCTGCTTGTGTGGCAGCATCGAGCTGAGCGTACGCATGTTGTGCAGGCGGTCGGCAATCTTGATGAGAATCACTCGCATATCGTCAGAAAGCGTGAGCAGCATCCTTTTAAAATTCTCGGCCTGCTCAGAGCTGTTATTGTCAAAGACTCCCGAGAGCTTCGTGAGACCATCGACGATTTTAGCCACTTTAGCTCCAAAACGAAACTCAATATCTTCGAGAGTGTAGTCCGTATCCTCTACCACATCGTGCAGCAGTGCAGCTTGCACCGATTTAACACCAAGCCCCATCTCTGCAACAGAAATGCGCGCCACCGCCAGCGGGTGAGTTATATACGGCTCACCGCTCTTGCGCTTAACGCCTGCATGGGCATCACGTGCAAAGATGAATGCCTCGCGAATTCTATCGAAATCCGACTGCTCGCGGCAGATGGTACGACATTCGCTCAGCAGCTCCTCAAACATTATATCTACTTGCCGTTCGTGGTTCATGTTGTTTGTCAGTCTATGTTTGTTTTGTATTTTAGCACACTTCTCACCCACGCCTCGCGGCACATTTACCACACCCCCTTTTCAACACTCATCGCTACTCTTGCCACCATCATTCCGCCCTCATCTCAGCATGAGTATAGCCGTCCTCTATTCACCAGCACTCTCAACCTTGGCCTCAACCCTTTGCGCTCCACCCTTAGATGTTGCCATAAGCGCTTCGCGCACCTGAGCTTCAATCTTCTGGGCAAGTTCACTATCGTTGTGTAGACGCTCCTTGACTGCCTCACGTCCCTGGCCAATCTTATCGTCACCGTAAGAGAACCATGAGCCCGCTTTCTTAATAATATCATACTCCACACCAAGGTCAAGAATCTCGCCAATCTTAGAAATTCCCTCGCCATACTCAATGTCAAATTCTGCACGGCGGAATGGAGGTGCAACTTTGTTCTTCACCACTTTCACCTTCGTGCGGTTACCCACTTGCTCTTCGCCATCTTTTAGCGCAGTGCCCTTACGCACGTCGATACGAATCGAAGCATAGAATTTCAGTGCATTACCGCCAGTAGTGGTTTCTGGATTGCCGAACATCACGCCGATTTTATCGCGCAATTGGTTGATAAAAATACACGTTGTCTTGGTCTTGCTAATAGCCGAGGTTAGTTTTCTGAGCGCTTGCGACATGAGTCTTGCATGAAGCCCCATCTTGCTGTCGCCCATATCTCCCTCAATCTCCGCCTTGGGAGTAAGCGCCGCCACAGAGTCAATCACCACAATGTCAATAGCACCACTACGAATCAGTTGCTCAGTGATTTCGAGGGCTTGCTCACCGTTGTCTGGCTGAGAGATTAGCATATTGTCAATATCCACGCCAAGTGCTTGAGCGTAGGTGCTGTCGAACGCATGCTCGGCATCGATAAATGCAGCTATACCGCCTTGTTTTTGGGCTTCTGCAATAGCGTGAATAGCGAGTGTGGTTTTACCTGAGCTCTCGGGGCCATAAATTTCAATAATTCGTCCTCGTGGGTAGCCACCCACTCCCAGCGCAAGGTCAATGCCTATTGACCCTGAGGGAATGACAGCTACATCTTCCACGGGTCTGTCGCTCATTCTCATCACCGCACCTTTTCCGTAATCTTTTTCGAGTTTATCCATTGCTGCACGCAACACCTTGAGCTTTTCGTCAGCGGCTACTGGGCGCATGCCTTCATTCTTTTTTGCCATTTTTTTCGTAGTTTTGTTTTTATAAAATTTGCAGACTACAAATATAGGAAAATTTATTGGATTTTCTTGCGGTGGGCGATACAAAAAATTGATTGATGGTTGAATGCTGGGGATTGCAGTGAGAGATATTATTTTTTGCTGGTCGTGTTGGGTGTCCGCCGGGCAAGTGTTTTGTTTTTCTGCCAGTGCAACAAATCAAATGGGTCTCTGACCCCGCCCGCGCGGCGGCGGGTGGCGAGTGCCCTCGCGGGGCATT
>CAYJIF010000075.1:0-7998 GCA_964370175.1 uncultured Rikenellaceae bacterium
CCCGTGATTTCATAACCCGTGGGGTAATCGCCAGGATAACCCGCCGAGGTGCACACAACAGTGAGTGCTGTTTGCTCGGTGAGCGTGTATTCGACCGTATCGAGAGTCTCCTCGACAATGCCAAAGAGCAGTTCCAATATATCGCTGGTGATGCGAGGCAGTACAACTTCGGTTTCGGGATCGCCCATTCTCACGTTATACTCTATCACGTATGGGTCGCCACCGCAGTTCATCAGACCAATGAAGACAAAGCCGTGGTAGTCCAACCCCTCGCTCTCGATGCCTCTGACCGTAGGTTCCACAATACGTTCTATGACCTTTTGCATAAATTCTTCGTCTGCAAATGGCACTGGAGACACCGCTCCCATACCACCAGTATTAAGCCCTGTGTCACCCTCGCCAATGCGCTTATAGTCTTTGGCCGTGGGCAGTAGTTTATAGTTCTTGGTGTCTGTTGCCACAAAGACCGAGCATTCAATACCGCTGAGATACTCCTCGATGACCACGCGCGCGCTTGCCTCGCCAAACTTTTGCTGTTCAATCATATCGCGAAGCTCACGTTGGGCCTCTTCAAGGCTATCGATAATGAGCACTCCTTTTCCTGCCGCCAAGCCATCGGCTTTTAGCACATAGGGTGGTTTCATAGTCGTGAGAAACTCTTCTCCAGCCGCAATATTCTCCGCATCCACCTCGAAATACGCTGCCGTGGGGATTGAGTATTTCTCCATAAAGTTTTTCGAATAGCTTTTGCTACCCTCCATTTGAGCGGCTTCTTTTGCTGGGCCCAACACAGGTATGTGGCGCAAGGTGTCGTTTGCGAGGAAAAAATCACGAATACCTTTTACCAGCGGGTCCTCTGGCCCCACGACCACCAAGTCCACTTTATTTTCGATGGCGAAATTCCCCACCGCCTCAAAATCCGTTGCTTTAATCTCGACATTAGTGCCATATGCACCTGTTCCGGCATTGCCCGGTGCGATGAAAAGTGTCCCCAGAGCAGGGCTTTGCGCTATTTTATATGCAAAGGCGCACTCTCTGCCGCCGCTGCCCAGGAGTAAAATATTTTTTCCCATTTTCGTGTATGTATAGAAGGGTGAATGTGAATTAAATTTGTAGAGTACAAAGATAATTATTATTTTTGCGTGGTGCAAGTCTTTTATTTTACCCAATTTATTTTCACTAACAACAACAAAACAACACAATGAAGAAACTTTTAATTGCGGCGTTATGCGCTCTGTTCATTGCCCCAAGTGTGGCAAAGGCTGATGAGGGAATGTGGCTACTGCCCTTCATCAAAGAAAAAAACCTTAAAGATATGAAGCGTGCGGGCTTTAAGCTCTCGGCCGAGGATATATATTCTGTAAACAAGCACGCGCTCAAAGATGCTATTGTTATCTTTGGTGGCGGTTGTACTGGCGAGGTAATCTCACCAGAGGGCCTTGTGCTGACCAACCACCACTGTGGTTATGGCGCTATCCAGCAGCACTCTACCGTAAAGAACGACTACCTTAAGGATGGTTTTTGGGCAGAGAGTTTCGAGAAAGAGATTCCTACGCCAGGTCTTGCCGTGACCTTTATTCGCCGTATCGAGGATGTCACCAGCAAAGTGCTTGCAGGCGTGACCGAGGGTATGAGCGAAGAGGCTCGCGCAGAGAAAATCGACGAGAACAGCAAAGCTATCTCACAGGAAGTTAACGACCGCGAGGCTAACATCAGCAGCCGAGTTGTACCAATGTTTGGTGGCAACCAGTACATATTGTTCGTACAGGAGCGTTACGGTGACGTGCGCATGGTTGGTGCACCTCCAAGCTCTATTGGCAAGTATGGTGGGGATACTGACAACTGGATGTGGCCACGCCACACTGGTGACTTCTCGCTATTCCGCATCTACTCTACTCCAGCAGGCAAATCTACCTCGGAGTACAGCGCCGACAATGTGCCTTACAAAGCACCCAAACACCTCACAATCTCTACCAAAGGCATCAAAGAGGGCGATTTTGCGATGATTATGGGATTCCCTGGCTCAACTGACCGCTATATGACAACTTGGGAAATCGACCAAGTGTTGGACGTAACAAACCCTATTCGCATCTTTATGAGAGGTGCAAAACAGGATATCTGGTGGGCAGACATGATGGCTTCGCCAGCAGTTCGCATTCAATACGCAAGCAAGTATGCAGGTTCTTCTAACTACTGGAAAAACTCTATTGGTATGAGCCGTGGCCTTCGCCGCTTGGACGTTCGCACCAAAAAACAAGCCGAGCAAGATGCTTTCACAGCTTGGGTAAACGAAAGCCCCGAACGAGTTGAAAAATATGGCGATGCACTGCAGCTCATCGAAGAGGCAGTAAAAGAGCGCACGGCGGCTCAACGCAGCGTCCAAATCATTAGCGAGGGACTATCGGGTGCCGAGGCTTATGGTTTTGCACTACGCCTGCGCGGCATCATTGGTAGCGAGAGAATGGACGAAGAAGAGAAAAAGACTGCACTGAAAAACTCCGCAGAGAGCTTCTTCAAAAACTACAATGCACCAACTGACAAAAAATCTGCACTTCGTCTATTCGAAATCATCGCAGATTCACTTCCTGCCGAAGAGCTACCATCGTTCTTGAACTTCTCGTTCTCGAAAAAATATAGCGAAGATTTTGACAACTCGGTGCTCACCGACAAGGCTCGCTTCATGGCGGCAGTAGATGCGCAAGGAGTCAAAGCAATTGAAAATGACCCTATCTTCAACCAAGCAAGAGAATTTGTTGCGGTACTTGGCCCACTTTACGGGGTTGTAGAGCCTACTAACGAAAAATTTGAAGAAGGTCACAGAAAATACCTTGCTGGCCTGCTGGAAATGACAGAAGGCAAGAAAACACTTTACCCAGATGCTAACTTCACTATTCGCATGACCTACGGAAATGTATTGCCTTACAAGGCGGCAGATGCTGTGACTTATGACTACATTACAACTCTTGGTGGCGTTATGGAAAAACACGACAACAGCAATCCTGATTTCGTGCTTCCAGACCGCTTGGTGGAGCTCTACGAGAGCAAAGACTTCGGTCGCTGGGCTGTCAAAGGCGATGTGCCAGTAGCGTTCATCTCCGACAACGACATCACGGGTGGTAACTCAGGCTCACCAGTGCTTAACGGCAAGGGCGAACTCATCGGACTTGCCTTCGATGGCAACTGGGAGGCTATGAGTGGTGATATTGCATTTGAGCCAGAATTGCAACGTACCATTTCGGTGGATATTCGCTACGTTCTCTTCATCGTTGACAAGTACGCAGGTGCACAACGACTCATCGACGAAATGACTATTAAATAGTAGCAGCAACGGCAGGGGCGTACTCACAGACTGTACGCCCCTGCTATTTTACCATAATACCAAAGAGTGGGCACCCCGCAATGATAGCGAGAGGTGCCCACTCTTTTTTTTTATTGTACGTGGACTTTTTTGCGAATTTCTGTTAACAGATGCACAGACTATCTGGGCAGTTGAATAGTGGAGCAATAATAGAGCCTCGCCCCTTTTACAGGAGCGAGGCTCTATTATTGTTACTCTCCACCTCACCAAGAGGTAGTACGAGCTCTAATCTATACTATACCAAGGCAAGATCCAGAACCTGCTGCACGCTCTCCACATAATGGAATGTCATGCCGCTGATATATTCGGGCTTAATCTCTTCGATATCTTTGCGATTTTTCTCGCACAGTATTATCTCCGTAACACCAGCACGCCTTGCCGCCAATATTTTCTCTTTGATTCCTCCCACTGGCAGCACTCGTCCTCTGAGAGTCACCTCACCAGTCATTGCCACTGTCTCGCGCACTTTGCGAGATGTGAATGCCGAAACAATAGCCGTTGTCATAGTAATCCCTGCCGAGGGGCCATCCTTAGGGATTGCGCCTTCGGGCACGTGAAGGTGGAGATCCTCTTTTGCGAATTCTTCCGCATTAATCCCCAGTTTTTGAGCATTTGCTTTCACCCATCCATAGGCAATAGATGCCGATTCCTTCATCACGTCGCCGAGGTTTCCGGTGAGCACAAGTGCACCTTTACCGGCGTTGAGCGACGACTCAATAAATAGTATCTCGCCCCCTACCTGTGTCCACGCCAAGCCAGTAACCTGACCAATGTATGCTTTTTTGTTTTGTTTTTCGCGAGTGTAGCGTGGTTTTTTGAGCACCACCTCTACCTCAGTGCGCTTGAGTGTAGCGTTATAATCCTGCTCAAAAGCAATTTCTTTAGCACGATAGCGAGCAATCTTCGCCAAGAGTTTATCCAGCGAACGTACGCCACTCTCGCGAGTGTAGTTTTCGATAATATATTCGAGCGTACTTTTAGAGATTTTAAGTTGCGTCTTTTTGATTCCGTGAGCTTCGAGCTGCTTTGGAAGCAGGTGTCTTGCGCCAATCTCCACCTTCTCCTCGGTCAGATAGCCACTCACATTTATCATCTCCATTCTATCACGCAGAGCGGGATGAATACTTCCAATATTGTTTGCCGTAGCAATGAAAAGCACGTGGCTCAGATCGTAGTCAATATCGAGATAGTTGTCGTGGAACGTTGAGTTTTGTTCTGGGTCGAGCACTTCGAGCAGAGCAGAGCTGGGGTCGCCATGCGAGGAGGCCGACACCTTGTCAATCTCATCGAGGATTATCACAGGGTTTGACGAACCTGCACGGTCGATGTTCTGAATAATTCGCCCCGGCATCGAGCCAATATAGGTGCGGCGGTGTCCACGTATCTCGCTTTCGTCGTGCACTCCACCGAGCGATATGCGAGCGAATTTGCGCCCCAATGCCTCTGCCACCGACTTACCCAGCGAGGTTTTACCAACCCCAGGCGCACCGTATAGACACAGTATCGGGGATTTCAAATCGCCCTTGAGTTTGAGCACAGCGAGGTGCTCCAGAATTCTATCCTTGACGTCATCGAGACCGTAGTGGTCTTTTTCGAGCTGTTTTTTGGCGCGGTTCAGATCCAGATTATCCTTGGTCTTGAAGTTCCATGGCAGTGAGAGCATCAGCTCCAGGTAGTTGAGCTGCACGGAGTATTCGCTCATCGAGGGGTTGAGTCTGTCGAGTTTCGCAAGCTCTTTTTCAAAGGTTGTTGCAACTTCTTCGCTCCACATCTTGTTTTTGGCACGCTCACGCAGTTCGTCGCTATCGTTCACCGAGCCATCGCCCAATTCCTCTTGAATGGTGCGCATTTGCTGATGCAGGAAGTATTCTCGTTGTTGTTGGTCGAGCCCTTCACGCACTTTGCTCTGAATTTCGTTTTTCACCTCCAGGTTTTTCTGCTCCCTCACCAAAATTTCGAGCAACAGTTTCGCTCTACTGAGCAGGCCAGGCGCTTCGAGCAGCCCCTGTCGTTCTTCGTCCGTGAAGTCCATATTGGAGCTAATGAAGTTAATCACACCACGTCTTGAGTCAATGTTCTTGATGGCAAATTGAGCTTCTTGAGGTATTGACGAGCTCATCGAAATCATATCTATTGCCACTTGCTTGATGGTTTCCACGAGGTTATCCAGCTCTTCGTTTGGTTTTTCGGGCACCAGATCATTTAGGGGTTTCACCGTAGCTGTGTAGTATGGGTCGGAGCTTAGATATTCTCCCACCTCAAATTTTTGGGTGCCGTGCAGAATCACCGTGAGTGTTCCGTTGGGCATTTCAAAGATTTTCAGAATTGTGGATGCTGTTCCCACTTTGAACAAATCCTCGGGGGTTGGGTCCTCCACCGAGCTGTCACGCTGGAGAACCGCACCAATAATCCCTCCGTTTTTCGATGCTTCGCGCACCAGTTTCACGCTCTTCTCGCGCCCCACGGTAATTGGGGTAATTGCCCCTGGAAACATCACCGAACTGCGTAGTGTGAGAATTGGTAGAGTATCGGGCATCTGTGTATTTTCTTTGAGCTCATCGCCCGAGGCCGATAGTATAGGTATTATCTGGTGCCGCCCATCAATCATTTCGCTGAGGGCGTGCATATCGAGTTTTTTAGTCATAATCGTTTTATTATTTGCTGCAAATATGTATCTTTGTATCCTTAAATATGCCCGCAAAGATGGGCAAAAATTATGCAAAGTAAAAATTTTGTGACAAAATGACAGAAATACCTGCCAAATACGACCCGACTGCCATCGAAGACAGATGGTATGCAGACTGGATTAAAAAAGATTACTTCCGTTCGGAGGTAGATTCCACCAAAACTCCTTACACCATCGTGATTCCGCCGCCGAACGTAACGGGAGTGCTGCACATGGGACACATGCTCAACAACACCATTCAGGATGTGCTTGTGCGCCGCGCCAGAATGAGAGGTTTCAATGCCTGCTGGGTGCCTGGCACCGACCACGCCTCAATAGCAACTGAGGCTAAAGTAGTGCAAAAACTCGCCAGCGAAGGCATCAAAAAAGATGAGCTCACACGCGAAGAGTTCTTGGAGCACGCCTGGGATTGGAAAGAGAAGCATGGGGGGATTATCCTCCAACAGCTCCGCAAGCTCGGCGCATCGTGCGACTGGGAACGCACCAAATTCACCATGGACGAACCCATGAGTGCATCGGTTATTAAGGTATTTGTGGACCTCTACAACAAGGGCAAGATATACCGCGGTGCGAGGATGGTGAATTGGGACCCCGCTGCCCTCACTGCTCTGAGCGACGAAGAGGTAATCTACCAAGAACAACAGAGTAAACTTTTTTACCTACGCTACAAGGTAGTAGGGTCTAATGAGGCTCTCATTGTTGCCACCACTCGCCCCGAAACAGTCTTGGGCGATACGGCAGTGTGCGTGAACCCTGCCGATGAAAGATTCGCGCACTTACGCGGAAAGTCGGTGGTGGTGCCAATGACCACTCGCGAGGTTCCTATCATCGAGGACGAGTACGTGGATATGGAATTTGGCACGGGAGCACTGAAAATCACCCCTGCTCACGACATCAATGACTACAACATCGGACTCAAGCACAATCTCGCCTCCATCGATATTTTCAACGACAATGGCACTCTGAACGAAAACGGAGCGCAGTACGAGGGCAAAGACCGCTTTGAGGTCAGAGATATTATTGTTAGCGACATGGAGAGCGCAGAACTAATCGAAAAAATCGAGGACTACACCAACAAAGTGGGCACTTCGGAGCGTAGCGGTGCGGTGATTGAGCCAAAGCTATCGACTCAGTGGTTCCTCTCGATGAAAGAGCTATCGGAGCCTGCCCTTAAGGCTGTGATGGAGGATATTGTGGCGCTACACCCTGCTAAATTCAAGAACACGTATCGCCACTGGATGGAGAACGTAAAGGATTGGTGTGTGAGCCGTCAGCTGTGGTGGGGACAACGCATCCCAGCATTCTACCTGCCGAGCGGCCAGTACGTGGTGGCAGAAACCGCCGAAGAGGCTCTCACTCTGGCCCGAGAAATTGACAGCACAATAACGGCGGCTGATTTGCACCAAGATGAAGATGTACTTGACACATGGTTCAGCTCGTGGTTGTGGCCCATCTCGGTATTCAACGGCATCATGGAGCCCGAAAACGAAGAAATCAAATACTACTACCCCACTCAAGACTTGGTCACAGCCCCCGAGATTCTCTTCTTTTGGGTAGCAAGGATGATTATTGCAGGGTATGAGTACCAGGGCGAAAAACCTTTTGGAAACGTGTATCTGACGGGTATTGTGCGCGACAAACAGCGCCGCAAGATGAGCAAATCGCTGGGCAACTCGCCCGACCCGCTCGACCTGATTGCCAAGTATGGGGCGGATTCGGTGCGTGTGGCTATGATGATGCTCGGTTCGGCTGGCAACGACATTCTCTTCGACGAGAGCCAAATCGAACAAGGGCGTAACTTCGCTGGCAAGATATGGAACTCATTCCGCCTGCAAAACATGTGGGAGGTGAGCCCAACGGCCGTGCAGAGCGAGGCTGCTCGCCTTGCGTTGGAGTGGTTCGAGGCGCACTTTGCAGGGGTGGTAAACCAAGTGAATAACGACTTCGAGGCATA
>CAYJIF010000076.1:0-7998 GCA_964370175.1 uncultured Rikenellaceae bacterium
GGAGGGCGCGCTTACGCCGCGCGGGCGGGGTCAGAGACCCTTTTGATTTGTTGCAACGATAAAAAAACAAAAACAATCGCCCTGCGGGGGCACCCGTCGCCGCGCGGGCGGTGCCTGCGGGCACACCGATTGGAGTTTCGATGCATTTTCACGCCATTAGAGCAAACAAAATCAAATGCCCAGCGGGGGCACTCACCCCAGCGGTGGTTTCCGGCGCTCATCTAAAAAAACTCCTAAAACTGAAAAGCAACCTTCACCGAAACTGCATCAAAATCAATACCATCCATCTCAAGCAACATATCCGCAAGCGGGAATCCAACAGATGATACTGTGTAACTTAAACTCACATTTATACTCTCGGAGATATTCAACCCTACGCTAGGTGTCAAAAACAAATACCCAATCTCATCACCCAATGAAACACCAAGATCACCTCCCAAAGTTAAATTCAGAGTCTCGTTTAGAGGCAAATACCATTTGAGTTGGAGATAAGCAGGAACTGCAAAGGTTGCCGCAGATGGATCAACAACAGATCGGTCGAAAAAATCTACCCCGATACCCAACCCCGCATAGAACGAATCAGAAAACCGCAACCCGTGTATAGTACTCAAATGAATTCTATTGAATGGCTGATCTACATACAACCCAAAGCCATAACCAGCAAGCACTTCGCCCTGATAAATAGCTTTGTGTTGTGGCTTTGCCGACGGCTCAGTCGTTTGCGCATTTGCAGTGATAGAAAATAGCGACAAACAAATTAACAGAGCAAGTAGTTTTGTCTTCATGATGGTGGCGTTTTGGTTAATTTATTGTACAAAAATAAATTAAAAAAAGCAGAATCACAACACCTTTAGCATATTCATAGATCTTGGATTGTCACAAAACTGGAAATAGATTTCGCAGGCGGGTTGATTAATCTTCGCTCAGGCGTTGGAGCTGTTCTCGATAAGCACCCAGCACGCTGGATTTGCTGACAAAGCCCAGATAGCGGCCATTATTATCGACCACAGGCAGGTTCCACAGCTTAGTGTGTTCGAATTTATCCACGATATTGCGAGCCGTCTCGCCAAGAGTAATACTGTCACACTCCTGCGTAGTGTATTTTGAGAGCGGGGTGCTATCCCACAGCTCTGCTTTGAACATATCCTCCCGTATATCATCCAAGTTGATAAGTCCACGTAGATTTCTATTACTATCAATCACAGCAAAGAGATTGCGGGATGAGTTGGAGACTGCCGCTGTCAGGTCTCGCAATGTCCCATCGTGGCGGACTGTCGCAAAATCACGCTCCAAGAGCGTTTCAATTTCTATGAATTGCAGAGCGTTTTCGTCTTTATTGTGCGTGAGCAGTTCGCCACGGGCGGCAAGTCGCTTGGTGTAGATTGAGTATGGTTCAAAGTAGTAACTAAGCGCAAAGGACACGGCACTTGTGAGCATCAACGGCAGAAACAAGTGAAATCCGCCTGTTAGCTCCGCCACCAGAAACATCGAAGTTATGGGTGCTTTCATCACGCCGCTCATTATTGCCGCCATGCCCACCAGAGTAAAGCTACCCACGGGCAGATCTGCCTCGAGGAATTCGTTGCAGATAATTGCAAAGAGGTAACCCATCATCGCACCTATGAAGAGTGATGGCGCAAAAGTACCGCCAACGCCTCCCGAGGCGTTGGTCACTGTCATTGCTATTATTTTGAAGAAGAGCAATCCCAGAATGTAGAGCACAATGGTGAGGAAGTTGTCTGAAATGCCGTAGAAGAACGAGTGATTGAAGATTGATTGGGCATCTCCGCCCAGCAACTTCTCAATTGATTCGTATCCCTCACCATAGAGGGGCGGAAAGACGAAGATTAGCACCCCAAGTATCAACCCCCCGAGCAAGACCTTGAGCCAGACTCTACCGAAGCGTTTGAAATAGCCCTCCAGCCACATTGTAGTGCGCGAGAAGAAATAGCTTGCCACTCCGCCCATTAGTCCCAGCGCGGCATAATAGCCAACATCACTGAGTTCGAAAACAGGGGTATAATCGCCGAAGAATGGGTCGAGCCCCACCAACAGATAGGTCATGGTGGCTGCCGTCACCGAGGATATCAGCAGTGGCACCACGCTCGTAAAAGTCAACTCCAACATCAAGACCTCCAGGACAAAGGCAAACCCTGCAATGGGGGCCTTATAAACCGCAGCAATAGCGGCTGCCGCACCACAGCCCAACAACAGTGTCAGGTGGTTGTAGCGCAGACGCAGACCCTGCCCCAGATTACTACCAATGGCTGCTCCCGTAAGGACGATTGGCGCTTCAGCTCCAACCGAACCGCCAAAGCCAATAGTGGTGGCACTGGCGATTACCGAGGAGTAGGTGTTATGTAGTTTGATGCGAGAATTTCGCCTCGATATGGCATAAAATATTCGAGTCACGCCATGCGAAATATCGTCTCGCACAAAGTAACGCACAAAGATAAAAGTCAGGGCAATACCCACTGTCGGCAAGACGAGGTAGAGCCAGTTGACATTAGAGAGTGAGGTGAAGGAGTTTGCAAGATCTTGTACGGTGTGGATAGCGCCCTTGAGCAGATGCCCCGCAAAACCCACTATGATACCTACCGCTATTGCGAGTATGAACATGAGTCTTCGTTGGGGCATCCGCCTCAGCGAAACCAACAGAGGCAAATAGATGCGCCGCAGCACATTATGAGCACTCTTTCCAAGAGTTGCACGGTTGATATTTCCCACCTACTATATTTTATTCTTATTGCTAAATAACCTCGATTTCCATCTTTTCGAGCTCTGCAAGCCCGATATCTTTGAGCAAAAATTTCTGTATCTTGCCGCTCGCAGTCATCGGATATCCGTCCACAAAGAAGACGTACTTGGGCACTTTATAGCGGGCAATTTTGCCTTTACACCAGCTCATGATTTCGTGAGCTGAGGTTTTCTCGCCACTTTTGAGTTTGATGTATGCAGCCACCTGTTCGCCATACTTTGGCGATGGGATTCCAGCCACATAAACCTCTCCAACTGCTGGGTGTGTGCGCAGGAAGTTCTCTATTTCTTGGGGGTAGATATTCTCTCCACCACGGATTATCATCTCTTTGATGCGCCCCGTGATTCTGAAATATCCGTTCTCATCCATCACACCCAAGTCGCCGCTATGGAGGAAGCCTTCATCATCGATACAAGCCTTCGTAGCCTCTTCGTTTTTGTAGTACCCCTTCATGACGTTGTAGCCTCTACAACACATCTCGCCCATCTCGCCTGGAGCGCAGATTTCGCCCGTTTCGGGATTTTTCACCACCACCTCAATTCCTGGCAATGCTCTACCCACTGTCTCGCAGCGCAGGCGGATATCATCAGTTGCACGAGTTTGGGTCATCCCTGGCGAAGTCTCGGTGAGTCCATACACTGAGGTAATTGCACGACAGTTCATCTTCTCGATAACTTGTTCCATATACTCTATGGGGCAGGGTGCACCAGCCATAATTCCTGTACGTAGACTACTGAGGTCAAAGACATCGAACATTGGGTGGTTAAGCTCTGCCACGAACATCGTTGGCACACCATAAATAGCAGTGCAGCGTTCTTTTTGGACTGCTGCCAGCACGTTCATTGGTTCAAACTCTTCGATTATTACCATTGCACCTCCGTGGGTCACAATAGCACACACGCCCAACACGCAACCAAAGCAATGGAACAGCGGCACACACAGCAGCAATTTATCATGCTGAGTATACTCCAAGCAATCTCCGATGCTGAGTCCGTTGTTGACAATATTGTGGTGGGTGAGCATCACCCCCTTAGGGAACCCAGTAGTTCCAGAGGTGTACTGCATATTAACCACATCGTGGCACGAAACAGTAGCAGCGCGAGCCTCCAGCTCCTCGTCCGAGACCATATTCGAACACTCTATCAAATCGAGATTGGAGTACATACCCCTATGGACTTCGTAGCCAAGGTATAGCACATTTTTGAGCATTGGGAGTTTTTCGCTCTTTAGCTCTTCCTTCGCTTGGGTTTTGAGCTCGGGCACAACCTCATTGATAATTGCAACGTAGTCGCTATCACGGTACTTATTCATAATACACATTGTGTGTATATCAGCATTTTCCATCAGGTACTCCAGCTCTGCGGTCTTGAAGTTGGTGTTTACGGTGACAAGCACCGCGCCGATTTTCGAACAAGCGAACATCAAAATAGGCCAATCGGGAATATTAGTCGCCCAAACGCCCACCTTGTCGCCCTTGCTCACTCCAATTGCCATCAATGCCTTGGCGGCTCTATTGGCACGCGCGCAAAATTGCGAATAAGATAGTCTTATGTTTCTATATGGATATACTAAAAAATCGGCATCAGGTCTCTCACTTGCCCAGTGTTCTGCCCATCCGTGTAGAGTTAAATCAGTCATACGCTTTACTGTGGTTTAGTTAGTTATATTGGTTTTGCTAGTTGTTTTTGTTTAGTTTTTCGAGCATATCCTTCACCATATCGTCGAGCCCCCATTTGGGATTCCATCCCCACTCCTGCTGTGCACAGCTGTCATCCAGGGAGTCTGGCCAGCCAGCCGAAATAGCATCTTTTGTAGGGTCAACATCATATTCCCAAGTGAAGTCGGGGCGATATTCTTTAATTTTCGCAAAGAGAATTTCGGGGTTGAAGCTCATTGCAGTGACATTATAGCCATTGCGGTGGACAAGCTCTTGGCTGGGAGCCACCATCAGGTCGTGCAGTGCATCCAGCGCATCGGGCATATACATCATATCCATACGCCTATCTGCGGGAATAGGACAGGTAAACTTTTCTCCCTTCACTGCACTATGGAATACTTCCACAGCATAGTCCGTAGTCCCCCCTCCTGGCAAACAAGAGTATGAGATAAGCCCTGGGAATCGTGCCGAACGAGCATCAACTCCAAAGCGCTCAAAATAGTAATTACCCAACAATTCGCCCGCCACTTTGCACACTCCATACATAGTGTTTGGATGCATGATGGTATCCTGCGGAGTCATCTCCTTGGGGGCATCGGGACCAAAAGCACCTATGGAACTTGGAGTAAAAACCTTACATCCCGCCACTCTTGCCACCTCAAGCGAGTTGAGTAGCGCTCCCATGTTGATTTGCCACGCAAGGGTTGGATTCTCTTCGCCCTTTGCCGAAAGCAGCGCCACGAGGTTGTATATGGTGTCCACGCCATTGTCCACAACCACCTTCTCTAAAGCAACTCTATCGGTGGCGTCCAGCACCAACGAATAAGGGTCATTGGGATTGGCACGTAAGTCGGCACATAGCACATTGCTCGCCCCATATTTTGCTCCTAAAAAATCCCTAAGCTCTACACCAATCTGCCCTCCGGCACCCAAAATCAATATTTTTTTCATTATTTTTCTATAAGAAATACAGCTTCATAGCCGTTTTTGTAATAAAACACTTGACAAAATTAAAAAAGATTTATAACTTTGATATATATTTGTATCAACTTTTTTACAAAAAAACAAATCTAACAAAATGAAAGTCCAAGAATTGATGAACTCTCTCGCCGCTAAACATCCAGGCGAAATTGAGTATTTACAAGCAGTTGAAGAGGTTTTGCACTCAGTAGAGGAAGCCTATAACATGCACCCCGAGTTCGAGGCGCAAAAAATTGCTGAACGCATTGTCGAGCCCGACAGAATCTTCACTTTTAGGGTGAGTTGGGTGGATGACAAAGGCGAAGTGCAAACTAACCTCGGCTATCGTGTGCAATTCAACAACGCTATTGGCCCCTACAAAGGAGGACTACGATTCCACCCCTCTGTAAACCTCTCTATTTTGAAGTTCCTGGGCTTCGAACAAACATTCAAAAACGCCCTCACGACACTACCTATGGGTGGTGCTAAAGGTGGTAGCGATTTCGCACCAAAAGGCAAGAGTGATAGAGAAATCATGCGCTTCTGCCAAGCATTTATGTGCGAACTGTGGCGCTCTATTGGCCCGCAAACAGATGTTCCTGCAGGGGATATTGGCGTGGGTGGACGCGAAATCGGATACCTCTACGGCATGTACCGCAAACTCGCTCGCGAAAACACTGGCGTGCTTACAGGCAAAGGTATGACCTACGGCGGTTCGTTGATTCGCCCCGAAGCCACTGGTTTTGGCGCAATTTACTTCCTGGTACACATGCTCGAAGAGCTGGGTAGCGAACTCAAAGGCAAAACCCTCTCAGTCTCTGGTTTCGGCAACGTAGCATGGGGCGCTGCAAAAAAAGCACACGAGCTGGGAGCAAAAGTAGTGACCATCTCGGGACCAGACGGCTATATTTATGACGAGGCTGGATTGGACGAAGAAAAAATCGATTACCTACTCGAACTGCGTGCCACTAACAACGACGTTGTAGAGCCTTATGCTACACGATTCCCTGGCGCTAAATTCTATGCTGGCGAAAGACCCTGGGGCGTAAAAGTAGACGTTGCGCTGCCTTGCGCTATACAAAACGAACTCAATGGCGAGGATGCTAAAAAGCTCATCGCTAATGGAGTGAAAATCGTAGCCGAAGTATCAAACATGGGCTGTACTCCAGACGCTATCGAAGAACTCCTAAAAGCCAAAGTGCTCTATGGGCCAGGAAAAGCAGTTAACGCTGGCGGGGTTGCTACTTCGGGACTGGAGATGACGCAAAACTCAATGAAAATCAGCTGGACTGAACAAGAAGTCGATGCCAAACTACACCAAATCATGGGCTCTATACACGAGGCATGCTGTGAATGGGGGCGCGAGGGCGACTACGTTAACTACATGAGGGGAGCAAACATTGCTGGCTTTATGAAAGTTGCTCAGTCTATGGTAGAACAAGGGGTTGTCTAATTTTTCCCCACTATACAAATCAAACAAGAGGGGGAGGGTTTCTAAAAATCCTCCTCCTCATTTTTTTTCAGAAAAATGGATTGTACCATTAACATCAATAGCGAAAAATGCAGCCTCTGCCTTAGATGCGTGAGAGTCTGCCCATCGCTTATTTTTAGTTTCGCCAAGGGCGATAAATCGCCAAAAGTGGCGAACCCTGAGAGCTGTATCGTCTGCGCTCATTGCCTCTGCGTATGCGAAGATGAGGCCATCTCCCACTCACTCTTCAACAAAGAGGATGTTCGCAGGGTGGATTACTCCCACTACCCCACACCCGAAGCAATGATGGAACTGCTGCGAGCTCGCCGCTCAAGGCGAGAATTTGGACGCAAGCCCATTGCCGCCGCTCACCTCGAACTTATCCAAGAGGCGGGCAGGCTCGCCCCCACGGCATCTAACAGTCGTGCCGTGAAGCAGATTTTGATTACCGATCCCGAAATACTACGAAGCGTTGTGGATTTTACGATGGCTAATTTTTTGAAACTGCATAAGATACTTACTTTTGCACCGCTGAAATTTTTGCTGATGCCATTTATGGGAGGAGTTTACAAAAAATATTTGCCTACGTTCACTCGGATGAAGGAAATTTACGGCAATGGAGGCGATCCGATTCTTAGAGGGGCGACTTCATTGATACTGTATTATACTCCTAAGGGGCATCGTTTTGGGGTGGAGGACAGCAATTTGGCGTATCAGAATAGCTCGCTTATGGCGGAGAGTCTTGATGTGGGGCATTTTTACACGGGTTTTGTGTTGAATGTGGCTAAGAGTAAGAAGGGGAAGCTTGAGAGGATGTTGGGTATCGAGGGTGGGCGGATTACTGCGGGTTTGGCGCTTGGTGTTCCTCAGTTCAGGTATCCTAATTATGTAGTTTTCGGGGAGTAGTTTTCTGCGGCATGGGCGGCGGGCGGCGGGTGCCCCCGCGGGGCTTTTGTTTGTGCTTTTCTATTGGTTCAACAAATCAAAAGGGTCTTTGACCCCGCCCGCGCGGCGTAAGCGCGCCCTCCCCGGCGAGGGGAGCTAGTGCTGGCTCTTGCAAACTAAAAAACGCCAAAAAGGGAAACGATAGTTTCCCCAAAAAACGCTCAAAAACGAAATTACCCGAAGGGAATTTCGTAAATTTAAAATCCC
>CAYJIF010000077.1:0-7868 GCA_964370175.1 uncultured Rikenellaceae bacterium
TAAAATCCTTTGAGCAGTAATGTTCGTGCGGGTTCAAGTCCCGCCCAGAGTACAACCCAAAGTTCGGAGCCCTTGTAATCATTAAGATTGCAAGGGCTCTCTCTTTTTTTTAGAACCCAACAACCAACTGCTGAGCCCAAAACACAAAAAAAGGGAGAGCGGGATATACATATACCCCGCCCCCCCCTATGAACGATTATGCCCAAACCTCACGAATATCAATCACTTACAACTACCATCGCTCGTGATCCAATGTGAGCGAACAGTTTTACTACTCATATCTAAGCGCCACGATGGGATCGAGTTTCGAGGCTTTGCGTGCAGGATACCACCCGAAGAATAGACCCTCAAAGAAGCAGATCGAAAAAGTGGCAAGAAGCGTCAGCGGACTTATTGATATATCCCATTCCAAAATTGAGCCTGCCGCATAGCTAATGGCTATACCAAAGACGATGCCTATAATACCACCTATGAGCGACAAAATAATAGACTCGGTAAGGAATTGCTTGAGCACAAATTTCTTTTGCGCCCCCAACGACATACGCAAACCAATCTCTCGTGTGCGCTCGGTCACGGTGACATACATAATATTCATAATCCCAACGCCGCCCACCAACAACGAGATAGCAGCTACTGCCGTAAGCAGCGTTGTTAGGATTCCCGTGATATTATTAATCATCGACAACATCTCGGCCTGGGTGAATATTTCGAAGTCGTCATCCTCCGAGGAAGTGATTTTGTGTGACATGCGCATGGCAAGTTCAATCTCTGCCACTGCAACATCTGAGAGCTCCTCACTCGCAGCACTGGCATATATCGTGTGCAGGAAGTCGATTGCCAGAAAACGTTTCTGCACGGTTGTGTATGGCGCATAAACAATATCATCTTGGTCTTGCCCCATAGAGTTCTGCCCCTTCGACTCCAAAACACCTATCACTCTCAGGGGGATATTATTGAATCGAATATACTCCCCTACTGGGTTCTGCCCATCAAAGAGTTCGTCGACAACGGTTTTGCCGATCACGCAAACCTTAGCCATAGTTTGCACATCTCGTTCGGAGAAGAAGACACCACTCTCAACCGTAAGTTGTTTAATGTGAGGAAACCCCACATCCACACCATTGAGAGTTGTGGGCGCATTGTTTGTACCATAGATTGCCTGCCCTGCCGTTGTAACCGCTGCCGAAACAGCCGTAACATTTTCACATTTCTCACGCAGAAACTCTACATCAGTGGCGTATAGCGTTTGCGCCTGAGCGCGCCCCATATTCACACCACCCTTATCCTCCGAGGAGGGCGATATGATAATCATGTTTGTACCTGTCGATGCTATTTCTTTGCGCACGTCGTTTGTGGATGCCTCACCCAGAGTCATCACCGAAATAACCGAAGCGATACCGATAATAATGCCAAGCATCGTTAATACAGCTCTGGTTTTGTTTCGTATCAGCGCTTTGTAGGCGATGATAATATAGTTATACCATTTCATAGTGACTTTTATTTATTCTATTTGATAATCTTGGTTTGAGGGTAGCGCAGCAAGAGCCTGAGAGGCTGAGGCAGGAGAGTACTTTTCGTCGGAGATAATCATCCCATCACGCAGGCGAATCGAGCGAGAGGTGAAGGCTGCGATATCTGATTCGTGCGTCACGAAGCAGATGGTTTTACCCCTCGAATTCAGCTCTTGAAAGAGCGACATCACCTCATACGAGGTACGTGTATCGAGGTTACCTGTAGCCTCATCGGCGAGTATCATCACCGGGTCATTAACCAGGGCTCGAGCTATGGCGACTCTCTGCTGCTGTCCACCGCTGAGCTGGTTGGGGAAGTGGCTCATTCTATCTGAGAGGCCCACTTGCTCCAGAGCGACTATTGCTCTCTCACGCCTCTCCTTAGAGCCTATCGATGGGTTGTAGAGCAGCGGCAGTTCAACTTGCTCGATTGCCGTTGTTCGTGGCAGCAGGTTGTATGACTGAAACACAAATCCAATTTTGCGGTTGCGTATCAGTGATAGTTGCGCATCGTTTTGCGTTGCTGCCGAAATCCCATCAATGAGATAATCGCCCGAAGTAGGCTGATCCAAACAGCCCAGAATGTTTAGCAGTGTACTTTTGCCCGAGCCGCTGGTTCCCATTATCGAAACAAACTCGCCCTGGCCAACCGAAAAGGAAATGCCTCTAAGTGCGTGCACCTTTTCTGAACCCATCACAAAGGTTCTCTTTAGTTTATCTATTTTTAATACCTCTTTCATCTTTTTTTTCTCTCTCTGTTTTTCATTAATTACATTGCACCTCTTGGGGGTCTATTCCCTGACGGTGGTGAGAACAGCCCAGCGCCACTCTCTTCTTCTAAGGCACGAGGCATAATACCTGCAACTACTTCCTCATCTTGAGCAACTCCGCTCAGAATTATCGTCTCCACGCCATCCGATGCCCCTACGGTCACATCCTTCGAGATAATCTGAGTCCCATCTACATACCACACCCGACTCTGAGTTTTTGCTCTGTCCACGATGGTTAATTGCGGGAGTGATTCTGCATTGGGCGTAAAGTACAGAGCCTCGGCAGGGACGCAAATCCCCTGTGGAGATTGGGTGGTAATGGTGATGCTTGCTGTCATACCCGGAAAGAGTCGCTCGTCGGGATTCGGTGCATCAACAATCACGGTGTATGTTACAACATTTGCGCTCTCAACTGCCTCCAAACGAATCTGAGACACAGTCCCATTGAACTCCTCGCCAGGATAGGTATCGACCGTAAAAGTTGCCTTTTGACCTACTTTCACGAGACCTATATCTGCTTCGTCTACATCAACCTCAACCTGCATTTTTTTCAAATCGTTGGCGATTGTGAAGAGAGTCGGGGTGCTGAACGATGCCGCTACGGTCTGCCCTTCCTCAACGGCACGATTTAGAATACGCCCCGATATGGGCGAATAGATATCGGCATAGGAGAGGTTCACCATCGATTGGTTATAGTCTGCCTGAGCTGAAATGAGCTGTCCATTAGCCGTCTTGAGGCTATTCTCCGCCTCCTCTAACTTTGCGAGAGTTGCGGCATCTTGATCGTAGAGACGTTTGGTGCGATCGTAGCTCTGTTGAGAGAACTTTGCGTGGCTCTCAGCATTCTCGAGCGAAGCTTTGGATTGACGCACACGCTCGTTGAGTGTCGATTTGTCGAGCTCGGCGAGGAGTTGCCCCTCTTTCACTTCGCTATTGAAATCAACATATATCTTCTCTACAATTCCCGACACCTGTGTTCCAACCTCAACCATCTCGACAGGCTGAATACTGCCAGTTGACATAATGTTGAGTTCCAGTTCCTTGCTCTGGGCTGTAGTTATTCGTGGTTCATCTCCCGATTTTTCTTCCATTCTTATGCATCTTACAGCCAGCGCTGCTGTTGTTGCTACTACAAGGGAAATCACGATCCATTTTGTGCTCTTTTTCATAGTTGTATTATTTTTTTTTGAATCTTATGTTTTTATAATTTTATTTCTAAGCCCATGTAAACATCCAAGACCTTGCGCGAGAGGATGTAGCTGTATTTGCTCTGCAGATAGCTA
Organism: uncultured Rikenellaceae bacterium; assembly: GCA_964370175.1. Classification (GTDB taxonomy): domain Bacteria; phylum Bacteroidota; class Bacteroidia; order Bacteroidales; family Rikenellaceae; genus Mucinivorans. Next base: position 3,565 of record CAYJIF010000077.1, read on the forward strand.
TTCAGCGCTATGAGGTAGTTGTTTTGTTGTTGCAGGAGTTCTGTGGCGCCAACCGAACCTTCGGTGAATTGGGCAGAGAACACACGGAAAGTTTCTTCGTATGCAAGGCTACTCTGCTCGGCGGCCTTGGTCTGTTCCTGAAACGCCAGAGTGCTATTATAAGCCTTCTCCAATTCGTTATAGACCTCGAACGCCGTCTTCTCGGCCTCGATTTGAGCTTGCTCCGCAACGTAGTTTGCCTGCTTTATCTTTGATTGAGTAGCACCCTTGTTCCACAACGGGATGTATAGCGAGAGGGTTAGAGAGTTTACATTATTATCACTAAACTGAGACGACCAGTCTGAGGGGAGAGTGCTATTATAGCTTGTTCCAACTGAACCACCCAACGACAGTGTTGGCATCAAGCCTCCCTTTGCGATATCTACGTTCTTCTGTGCAATTTCAAGAGATGATTGGGCGATTTTCAGCTCCGGCAGCCATTCCATCGTCACATCTATTAGCTCAGTGAGCGAGGGAAGGGGCATCTCATCGATAGAGAGCTCATTGTCTGGATTCGTCACCGAGAGTTCTACCGTGTGATCAAGCGCCAGAAGGGTTTTGAGTTCTATGATCGCGTTATCGCGATCAATACGGCTATTAATCAGCGAATTAGCATCGCTTGCCGCCTGAGCCTTGAGCAGTAGGTAATCGCTCTCAAGAATATCTCCTGTCTTGTAACGACTCTGGCCGAGTGTAGCTTGCTCCTGGCTAATCTTATAGACCGCCTCCTGGTGTTTGTACATATCCTCATTCATGACAACCTGCAAGTAAGTGTTTATAATAGAAATTGCTAAGTTGTTTTGCGCTTGCACAATCTGTTCGTCCATCTGCTCCACCTGCAACTTCGATAGGCGAATCTGATTCATCTTCACACCTCCACTCCAAAGTGTCACAGAGGCGCTGAGCGAGTAGTTTCCGCTACCATTGACATTCGAAATCCCCTGCGATAGTTGAGCATTTAGATCGGGGAGCAGATCGCGCTTCGATTGCGCCAGGCTCTCTTCGCTCGACAGGCGAGATATGCCGATAATCTGTTGATCGAAGTTCTGGGTGAGCCCCATATCAATGGCCTCGCTGAGCGAGAGCGACATATTTTGCTGGGCTGGGGCACTCATAATCGCAATAACTGAGACCATGACTGCTGCAATTAATCTTTTCATATCATCAAGTTTTTTTTGTTTGTTGTTTCTGGTGCAAAAGTATGCTATGACTATGTCCCCAGCAAGCAACCTCGACTCATATCATTACTTCATCGACAAAATGGCACAAAGTGTCGATAAAACCCCTAAACAATCGACAAAGAGCCGTTTTTTATTCATTATTTGGCATTTGTCGATAAAACCAGGCATTAGGTCGATAAGGCATTGCAAGTATAAAAAGTAACAATTATCTTTGCTGAAAATTATTTCGACTATGACGCTTATAGACAAACTCAACGCCCTTATTCCATCGCGCTTTAGGAGCGCGATAATACACTTCTCTGTATGGGTGACGCTCTTCACTATTCTCTATTCTTATGGTGCGATGATGGGGCGAGACTTCAACGCCTTTTTCTTGATTCCAAACGCCATCTATGTTTTACTATTCTACCTAAACTACTCGGTATTGGTCGAAAAGCTACTCTTTCGCGGACGTGTGTGGGGGTATGTACTCGCCATTGTTGTAATTTTCACAGCACTTTTTTTCTTGATGGATACGTTAAGCGAAATTGCGGATAAATACATAACAGATACCCCACAAAGACCCGAGCGGCACAACATACTTGGACACGTCTTATTCAGCATTCTTGTTCTGGCACCCTCGTTGAGCATAAAGATGACAATTAAGTGGTTCGATGCACAGAAGCGCATACAAGAATCAGAGAGAATGCGCACCGAAATGGAACTCACATCTCTGAAAAACCAACTCAACCCCCACTTCTTGTTCAATTCGCTCAACAACATCTACGCGCTCATCGCCTTCAATCCCAAAGTAGCCCAATCCTCGCTCATGAATGTGTGCGACCTATTGCGCTACCAGCTATACGACTCAGATTATGCCGAAGTCGAGCTCGAAAAAGAGGTGCAGTTTATCGAGAATTATTCAAACCTAATGCGCCTGCGACTCACCGATAGTGTTTGCGTAGAGGTCGATCTACCCACGAACTGCGAAGGCACCAAGGTTGCTCCCCTACTCTTCATCTCGCTTGTCGAAAATGCCTTTAAGCACGGAGTGGATAGCGAAAAAGAATCGCACATAAATATCCGCATGACGGTTGTTGGCAGTGTCATACGCTTCGTCTGCCGCAACAGCTATCACCCCAAAACAGCACAAGACCTCAGCGGTTCTGGCATCGGTTTAGTAAATCTGGTGCGCCGACTGGAACTTATCTACCCGCATTCGCACACATACGACGTGAAGCAAATTGACAACGAATACATTACAACACTAATCATAAACACCAAGAGAAAATGATACGATGTATCGCAATAGACGATGAGCCATTGGCACTATCTCTAATGAAATCATATATTGAGGAGAATCCCAAATTGGAGCTCATTGCCTCGTTTAGCTCTGCAGTTGTCGCTCTGGATGTAATCAAGAAAGAGCAACCTGAGCTGCTCTTTGTTGATATTCAGATGCCCTCGATGACAGGTATCGAGTTGGCGGCTCATATCGACACTTTCCGCACAAAAGTGGTCTTTACAACTGCATTTTCGCAGTACGCCCTGGAGAGTTTCCGTGTCGATGCGGTAGACTATCTGCTAAAGCCTATTAGCTACGATAATTTCTCGCGCTGTGTGGATAAGGTTGAGCGTTTGCTGGGTGGGAGCGATTCGAACAATGTAGTAAACGACTATATGGTTGTAAAATCTGACTATCGCCTTATCAAGATTCAGTATAACGAAATTCTGTACCTCGAATCTCTTCGCGATTACGTAAGCATTGCACTTGCCGATGGCACCCAAATCAAAACCCTCTCGACGCTAAAGAGCATTGAATCGACTCTTCCACTTACTATCTTCAAGCGAGTACACCGCTCGTTTATCGTAAACCTCTCGAAGGTAAAGGTTGTTGAGCGCAACAACATAATCTTCGGGCGGACGACAATTCCGATTTCCGAGAGCTACCGAACCGATGTGCTCTCTACACTCGGACTTAAATAAGAGATAGTGTTTAGCGGATTGGTGGCTCATCAGAAACTGGAGGCTTTCGGCTCTGCAACCTACACACACCAAGTCCATCTCACCCTCCACGCACTCAACATATTCGCTAAAATGCGTAAATTATCTACCCCATGAGGCGGTAATTTATAAAAATAATGTATATTTGTTTGTTCTAACCCCCCGAATTCAATATTCACACAACTAAAATCAGACGAAAAAAATGAAAACTATCAAAATCCTATTCCTATCGGCTCTATCGCTTGCTTGCATGAGTGTGTACGCACAAGAACCATCGAAAGAAAGTATCGAAAATGCTGTAAAAGAGAGTAAAGCCACATGGAACACAGTGTTCGACTCTGTCAAAGACAAGTATGCAGAGGAGGGCCCTGCTCGATTGGAAGCAGACTTTATTGTCGAGAAAAGAGTAATCGAGGCGGTACTCAACGTAAAATTGGATGTTGCAGTCAATACTATGTCCATCTCAAAAGCTTTAGCCGAGGCTACTGGCGAATACACGAAATTGGCAAAGAAATACTATGAGCTGCTCTATAATGCAATCGAAACGGAAGCAGAGCGCTCGGCATTGAAAGAGTCTGAGAAGAGTTTCGAAGCCTTTGTGGCTAAATCAACGGCGCTGGACAATTCGTTGTTTAGTGTGGAGCGCGTTGGCACTTTCGGCAATGCTTTCGAGGCAAATACTGCACAGATGAACCTGTATAAGAATCGTGCTGACCAGCTATTTAGCTATTATATCACGTTCTAACATGGCTTTTGGGCAGGGGTGTTCACGCTCTTGCTTTTTAATATAATTTTGAGCAGCAGCAGTTCGGTGGGTATTCAGCCCTCGGGGTGTTGCTGTTTTTTTTGTAGCATTTGGGGGAATGACACGAAACTGCGGGTGGCGGGTGGCGGGTGCCCCCGCAGGGCTTTTGTTTCTGTTTTTCTATTAGTGCAACAAATCAAATGGGTCTCTGACCCCGCCTGCGCGGCGGCGGGTGGCGAGTGCCCTCGCGGGGCATTTGTTTTGGTTGTTCTAATGGCACAGAAAAATGTATCAAAACTCAAATCGGGGTGCCCGCAGGCACCGCCCGCGCGGCGTAAGCGCGCCCTCCCCGGCGA
>CAYJIF010000078.1:0-7554 GCA_964370175.1 uncultured Rikenellaceae bacterium
ATAGAGTTGAATGCTATGTGAAAAACGTTGAGTTGCTCTATCCGCCTCGCCGGCGGGGCGATTTTAAATTTACGAAATTCCCTTCGGGTAATTTCGTTTTGAGCGTTTTTTTAGTTTGCTATAGCTCCCCTCGCCGGGGAGGGCGCGCTTACGCCGCGCGGGCGGGGTCAGAGACCCATTTGATTTGTTGACCCGATAGAAAAACAGAAACAATCGCCCAGCGGGGGCACCCGCCGCCGCGCGGGCGGTGCCTGCGGGCACACCGATTGGAGTTTTGACACATTTTCACGCCATTAGAGCAACCAAAACAAATGCCCAGCGGGGGCACCCGCCGCCCGCACCCCTAACGCTGTGAAATAATCCTTAACGAACCATCCGCCACCTGCTTAATGCGACCTTGAGTCATAAGCATTCGTAACGCCCGAAGAGTCACCTCCGGCGAAGCCCTAAGCCGCGCAAGCAATTCACCCATTGTAACCTTACTATCCGCCTTGACCATCTCCAAAATCTCGAACGCTACATCCTCCTCCCTATCACGAGGCTGCTCCACACCACTCAGGCAAACATCGCAAATGCCACAACTATCCACCACCCGCTCATCAAAATACTCACGTAGAATCGTCGCCCTACATTTTTTCTCTTGCAGGGTATATTCAATAATTGAGAGAGCTCTAATCTCACTTTGCGAACGTCGAGAAGCGTAGGTTGAAGGAGCAATATAGAGGTCGGCAAGAGGCAAGCGCTCCTCGAGCAAAGCCACAAGCGGCGTGCGGCGGCGAGGTATGTAGTTCAATATCTTTGCGCGCGAAAGCTCCAAGAGCATCTTCACCACAGCGGCCTCGCTAAAGCCCGAAACGTAACTCAAATGCGCCTCGTCGATCGCCACAAAACTCGTAAAAACCCCAGTATAGCAGCGCAGCAAAACTTTTAGAAAATTATCCAGCTCGCGATTCTCTACCCTAAAGCGATAGAGATCATCCCTCTGCACTCGGAATTTGATGCGAGTGGGGTTATCCAACTCATCGGTGAGGGAGAGGTATCCATTGAGTTCCAGTATTTTCAGTGCCGAATGCACCGTGGGGCTATACATTTTGGCAAAAGAAGAGAACTCCATCAGCGAGAAGTCGAAGAGTTGTTCTTTACCCTCGCCGATACCCACTCTGAGGTAGCTGTGCAGTTTCTCATAAACCGCCCTTATATCCTCCATGGGCGGATACTCCAGCCCGAGGCGCTGCGTGAAGCGTTGCCTGTCTCTCTCTTCGTAGAGCATCACAGCCCACGAGCGTTGCCCATCACGGCCAGCCCGACCTGCTTCTTGGTAGTAGGACTCAATGCTTTGGGGCATTTCGTAGTGCACCACCGAGCGTACGTCTGCCTTATCGATACCCATTCCAAAGGCGTTAGTTGCCACAATAATACGGATATTCCCAGCCGTCCATTCTCTTTGTTTGGCATTTCGCAGCGGAGCGAGCAGTCCAGCGTGGTAGAAGTCGGCGCTGATATTCTGGCTTCGTAGGAAGTCGGCAATATCTTCGCACGATTTTCGTGTACGGCAGTAGATGATCCCACTGCCTGAGATTCCCGAGGCGATGGAGAGCAGTTGTTCGAGTTTATTGGTGGTGTGGCGAACCACAAAAGATATATTTGGGCGAGCGTAGGAGCCTCTAAAAATATTTGGTTTATCGAGTTTGAGGTGTACGATAATATCTTTTAGCACTGCTTCGGTAGCCGTAGCAGTGAGCGCCATGAAGGGAACTCCCGGGAGGCTTTCTCTGAGCGACGAGATGGTCAGGTAACTTGGACGGAAGTCGTGCCCCCACTCCGATATACAGTGAGCCTCGTCAACCGCCACAAGCGAGATGTTCATTCGTTGTAGCCGAGCCCGAAAGATCACAGTATTAATGCGTTCGGGTGCGATGTAGAGTATTTTTATGTCGCCATAGATGCAATTATCGAGTGTCACGTCGATTTGGGAGTAGGTCATCGACGAGTTTATCATGGCTGCATTGATGTGAAGAGCTCGGAGTCGTTCGACTTGGTCTCGCATCAGCGCAATGAGTGGTGTGATGACAATTGCCAACCCCTCGCACAGCAGCGCTGGGACTTGGAAAGTGACTGACTTCCCCCCTCCCGTGGGCAAGAGCCCCACTGTGTCGCAACCCTCCATAATACTCTGTATTATATCGCTTTGCAGGGGTCTAAAGTCATCGTGTCCCCAAACTTGTCGTAGTATTTCCTTTGGCGTTGGCATAAAAAAGCGTATCTTTGCGGCAAAATTAACATTTTTAGTGGTTTGGTGCAAGAAAAAGAATCGTTTGAAAGTAAATGTTGCCAAAGCAAACAGTAAGAGTAATCAGTAATCGAAAAATGGAAAAGATAATATCTCCGTCGCTACTCAGCGCCGACTTTTTGAATCTGGGTCGTGACACAGAGATGCTCAACAGCTCAGCGGCTCAGTGGCTACACCTCGATGTGATGGATGGCTTGTTTGTGCCTAACATCTCGTTTGGTATGCCAGTGGTCAAGGCTATGCGTCGTGCGACAGATAAGGTGTTGGACGTGCACTTGATGATTGAAAACCCCGAGTTGTACATCGACGAGTTTGCAGCGCTTGGTTCCGACATTATCACCTTCCACGCCGAGGCTACTAACCACATCCACAGGGCAATATACCAAATCAAAGCACACGGCAAAAAGGCTGGTGTGGCGTTATGTCCCTCTACTCCGCTCAGTGCGGTGGAGGAGATTTTGGGCGATGCCGATATGATACTGCTTATGTCTGTGAACCCAGGGTTTGGCGGGCAGAGCTTCATAGAGAGCACCCTCGACAAGCTACGCCGTCTGCGTTCTATGATCACAGAGCGTGGGTTGAGCACTCTGGTGCAGGTGGACGGAGGAGTGGGAGCACATAATGCGGCACAGCTCTACGAGGCTGGAGCGGACTGCCTGGTGGCAGGCAACGCTGTGTTCAGCGCCCCCGACCCACAACAAGCAATTCTCGAGATATTGGGCAAGTAGCCCTGCAATAAACAGCTTTTTTTTGGGAGGACAACAGACGTGCTATCTATTGACAATGTAACAGTAAGTTTTGGGGGGTGGGACCTTTTTTCGGAGGTGTCGTTCCTCATCAATGCGCGCGACAGAATCGGGCTGGTGGGCAAGAATGGTGCAGGAAAGAGCACGATGCTCAAAATAATCAATGGCGAGTGGGCTCCCACTAAAGGCGGAGTGAGTAAAACCTCAGAGTGTAGGGTAGGATACCTACCCCAGATTATGATTACCTCCGATGACACGAACCTTGTGGCCGAGTGCAACAAGGCCTTTGCGGAGTTTGTGGAGATGGAGAATAAGATTGAGGAGCTGACCGCAGAGATTGGGCAAAGAACGGATTACGATAGTCCAGAGTACGAAAAACTCCTCATCAAACTGCACGAAATTACAGAATATTACCACACTCACGGTGGCGAACAACGCCAGGGACAAATCGAAAAGGCCTTGCTGGGTTTGGGTTTCAAGCGCAGCGATTTCGAAAAGCCTACTTCGGAGTTTTCTGGGGGGTGGCGAATGAGGGTGGAGCTTGCCAAGCTACTGCTGTCGAGCCCTACGCTGTTGCTGCTCGATGAGCCCACCAACCACCTCGACATTGAGAGTATACAGTGGTTGGAGGAGTATCTCAATAATTTTAGCGGAGGGGTGGTGCTCATATCGCACGACAAAGCATTCTTGGACAATGTCACCAACCGCACAATAGAGTTGAGTCTGGGCAAGGCAACCGATTATAAGGTAAATTATTCTCATTACGTGGAGCTAAGGCAGATGCGTCGCGAGCAGCAGATTGCCGCCTATGAAAATCAACAAAAACTCATAGAGAAGACCGAAGATTTCATCGAGCGTTTCCGCTACAAGCCTGCCAAAAGCAATCAAGTGCAGTCGCGTGTCAAACAGCTCGAAAAATTGGAACGCATTGAGGTCGAGGAGCAAGATGTTGCTCGTCTCAACATTCGCTTCCCCTCGGCACCACGTGCTGGGCAAATCGTTGTTGAGGCAAAAGAGGCGGGACACTCCTACGATGGAGTGCGTACGATATTTAGCGGCGCGGATTTTGTGGTGGAACGGGGGCAGAAAGTTGCTCTGGTGGGACGTAACGGAGAGGGTAAAACCACCTTTGTCAGAGCAATGCTGGGCGAACTTAACGCCAGCCGGGGAACTATCTCCACTGGCTACAACGTCAAGGTGGGATACTTTGCCCAGAACCAAGACGACCTGCTCAAGGGTGATTTCACCGTCTACGACACTCTCGACCAAGTGGCCGTAGGCGATATTCGCACACGACTGCGCGATATTTTGGGTGCATTTTTGTTCCGTGGCGAGGATATTGACAAAAAAGTCAGCGTGCTGAGCGGCGGCGAACGCTCCAGACTTGCTATTGCCCGATTGATGCTCGAACCCTATAACCTGCTGGTGCTCGACGAACCCACCAACCATATGGATATGCTCAGTAAAGAGATCCTGAAACTGGCGTTGCAGAATTATGATGGAACGGTGGTGGTTATCTCCCACGACAGGGAGTTTCTGGACTCGCTCGTAGATACAGTGTATGAGTTCCGTGACGGTCGAGTGAAACAGTATCTGGGTGGAATTTACGACTTTATCGAGGCTCGCAAAATTGAGAACCTAAGAGAGATTGAGATTAAAACACCCCCCAAAAAAACAGAACCCAAAATCGCTAAGGAAGAGAAAAACAGAGAGCAGAAAAACGAAAGAACAAACAATAAAAAGAGCAAATTCAAGCTCGAACAGCTCGAAAAAAAAATAGAAGAGGCGGAACAAAAAGTGGCAGAATACGAGGCAAAACTCGCTGAACCACAGGGTTATAGTGCGGAGCTCTTGGGCGAGTGGGAGGCGGCAAAAGTGGAGTTGGACGCTATGATGCAGGAGTGGGAAAAAATAGTGTAAGAAAAGGCAAAAAATATTTGCTATCAATAAAAAAACAAAAAAATGGAAAACAACTTCTTCAAGCGTGCCAGTGACGCTACATCAACGAGCGAACAAGCCCAAAGTGCGCCAAAAAAAGATTATGTCGTAAGACCCAAAAATGAGGGGGGATTCAGCGACAGAGGCGAGCGTGGTGAACGCCCCGCGGATAGAGGTGGCGATCGCAAGGGAGGCGGCCGCCAGTGGGGAGCACCCGATAGCTTAGGCGGTGGCAGCAGAGGCGGTGAACGCAGAAGCGGCGGCGATGGCTTTGGAAGCAAAGGAGGCTTCTCAAAGGGTGGTTTTGGCAGCGGCAGAAGAGATGGCGACCGTAGAAGCGGTGGCGGTGGCGGCTTCGTCAAAGCTGGCTTTGGCGGCGCGCGCAGAGCCGATGATGGTGAAGGTGGTGGCGAACGCAAAGGCGGTTTCGGAGGAGGCGGCTTCAAGAAAGAAGGCTTCGGAGGCGGTGGCGAACGCAAAGGCGGTTTTGGCGGCGGCGGCTTCAAGAAAGAAGGCTTCGGAGGCGGTGGCGAACGCAAAGGCGGCTTCAAGAGAGAGGGCTTCGGTGGCGGTGGCGAACGCAAAGGCGGTTTCGGTGGCGGCGGCTTCAAGAGAGACGGCTTCGGAGGCGGAGATAAAAAAAGATTCCAAAAACCTACAAATGACTTCGAACGCAGAGAACAACGCGAAGCAAATAGAGAAGAACGCAGAGTGCCAGAAAATATCATCTTCGGCATTCACCCAATCCGCGAAGCACTGGAAATGGGCGGCAAACTCGATAAAATCTACATCATCAAAGAACCAAACGAGTCGCTACGTACCATAGAAACTATGGCGCTGGATATGAAAATACCCGTGCAGAAAGTGCCCACAGTGAAACTCGACAAACTATCGAAAAACAACAACCACCAAGGAGTTGTTGCTACTCTGGCTCAGGTGGAATACGTTGCTATTGAGGATGTTTTGGCTGCGGAGCCAACCTTCATTCTGTTGCTCGATGGCATCACCGATGTGCGCAACTTCGGAGCGATTGCCCGCTCGGCTGAATGTGCTGGAGTCGATGCAATCATCGTCTCGGCAAAAAATGGCGCGCAAATCAATGGCGAAGCAATCAAAAGCTCGGCTGGAGCACTGCTCAAAATCCCAGTGTGTAGAGTCGGCTCGCTGCGCCTTGCGCTCGAAACCATCAAAGAAAGCGGCATTACAGCCATCGCAGCTACCGAAAAAGGTGCAGAACCAATCTACGACATAGACATGACCACACCAACAGCCGTGGTTATGGGCTCGGAAGATAAAGGTATCAGTGGCGAAGTGCTCAGACTCTGCGACAAACACGGAGCTGTGCCTACCGTGGGAACTATCGAGTCGCTAAACGTCTCGGCCGCCGCCGCAGTAATCTTGTTCGAGGCTCGCAGACAAAGAAAATAATCTCCAAGAGATATTAATAACATTATCCTCTATAAAAGGGCAGCTCCATTTGACTGGGGACTGCCCTTTATTTTTATCTATCCTGAATCTGCACCCAAAGAAATTGTGTAGGGGGAAAAAAAGTGAAATTTAGCCCTCTTTTGTTGTAGTAATTAAACTCATATGCACAGAGCGTGCGAGAATCTACGGGAAGCGACTGCTTATCTCGAAAATCCGCCCGCCAACTGCTCAAAAGCTGCCCTGCCCTCACGCCCGAGCGACAGAGTATAATCATTCACAAAGTAAGAAATGTGATTCTGCAATACATCTGGGGCAAGCTCCTGTGCATGGTGGCGAACATAGTCCATAGGCTCGTGCGGATGCTCTAGGGCGTAGGCAAGTGAGGCTTTTATCACGCTGGAAATCAATGCGGTAGGCTGGTCGCTCTGTGCAAAAATTCCACCCAACGGAATCGGCATGCGAGTCTCCTCCTCCCACATCTGTCCCAAATCTCCCACCAATGTCAACCCCTGCTGCTCGTAGGTGAAACGCCCTTCGTGAATCAAAACTCCAAGCTCCGCCCCTCCGTGCTTTACCATCTGAGCAACTTTGTCAAAACGAGTGTACAGGGGCGTGTATTCGGGGTAATAGCGATGGAAAAGATGTGCTGCCGTGGTGTGCTCGCCTGGCAGCGCAACAATCCGCTCAGAAACACCTCGTGCGATATTCGCAGACGCAGGGCTCTGAGGCTGTGCGCTCACTACAATCGGCCCGCAACCCCTGCCAAGTGCCGCACCAGCATCCAATAATTCATATCCTCTATTGGTGGCCGCGTGAGTCATCACCGCCGAGGCTTTGATAACATCTCCATGGCCACGTAGCAGCGCCGAGTTCAACTCCTCAATGTCGAGATACTCCACGTCAATATTCATTGGGTCTATGTCGACTTTGTTGTGGAGCATGGCGTAGAAAATAAAGGTATCGTTGGGGCAAGGGCTAATTTTGAGTTTCATTGTCGGTTGCGAGGTTTTCGAGTTGTTAGTACTGCGTAGTTGTGCAAAAGCGGGGGGGGGGCCGGGCGTTGCAAAATACAAAAATTTTAAAAAGTTTTAAATCGGAACGCGGGGGGGGTTGCGGGGTGGCCAGAGCCGACCCAGGGCATTTGTATTTAAA
>CAYJIF010000078.1:7564-7851 GCA_964370175.1 uncultured Rikenellaceae bacterium
GGCGGGTGCCGTGGGGCGCCCCGTGCTCCGCCCCGCCGGGGGGGGGGGCCCCCCCCCCCCGTGGTCAATACAAATATAGTTAAAAGTTTTGAATCGGCAAGCGGCGGCGGGTGGCGGGTGGCGAGTGCCCTCGCAGGGCAGTTGTTTGTTCTAATGGCGTGAAAATGTATCAAAACTCCAACCGGTGTGCCCGCGGGTGGCGGGCGGCGAGTGCCCTCGCTGGGCAATTGTTTGTTTTTCTATCGGTGCAACAAATCAAAAGGGTCTCTGACCCCGCCCGCGCGGCG